>JBFWON010000104.1:0-14457 GCA_050250515.1 Bdellovibrionales bacterium | reverse complement strand
GACTACCCTCGATACACTCTCTGGCCGCAATCGCGAGCAGATCGCGCACGAAAAACAAACCCACAGTCAGCAGCTCGAGCAAGAAAGAAAAGCCTTCAACGAACGCCATGAGAAACAGAGCACCCTGATGCACCAGGGATTGGAAGATCAAAAGACCAGCGGTGAACAAAGACTGAAAGAAACCTCCGAAACCAATCAAGCGACACTCGAAAAGGAGAGAGCAAAAGGACATCAAGAGGTCGAAACAACCAGGCAGCTCTACTCGGAACAAATCGCCCGCCAGCACAAAATGGGTGACCAAGGCGTCGCTGAACAAAAAGCCATTCATGAATTCAAAATGAACCAACTTTTGAATCAGCAGGAGCAGGAGCAAAAGGAAATCAAACAGACCCACCAAGATCAGTTGGCCGAACAGGATCGCCTTTTTCACCAGCAAGCCGAGCGCAACAATACCTTCTACAAAGAAGCTTTGGTGCAAAGACGGATGGAGTACGAACAGGCCCAGCTCAAGAGTTTTCAAGCCTATGCCGATGCCATTCGTCTTCAACGCGAGAACCTAGCGCGCAGCCTTGAGCATGAAAAACGCGAAATCATGAACGACCTGGGCAAGTATCAGAGCCAGAAGGATGATCCCTTCTACCGCTTCAACGATGCCGCCACAACCGTCACCGAGAATGACAATTACTATTTCATCAAGACTCAAGTTCCAGAGTATGAAAAGAACAATGTGAAGCTCTTTATCAAGAATGATCGCGCAATTGTCTCGGGCCAACGCAAATTTCAGGACGAGCTCGCCGACCCCAGCGGCGCCAAAATGGAGACCTCAAACTATCAGACGTTTCGACAAGAAATCCCGCTTCCCCGTCCCGTCCATGAAAAGTTAGTCGAGCGCACTTGGGCCGATGGCTTTTTGACTTTGAAAGTACCGAAGGTTTAAGCTGTCTGGCTCGCTTTGAACAAGGAAGTCTACCCGTGTCTATTGAAACTGAAAAAGAGTTTGAAAGCTTAAAGGCGATCGGAGCCATAGTGGCCAACTGTCTGGAACTGATGAAATCTTCGGTCCGCGCGGGAATGAGTACAGCCGAACTTGATGAGGTGGGAGCGCGTTTCTTAGCAGAATGTGGGGCTACGTCCGCACCTATCAAAATGTACAATTTCCCCGGCTCCACTTGCATAAGTGTCGAGCATGAGGGCGTTCACGGAGTTCCCGGAGCCCGAATTTTGACGGATGGTGATTTGGTTAATATCGACGTCTCTGCGGAACGAGATGGTTTTTTTGCCGACACGGGTGGTTCTTTGGTGTTGGGACAAGGCACCGTCCAAAAGCAAAATCTCTGTGTCTCAACGAAAAAGGCTTTGAAGGTGGCGCTCAAGCATGTTTCGCACGGTCGGCCATTGAATCAAATGGGCCAAGCGGTAGAGGAATTTGCCAATCGTGCGGGTTTAACCGTGATTCGAAATTTGGGCGGCCACGGAGTCGGTCTCTCTCTTCATGAAGAGCCCGAGTTCATCGCCAATTTCTATGTTAAAAAAGACAAGCGAGTTTTTACGAAGAACAGTGTGGTGGCAGTTGAACCCATACTTTCCACGGGAGCTGAAATCTTAGAGGACAATGGCGACGGTTGGACCTTACATAGCCCACCCCACTTCACCGCACAATTCGAGCACACCGTCATGGTGACCGAAGGAAGTCCGTTTATATTTACCAAGCCCACGAAGAGTTTTGCTTGACGGGCGAAGTCTTAAACTTGGTGTGATCTCGGCGAGTCGTCCGCACAGCAGTCCAATTCATGGCTCTGGGTTGGGTTGTCCGGGACTACGGGAGGCCTAAGCGCCTTCATGTCTCAATACGATGGCCTACGCTATAGCTTCAACCATTCCGGCAGGTTTCGCGTCCTCTCGGGTTGGTAATCTATGTACCCCAGGGCTTCCCATTCATTCAATTGAACGTACTTTAGAAGCGTTTTGAAAGCCCGGCCCCATTCGACGATTCGGCTGGCGGGCGAAGTCTTAAATTTGACCTGAAGTCGCCGCGCCAAGTAGCCCGTGAGACCACTGATGAATTTTCGATAGCAGTCGCGCGACTGAATCACCACAACGGCATGAATGTGATCGGAGACCACCACCAATCGGTAGGTCTTTAGGCCTAATCTATTGCCGAGTCGATGCCATTGCCGGTGAATAGCACGCTCGTTTTTTTGTAGATCATGGTGTTTGGATTTTAAAATCAAATGCAAGGGATGTCGGCGCGAAAGCGGTCGCTGTGTCTTACGTCGGCCTCGTTGAGGGATAAACAAAGATTTAAGATTCTTCATTTCAAACATATTCAATTGCTTGGGGATGGCCACACTGGCTCCTTTGCCGCTGTTGACGTGCAACCTACCACAGGTTTCAAAATCGATTATTCCCCCGGTTTTCTAAAATTCGCATGGATTAAAAAATGTCGCTCTGCCATTGGCAGTTCGCGCCCACGACCTTGCCCCGGCACTCGCGCGCGAAGCATGAGGCCCCCTACATGCGCCTTAAGTTTGTCGGCCTTATCGGCACCTGCGCCTGCGGTTTTGTAGTCAAATACTATTTATATTTGAATGAATGGGAAGCCCTGGGATACATTGATTACCAACCAGAGAGGACGCGAAACCTGCCGGAATGGTTGAAGCTATAGGGGCGACGGCAGGATAATCCAAGCGCGAAGCATCTGGCCCTGAAACAAACGAGACTAGCGGCCGCCGGGCCCAGCCGCACCTGAACCCACAACAGGAGGCACATAAACCGCGATGCCGTCGGCAAAGGCGCTGCCACGCTCGAAGGCAAACATATCGGTGATGATCACCGCATTGGCGCCACAGTTACGCGCGCGACGACGGAATTTAGAAGCGAAGTCCGATTTCTTGGTGTACTGCTGCGAAACGAAATTATCGCCCGACTCGGTGATATGGCAGACTTTCTTGTACTTCACCTTAGGCACTTCGTAGAAAACTTGGACGTCATCAGATCGCTTGTGAGCCGTTCCACAAGCGCTCAAACCGACAACCGCTAAAAGTAAAAATCCGAACTTCATCTCATCCCCCGAAAAACCAACCAAACGCGCAAACCTAGAATAGCGGAGGAATTCGACGAAAAGCCAAAAAAACTTCTTCAGTGTTTATATTGGAGTCGACTCGAATTGAGACGCCTGGTTCAGATTAGAAAAAAGCTCTGGAAAATCGCGCTGTCAAACTTTTGAACTCGCCAATTCTTATAGGTGTCAGAACTTTAACGTTTAATTACGGAGCGCAACTCGCCCATAACAAATTGCAGGCGACCGCACATATCATCCAGTCGTGCGATGTTGCCACGGAGTTGAGTCAGGACATCGCGAGTGTCCGAACGAAGATTTCCGATTTCGTGATGGAGGCGTTCACGAGTCGGTTCATGCCGAACGATGGTTCGCTCTGAGCTGGGCGGCACGGGGATTGTGTTCAAGTTGTTCTCCTTCAATCTTTACTCAACCTTCTTGACACCTTTAATGGTAGCCACTTCTTATAATTCCTCAAACTTAAATTAACTTACAACTCTAAAACCCGCTCCTAGAGCGGTTCCAAAGTGAAACCACTAGTACTCACATCGCAAACTATTCAAATCCGTTGTGCTTAACTTCCTTCGATCCTGGCCGTCGTTTAAAGAAAAATTCATCACACTTCCCGAAGTCGAATTGTGAGCCAGACCAAGGACGTGACCCAACTCATGCACCAAAAGGCTCGTAAGATCCAAATTGGCGAAAGAATGGGCCTCCCCCAGGTACAACTTAAAGTTGTGTGCGTTGATGCGAATGTCAGCTTCGAAAATATGAATTCCGCTCCAATAGATAGTTGTTCGAGCCTGTTCCGTCGGTTTATCGGGATCCCAGGAGTTAAACCAGTAGATCATCGAGCGACCGTCCTTCTTGGGACTCAGATCCCCATCCACGCCCTTGGCCACGATCCGAATGATTTCGCGGCCGCCGCCAAGAGTCTGATTGTATTCTTCCACTGCGCGATCAATTGCAGCATAGGCCTCAACGGGTACGGAGCTGTGCACGAACATTTTGACGGGAAGTCCCGCCTTCCATGAAACCCGCTGCTGTTCCGGATTTTGGACAAAATTGCAGGACTCCTGCGGGGGCAAAGGCCGGCTACAGCTTGCGACAAGCAGCAAAACAGCAATGATGAATAGACTTGGATGTTTCAGATAGCTCGGCACGCGTGGGCTCCTTTGCCTTGAATAAAGGCAAGGAGTAGGCCGCCGAGCAATTAGATAAATATTTGAATTTATTTGATTTTTCAATGAGGCAAAAGCGCCGTTTTTGAGCCCCATGGCACTGATCTAAACAGGCCGATTCGAGCGGCCCCCGCAGAAAGGGCTAAGTCCCTAAAATCTTTCAGTAAGCTCATCGCCCAAAATTGAGACACCTTTTTCACGCCCTGCGGCCCAAATGCGCTCCTATTTATTATAATGTCTTATTTAATCTGACCTGAATTCGAATCAATTAGATTAGGATGTCCGTGCTATCAGCTCATATTATAGATGGTGTCGGTATGCCACCTTCAAAATCGGTTTCGCACCGGCCTCCTGGACCCCGCATGAAAATGGCGGCCCCGCCGCCAGTCAAAGTGACCCCAATCCTGTTGGTATCGGTCTTGCCTTATGACTAGGGCAACAGACCGGCTCGACCACAGTCGTGGATCCCATACGAGCTACTAACCCTACCACACAACCCACCTTACGCAGGGGGGGAGGACAACCTCCCCACCTCTCGCCTTGCGCCACCCGTCTTAAACACGATAGACTCCGCCCGTTTTAAAAAGAGGAGCGGGAATGAGGGCGCAGGATCAAGACCTGGAACAATCTGTTCGCCAAACTGGTGAGCGAATCTTCAAATCCTTAGAGGACGACAGCGGTTCGATCTTCAATAAAGATTGGTGGTACGGCCGCATCATGGATTGGTCGATGAAGAATGAGCACTTCAAAGTGCAGATGTTCCGTTTTGTCGATGTCCTACCTTATCTGACTTCGAGCTCGGAAGTCGCCAAACACCTTAAGGAATATTTCGCGGAAAGTGGTGATGACCTCCCGTCGGTTTTCAATTTTGGCTTAGGCTTAGGCTCCCTGGCCCCCGGGCTCTTAGCGGGCGCGGTCAAAAAGAATGTCACCCAAATGGCCAAAATGTTCATCACCGGGGAAAATCCCCAAGACGCCCTGCCCGCCCTTAAGAAGGCGCGCAAAAACAAGATCACCTTTACGGCCGACCTTTTGGGCGAGGCCACACTTTCAGAAAAGGAAGCGGCCGAGTACCTGCAGCGCTACTTGGATTTGATGGACTGGCTCGCCCAGGATGCAAAGTCTTGGGAGACAGTCCCGCAAATCGATGAAGATGAAAATGGCCCGATCCCCAAGGTGAATGTCTCTGTCAAAGTGACGGCCCTCTACTCGCAAATCGATGAAGCCGCGTGGGAGCCCTCGCTGGCGATCGTGAAAGAGCGCATCGCCCAGGTTTTTCGACGGGCCATGCAGCACGGAATTTTCATCAATCTAGACATGGAGCAATACGCCCATAAAGAATTGCTGCTGCAAGCGTTTTCGGAAGTCATTATGGAACCCGAATTTCGCGGATATCGCCACTGGGGTATCGTCTTGCAGGCCTATTTGCGCGACACATTGGCGGACACGGATCGCATGATCGCTCTCGCGAAATCCCGAGGCGTGCCGTTCACCATTCGCTTGGTTAAGGGCGCCTATTGGGACTACGAAACCGTTCTTGCCCGCCAGAAGGGCTGGCCCGTCCCCGTCTTTTTAAACAAACGTGAATCCGATGTTTGCTTTGAGCAATGTGCAAAAAAACTGATTGATGCCTACCCTCATATCCGTGTGGCCGTAGGATCCCATAATGTTCGCAGCATCTCTGCGGCCATGGCCTATGCCCAAACCAAAGGGCTTGATCCGCGCGCCATTGAAATTCAAATGCTCTTTGGTATGGCTGATCCAATTAAGCGATCTTTAGTCCGCGACGGTTACCGGGTGCGCGAGTACGCCACCATAGGCGAACTGATTCCTGGCATGGCCTATCTGGTGCGACGCCTTTTGGAAAATACATCCAACGAATCTTTTTTGCGCTCGAAGTTCGCTGACAATGTGAGCTCCGAAGTGTTGATGAAAGACCCACGCGAAAACCTAGCCAATTCCGCGGGCAGTCCCGTTCGACAAAACGGACGTTTCTATAATGAACCGCCGCTTGATTTTGCCATGCCGGAGGCCCGGGCGCGCATGATCCAATCCTTGAATGAGTGGCGCTCTCGCTTTGGCAAAACCTATCCGATCGTGATCGGTGGGCAGGAGAAAAAGTCTTCGCGGCTTATCGAGCGCGAAAATCCCTCGCATGTTTCTGAAAAAATCGGCGCCGTTTGTGCCGCCAGCCTCGAAGATGCAGAACAAGCGGTTCAAGTCGCCAAGAAAGGCCATAAGACATGGTCGAAAAAGCCTGCCGAAGAACGAGCCCTGCTACTGGATAAGCTAGCCAATCGCATGCAAGAGGAAAAGTACAGCCTCGCCGCCCTCCAGGTTTTCGAGGTGGGTAAGAGCTGGCGCGAAGCTGACGGTGATGTGGCCGAGGCCATTGATTTCTGCCGTTACTACGCTCTTGAGATGCGCCGCCTGAGTGCCCCACGCAAGGTGGGGCACGCTCCGGGTGAAAATTCCCAGTATCACTATCAGGCTCGCGGCGTGGCGCTGGTGATTGCGCCTTGGAATTTCCCACTGGCGATTTTGACCGGAATGGTGACCGCGTCTCTCGTGACGGGAAATACCGTGATTATGAAACCGGCCGAGCAATCGTCTATTATCGGGGCCCAACTGATGCGGATGATGCGCGAAGTGGGCTTTCCGGCGGACGCCGTTCAATTTTTGCCAGGCTATGGCGAAGAGATTGGCGCCCACCTGGTCAAACATAAAGATATCGCCTTAATTGCCTTCACAGGGTCAAAGCCAGTGGGCTTGCAGATTCTGAAGGACGCCATGGTGGTTCAACCGGGCCAAACGCATATCAAGAAAGTCATTGCGGAACTTGGTGGAAAGAACGCGATCATCATCGATTCCGATGCGGATTTGGATGAGGCCGTTCAGGGCGTGATTTATTCCGCTTTCGGTTTTCAGGGGCAAAAATGCTCGGCCTGCAGCCGGGTCATCGTGCTCGAAAGCCAGTGGGAGAGATTTCAAGAACGGCTAGTCGAAGCGGCTCGCAGCCTTCACCAGGGCGCGGTGGAAAATCCGCGCTCCTTCGTTGGCCCTGTGGTCGATGAGGAAGCCTACAATCGCATTATGCAAACTATTGAAACGGCGAAGGCGTCATCCAAGCTTCTTTATCAGGCTCCAAAGCTTGGCGATGGCTACTTTGTCCCACCGACTATTTTCACTGACGTGGACCCGAACTCCGATCTCGCGCAAAAAGAAATCTTTGGTCCCGTTTTGGCTTTAATAAAGGCCAAAGATATGACGGATGCACTCGCGATCGCCAACAGCACTGAATACGCCTTAACCGGTGGGCTCTACTCAAGAAGTCCCGCCACCATTGAACGAGTGAAGGCTGAATTTGAAGTGGGCAACCTCTACATCAACCGCGGCAATACGGGCGCTTTGGTGGAGCGTCATCCCTTTGGCGGCTTCAAAATGTCAGGGGTCGGTAGCAAGGCCGGTGGGCCCGACTATTTGCTACAGTTTCTTGAACCCCGGGTGATCACAGAAAACACTATGCGGCGCGGATTTGTTCCCAGCGAAGAAATGGTGATTGTTCAAACATAGTCAATCAGTGTGGATTGGCCTAAAAATTTCTCGAACTCTTCATCGTCCTTTGGGGGAGCGCCCGCCTCTTGTGGGGGGCCACTCCCTTTGTGATGGGTGCAGCTGGTGCTGATGACAGAAGTCAGGACGAGCACCAAGAAAATCATTCTTAAAACCAATACTTGACGAGACCGTTGACCGCAAAAGTGTCAGGCGATGGACCGCTAACAAAAACATACTTGGCCATCGCGCCCAGACTGAAGAAATCGTGCAAATCACGAGTTAATGGAATGTCGAATCCAGCGACTGGGGCAATTCCCATGTGAGTTCCCGACCACGGAGAATTTTGATCGAATACTGGGCCTAACCCCAATCCCAGGTAACTGTCTTTGATCACTGGGAGGTTACCGCCAAAATTGAAACTTCCCTTCACGAAAATTTGAGTGCGATCCAAATCCTGTTCCTGAATGCCAAACGCCCGTCTCGATTTAAAAGCCGAGGCCTCCAATCCTACACTAAACGGAATCCAGGGCTGATAGCCGACATCGACTCCATATTCGAACTCATTTCGGTAGCTTTTCTCAGGGGCCGCTATTCCTGCCATGACTCCCAGATGTGGGCGCCTTTCATCCGATCGCGCAGGCTGTTCCCGGACATCGGGGATGGTAGAGCGGCCTCCCTGAGCCCAAACGCCTTGTGCGAAAACGACAAAAATCAACCAGTACATACTTCACCTCTTTCCTTTTCTACCGAAAGCCTTTGCAACTCTAGGTCCATGTTTCCACCGTCTGTCTGGCCACTAGACAAAATCTGAGAGCCCTACAGCTCAATATGATTGAGCCTACACAACTCCGAGTTCACATTTGCCCCAACGAACTTCAAATCGCACCTATTTTGGTGGTGTTGCCCGATAGCCTTGCTTTACGCCGCGCGGTCAGAAGGCGGCTTCCGCGTCGGAAGGGGCGGTAGCAAAGGAAAGAGTTTGCCCACTGGGACATTAACGACTGGACGATCGACAATGGGCCACTTGCGACGACGCACAAGCCACAAAGTCAAAGCCACGATCACGCCAGAGAGCTCACCCCCCAAGTGGGCCGTGTAGGCCACTCCGCCCAACTCTGGAAGTGTGCCCAGGTACCCGGAGAGATCATTGATCCCCCAAAGAATGAGCGCGACCCAAGCGGGCAAAAACACGAATCCCATGAATCCCCGAAAGGGAAGAAAGAACCAATAAAAATAACGCTCAGGCCGACTCCAGTTAAGGACACAATAAAGCGCCATGATTCCACTGACAGCGCCACTGGCACCCACAAGCGGTGAGCTGGTTACACCCGTCATAAGAGCAAACACCCCAGCGGCAAACACCCCAGAGAGAAGAAAGCAGACTAATAGTCCCAATCCTCCGATTTGCATCTCTAACGTGGCACCAAAGATAATTAGAAACAGCATATTGCCCGCGAGATGAACCATTCCACTATGAACAAAAATGTAACTGACCCACTTTTCGAGCCCCGCATCGTCGGCGTTCAAGCCAAGCGTAAAACTTGGATGGGAAGCTTGAAGGTCTTGCGCTTCGCCTACGCGTCTTTTCCAATAACGAAGCGCCACTTGATCGCCATGAAAGGTGGCCTTATCGGCCGAATGCATAAATGAATAGTCACGAAAAGCCAACTGTCCAAGCCAGCTGGCTCGATCTGCTTCACCGGCGTTAATTTTGTCGGCAAGCTCCAACATAAATGGAGGATACTGACTCTTTGATTTTCCGGTCAGATACTGCGCGTAGATTTTTCCTTGGGAGTCGAGAAAGTAGCTGCCCTTCATTAAGTCTTCAAGGCCCTGTTGAGCCTCAATGCCCACCGAAGTGGTGTAACCCAATACGGCTAAGTTGAGCGCTACCAACATCCAGACAACGGGGGCTTTACGCCAACTCAATAGTCCGTTGAGAATGGGAATGATCACTCTTCATCTCCCTCTTCCCGAGCCGGGCGGCGCTCCATCTCTTGCGTCCCATTACCAAGGCCTGACAAAATTCGCATAGCAATGGGCGATAAAGACTCGTCCTGCGCTAAGCGTTTGGCCACCGACAAAGCAAGTTTGGAATTGTTTTGCTCCGCCAGGCGGGAGAATAAAATATTGCCGATCTTGACCCAACCTTCGCGCGACTGAAATTCATCCCACTCTTTCACAATTCGAGCCATCTGCTTGGGGGTGGCGAACTGCACCCACCGACGGGCGGCCTCAATTCGAAGTGGTTCGGGGGCCGAGTTGGACCGTAAAAGTTCCGAGAACAATTCACCCGACGCCGAGCGATCCTGCTTTTGCCGCTTGTGATTCGCCCGAAAAAAGGTTTGCCAGTCCCGATCGCGCACAAGCTCAGTGAGATTGAGATAATCCACTTGACCGCCGCCTTTGCATTCGAGAGCAAGTACTTGCGACAACGCCTGCGAGGGTCTTTCGGTATCGATATCCGCCAAGTTGTCTTCTTTGAGACTAGCCGCGCAAGCTGGCCCCTTGACCGCATCACAACCGTTTTGCAGTTGCTGATGGCAGAGCCAAGAACTTAGATCCTCACTCGGCACCACCGGCAAAGCTAAGGCCGCTTGTTGGTAGGCCGCCACGGCCTCGGATTCACGAAACGAGTTGAACAGAGCTCGCACTCTTTGCACCATTGAGAATTCTGCCAACTCCTTGTGCGGCGCCAAATCATCCAAAAGAGTCAATGCCTGCCCGTAGGCCGCTTGTTTCATAAAGTGTCGAACGCCCCACACTTCCATATAGCCGCTACCACGAGGCGCCGACTTCAATATTTCTTCGACGGCTTTCCAATCTTCATCTGACCAACTGGTCACGAGCTGACTCATAGAACATTCGACCGATCCTGGCGCGGTCTCACAAACTTCATCTAAGTAAGAATTTGATATCTCCGCATCATCCGCATAAATAAATGCTTGCGCCAGATAAGTGATCGGTCCAATCGGAATCTGACGGCCCGTCTCGGCTTCCACTTCCACTTCCAAACAGGCGCGGTCCGCAAGACCTGCGGCATAGAGAGTCATAGCCGTTTTCAAGCGATGGTGAGGGTCCATGCTCGAATCATCCAAGGCATTGGCGACCACTTCGCACTCACCCGTCCCCTGCAGATCAATCATGGAGAGTGCTTTTTCCATTCTCAGCTTGTCAAAAAGTCCCCGCAGAAAAACAGATGTGGAGAGTGAGGCGATAGCAAAAAGACCCACAAAAATTCCTCGCACCAGCCCTCGTTCCCATTGCATCGGGGCCCGCACCCCGGTCGGAGATCGAGTAACCACAACTGTATCCGCGACACGATCATGCAACGGCCGTCGCTTTGGATTGCTAAAGATCGAAAGCCACGGCAGGCCCAAAAGGAAGATCTCGGCCACCCAAACGGTCGACCGAAGAATCTGATCCCAGAATCCTAATTTTTCTCCTGAGAACATCGAAACCACGCGCAGATCGTATATCCGTTTGCCGAGAGTGGCTCCGTAGTAGTAGTGACTCACGGTCTGATAGCCAATAAGTAACAATACAGCAACTAACGTCATCGCCAGAATGGTAGCCAAAAATTCCGGCTCGGCACCCAAAATGAAGCTGGCCATCAGCCAGCGCTTGAGAGGGGCGCTGATTAAAATGTAAATAGGAACAAGAAGCACAAAAACATCAATGATAGCAGCGGCCAGGCGATCCAGTGGGCGTGCAAGGGCAAGAGGAGTTTCCTCAACCAACAAAGAAGGATCGCCAGATTTGGCGGTACGGGCTTCGCTTCGCCTAAGCCAATCGTCAATGACCATACCGGCTTATCGGCGTATATAGAGAGAGTCGTGAGTTAGATTTGTGCGGGCTCGACCTTTAGCGAGATCAGCCGCTTGTGAGAATCGAGCTCGAAGCGAGCTTCGGAAGCCGCCTTTTGGTCTTTGTTAAAAAGTGTGTAAGACTCAACAGTTCGGTCGCCCACTTTTTCGACTGATTTTAATTTGGCTGAGCCAAAGTCCTGCTCAAATAAAGGACCGAATTCCTTAAGAAACTCAGCGCGATCCAAAACGTAGCTTGGATCCGAGGTCTGGTCCTGGAGCAAGATGCTCTGAATAGCATGTCGGTCCGTCGCATAGGCGAATGTGTACTTCGTATCTTGCAGCTTGCCCCAACGCAAATTTTCTAAAAGAGTTGCTGGGCGACCCACGGCCGAGGAGGCAACGGATCGAGTTTGGGCTGAAGCCAGCTTTTCAGCAATTTCCATCTCCTTGGTTGCATCACGCTTGAGAGCCACCGGCTTGCTTTCGCTTGCAATGACTCGTCGAACTGTTGCTTCATCACTCGAGGATACAAATTCTGTTTGGTAAGTCTCACCGCCATGGCTATTAAACGCAATTCGATTGACCGCGGAGGTCATTAAGACCAAGGCGACAAAGGTTCCAGCCAAAGTCTTTTTGCTTGGGCGACGTCCTCTCTTGGCCTTTTTCTGGGCCTGGGGAGCCACCAGAGGAAGCGTAATCACTGATGCCGGTGCCATGTTCTCGGTATTCTCCATTACGGGAGTCTCGGTGGATGTGGGCTCAGAATCCCGCTTGCGTCCCGGGAACTGAATCACATTGTCCGGCGTTTTGTTCTTGCTCATAGCTTCCTCCCAATGCTTAGGGATAAAGCGAAGTTCGTGCCGCGGCCCTGGCAAGTCTTCGCCCATCTGCGCGCCGAGATTTTCGACATGTGGGAGCCCAAAACGTCACTCCTGGATTTCCGTCTCATTTTGAAACAGTCAGACATTTGGCAATTGTCTCAAAATTAAACACTGGTACCATCATCACGACCTTATTATCGGTCGATCCACCAATTCGATTAACGGATCTGGAGCGATCTCGTTTATAATTATGGCTGCACAGGAGTCCCGTTTGGCTTTAATTGGCGTACTCTTCACAGGACTTGTTTTGTCTGCCGGCGCCGCTGGCATAGATGAATCTGATGTCATGACGACGGACGAGATCTGCTCTATTCGCCCTGACATCTGTTCGGAAGGCGAGTCCAATCCTAGCCGAGTTCGTAAGCCCAGCCGAAGCAAAGCTCGCACCGCCAGTAAGCCCAAACCAACCTGTCGACAGCAGGGAGAGTCCTTCAGTCTCGCGGATGGGGATCTTCCACCATGCCCCGCTCGCGGCATAGCATCAGTTGAACCTGAAAGGTCTGTAAGTCCCAGCGCCAGACCGAGACGAAAGCGAATTTCTTTTACCTCTTATCTCAATGCAAATTCGAATCATGGAGCTTTATCGGGAGGTTTCGGGCGGCGCCAAGATGCGTTTCAAACTCCTCCGCGCGGTGGCACACTCACTGACCCCACCGCGACGGATTCCAACTCTAGCAACTCAGCAACTCCTGGCACTTTAACAGGAGCACCCTCATTGGGTACCCCTGGTGCCGGAGCCGCCCCTGGCGGAGTCGCCCCAGCAGGAAATGCGGCGGGAGATCCGCCCCCCAAACGCTCCAACAACTAGACTTGCGGCGAGATAATGTGGATTTTACGATCTGATTAGGGGAGGCAACACGGTCATCGCGAGCCAAGTTCTCATTCTAGGTTTGCTCATGGGAGCTCAAAGCTTCGCCGCCGACCCATCACCTGATAAATTGCAAAAAATTTTAGCGGATAAACCCGACAATATCCTCGCGCGCGTCCAATTGGCCGAGATCCGACTTGGTGAGAAGAAATACGGCGAAGTGATCGAACTCCTCAATTCTTATACCGATCAATTGCGCGGATCTGGTTTTCGAGTATTAGCCTTCGCTTATGGCAGCATGGGGGATCACTCCAACGAAGTTCGCGTTCTTAAGATCGTGGCCGACAAGGAACCCGAAAATTTTGAATGGCATCTTCTCTTGGCGCAGGCTCACCTGAAACAGGCCGCACTGATTTCTGAGCCTACCGAGAGTCGAAACACCATCACCAGCGCCATTCAAGAGCTCCGCAAAGTGCTCAAAATCAAACCGGGGTTCAAAGTCGCCTTTGACTTGCTGCTGAAGACTTTTTTGGAGCAGAAGAACCACAATGAAGCTCGTGAGCTTATTGCGGAAGGCTTGGATAAATTTGGGGGTCGTCCAGATCTCTATCGAGAACTCTGTCGTCTCAACGCAATTGATGGGTTTCTTCCACAAGCCCTGCAGGCCTGCACTCAGAGTATCGAGCTTTCACCCAACTATCCCGACCACTACGTTTTTTTAGTGCAAGTCTTGATGGACCAAAAAGAAGCGGTCAGTGCCGAAAAGAAAATCGTCTATGCCGCCAAAAAATTTCCCAAGTCTGAATTTGTCCAATGGGCCGCAGGAAAACTCTTTTTGAAAAAACAAAATTATCCCGTGGCCACTCGCTATTTTGAAACCGCTATCCGGGTGAAACCAGATTCTTCACGGGGACAAATTGGCTTGGCGGAGGCCCTTTATGAATCTGGAAGAGAAGCCGAAGCCCTGCCCCATTATGAAATCGCCTGTAAGGCAGATCCGTCGACGGCGGATGACTTCTTGACCGCCGGAGGACGCCTCAAGCAAGGCAAGAATCCATCGCTTGGCCAGAAGTACATGTCCGCCGCCTACAAGTGCCGCCCCTAGGTTCGGACTACTTTTTGGGCCGTCGGTGCGTTAAAAGCACAGACGGACCAAAAAGTAGTC
>JBFWON010000103.1:0-14557 GCA_050250515.1 Bdellovibrionales bacterium | reverse complement strand
TCAACAACAATTGGTGTTGTAACGGAACATACCGTCGATGGACGTTGTCGGCCGAGACGCGGTCGTTGCGCGTGGAACGATCAACGCAGAGTTCACGGGCAAGTCGCCATTAATGTCCAAAGCCGCATTTTGGTTGGCCGTGCCGATGATCGCGAGCCGCGGAGATCCACTGGTCAAATCCCCCTTCAAGACATTTCCGATATTCAGTTGGTAGCTACTCGAACTGGATGGTAGATCTAAATCATAACCCATCAAGATATTATAGTTTCCGCTGGTGTTTGAATCACCCGTCTGAAAACCAATAAAGATGTTGCCCGATCCACCTGCAGTCGTATTGCCTGCACTAAAACCTATCGCGACATTGTTACTTCCCCCGTTCATGCCACGAAGTGCATTTGAACCCACCGCCACGTTACTATGGCCCGCACTAAATCCATTGCCGCTCTTAAGCGCTTCGAAGCCAATTCCCACATTGTCATTACCCGTCGCGAACTGAAGAGCGGATGCTCCAAGCGCCGTGCCTCGATCCGACTCTCCGTTGAATGCCCTGGCGTTATAGCCAACTGCTGTATTGTCGTTTCCCGTCGCGATCGAAGAGCCCGCCTGTGAACCCATAGCGAGGTTTCTTACCCCAGTCGTGACACTGCTCAATGCCTCAGTCCCAATTCCCAGATTATGTTCGGGACTACCACCCCAACCGTCATTTGTCCTTTGACCAATGAACAAATTGTTTTTGACACTAGATGGTGAATGAACCACATCTAAAATATCATTCAAAGCTGGATTCTGGTGAACCCAGGCCGAACCATTCCAAGCTAGGACTTGCCCATTCACTGTAGGAGCACCGGCTTGCACTGGATTCCCCTGAATCGTACTCGCATCGCCAGAGGAAGTCGCCGCACAACCCCAACCAAGAGACGCGTTCCACTTCAACAACTCTCCGTCCGCGCAAGAATCGGCGTACCGGACCGTGGAGCCAGCCACGCCATCGGTAATGAGTAATCGATTGATCGCGACACCAAGACTGTTGATTTTAGCCGAGGTGATCGCGTTTGACTGTATCGTGGCCGGAACGGACCCAGGGCCGGTTGCCACTACATCACCGGTAAGTGCTGTGATCCCGCCTGATGCGCTATCCGCTGGCATCCAAAAACTTCCATTCCAAGTTAAGACCTGATTCGGTAAAGCGCCCCAAGACTGAATCTGGTAGGGCATAATTATGGGTGCGACTTCGCCGGCGCCTGTAATACGACCTTGCTGATCAACGGCGAAGGTGGCTATTTTGCTAGCGCTTCCATAGCTGCCAGGGGCCACTGCGGTGTCGTTCAGTTTGATGGTTCCAGCACTCACGATAGGCCCACCCGACAAACCCGTACCTGTGTCAATTTGAGTGATGGTGCCGGTGCCCACAGAATCCACATAACAATCCCCTCGTGGTGTGGCGGCCGAAGCATTCCATTTTAAAACTTCCCCGTCATTACAGGCCGTACTGCCGGGCTTGTAGGTTAGATAAACACCCACGTCCGAAACTAAATCATTGTAGTTAGGTTCCTTGGCTTCCCAATAAGTGCCATTGTACTTCAGCATGTGGCTGGCAGAAGATGGCGCGGATCCTAAAACCTTCTTACCAAGAATCAATCCGGCTGGAACATTGACTAGATTGGTTCCATCCAACGCCGGCAACAGGCCCGAGCCATCCAGCTGTACGATTTGGTTGTTACCCGTACCAACATCCAAAGAAATAGTTCCAGCGCCGGTAATAGGCCCGCCCTTAACCCCACTTGCGGTATCCGTATAAATGGTCGTGACGGTCCCCACTCCTGCATCCACAGGCAACCAAGCCGATCCATTCCACGCGAGCACCTGCGCAACTGCGGCCCCCGACTGACTGATCTGTCCACTGGCTATTTGAATAGA
This sequence comes from Bdellovibrionales bacterium, assembly GCA_050250515.1. Taxonomy (GTDB): domain Bacteria; phylum Bdellovibrionota; class Bdellovibrionia; order Bdellovibrionales; family UBA1609; genus JALHOQ01. The sequence goes on along the minus strand of JBFWON010000103.1, from coordinate 12,640 downwards.
GACGTCAGCGGCGCCGGTGATCCGACCATGCTGATCAACGGCAAAAGTGGTCACTTTGCCGGTGGCGCCGTAGGCTCCAGGCGCAACCCCCGTGTTATCCAGACTAATGGTTCCCGTGGTGCTAATATTGCCACCCAACAGGCCAGAGCCTACTGAAACAAGAGTGAGCGTTCCCGAATTCCCCACATCAGCGGCGCAACCCCAGCCGAGCGACGCATTCCACTTCAGCAACTCTCCGTCTGCACAGCTATTGGCATAGACTACATTGCTTCCAGTCGTCCCATCCGTTATCAGCAAGCGATTGATCGCCACACCTAAACTATTGATCTTCGAGGCGGTGATCGCATTGTCTATGATTTTACCTGTCGTCACCGCATTCGTTTGAATCGTCGCCGCGACAGCACCCGGTCCCGTCGCCACCACATCTCCCGTCAGGGCTGAGATTCCAGAATTATTGTCATCCGCTGGCAACCAAGCTGAGCCATTCCATTTCAAAACCTGATTGAATAGTGCACCCGTTTGATTCAATTGATTGGTGTTAATCGCGATCGCCACATTGGCGGCGCCTGTGATACGACCCTGTTGATCCACATTGAAGGTCGTCACTTGCGAAGCGCTACCGTATTGACCCGCCGCTACGGCCGTGTCGGCGAGGCTTATTGTACCGACAGAAGTGAATGGTCCGCCACTCAATCCTGTCCCGGTGTTGACCTGTGTGACCGTACCAGCCGCTAAAGTATTGGGCTCCCACTGTGAACCATTCCACACCAAAACTTGATTCGGCGTTGGATTGTACGAAGAGACCGTTCGCGAACCTATCTTGGCTGCATTAATGTTAAGTAAGAGCGATCCATCAACCGCCGGTAACTGCGCCGAACCATTGAGTTGGACGATTTGGTTACTACCAGTGCCTACATTAATCGAAATCGTGCCCGTGCCAGTAATACCACCACCCAGCAATCCGCTAGCCGAATCCGCCTGTACCAGCGTAACGGTACCACCGGAGTTGGTGTCGTTCGATGGAACCCAAGCGGTTCCATTCCACGACAAGACCTGATTGGTCAGAGCTCCTGACTGAGTCAGTTGCGTGGTCGGGATCGCGATCGCCACATTGGCGGCGCCTGTGATGCGACCTTGTTGATCCACATTGAACGTCGTGACTTGCGAAGCACTTCCATACTGACCAGGTGCCACCGCCGTATCAACAAGCGAGAGTGTCACTCCACCACTTGAGGCTGATCCCGCAAGACCAGTGCCCGCCGACACCTGCGTAATTGTACCGCTCGACGCATTACTAGGTAACCAGGCCGTACCGTTAAAGGCGAGCACCTGACCCGTGGCTGCACCGGATGAAGAAATCTGCGTCGAAGGGATCGCTATGTCATACTCCAAAGCATTCGTGATGCGACCTTTTTGGTCCACTATGAACGCGGCAACCTTAGAAGCGCTTCCATAACTAGTGGCGGTCACGCCTGAGTCGGCCAGCGCCAAAGTTCCAGTTGAGGTAATATTTCCGCCAATCAAACCAGACCCCGTAGCCACTAAGGTGACCATTCCCGAGGCACCCGCATCCGCCGAACAAGCCCAGCCCGACACAGTCCACTTCAGAACCTCGCCAACTGAACAAGTCGCGTAACTCACGTTGGCACCTGTGGTGGCATCGGTGATCAATAGTCGACTGACGGCCACGCCTGAATTGTTAATCTTCGCCGAGGAAACCGCATTGTCATTAAGCTTAGCGCTTGTCACGGCGTTGGCGGCCAGTTTCACACTGGTGACCACACCATCTGCAAGCGTGGCTGTAACCGACCCCGGACCGGTGGCCAGAACTTCGCCGGTCAAAGCTGTAATCGCCGGGTTATTGACGGGCTCCCACTGTGCGCCTGTCCAAGTGAGCACTTGATTGGTGGCGGGAGTTGAAGCCGAAACCGCATTTCCTTTTAGCGAAGAGGCACTGATATTGAACAACTGAGATCCATCGATCACGCCCAGCTTAGCCGTGCCATCGAGCTGCACGATTTTACCCGCTGTCGTGCCGACGTCCACCGACAATGTGCCCGTCGTAGTGATCGTGCCACCCACCAGTCCCGCGCCAGGGGCCACCGAAGTCACCGTGCCAGAGCCCGCATTATCCGTGCCGCACTCCCAACGACCTGGGGTGGAATTCCACTTCAACAGCTCCCCAGCCGCACAAGAAACGTTATTCGGCCGATAGGTCATGTATGCCGAGGCCGCATTGCTGATGTCGGCGTAGGTAAATGCGCGCGCGGTCCACTGATTGGAACCTTGGTCCCAAACCATAGTGAAGCCATCACCCGCCGCTGCTCCCACCGCCGTCGTAACGGCCGCCTTGCCGCCTAAATACCCATCTGCATACGTCTTATTAACGGCATCGCCGCCAGCCGTAGGCGTGCCGACGTTGCTCACCACTTGGTTATTGAAGGAGTAGCTCGAAGTGAATCCGTTATTGAGCAAATTACTGAGCTTCACGTAATTGGTAGCACTGAAAACTGTTTCTAAATTCGTTTGATTTAAATCTGTTCCCACATCGTCTTTGACCTGTAGAAAGTCAGAGGCCGCTTTCCCTTGCAGGCGCTCAGCCATAACGGCCGTAGGAACTGAGGACAAGGCGACGTCTGGGGAAAGAGCGGTCAAACCTGAACCCGAATCGACTGAGATTTTCACATATCGGGGCGAACCAGACACCACGCTATACCCCGCACAAGCAGAGGAGTTCACGTCCGAGATAAAGGTGACACTGCCATCAAAGATCTGCGAAAATGTCGCGGCCCCAGCGGAATAACTTGCGAAGGCTTGCGAGGTACCAGTTCCTAATTTAAGTGAAAAACGGCCCTGCAGATCGGTCGATGCCGACGAAACATCCACGGCCAGATGCTGTTCACGATAGAGAATGCACGATGTGTTGTTGGAATCATAGACCTCAAACTGAATATCCACCGAAGCGGAGTTCAGTGGAGTGGTCCCTGCGGCGTTGAACAAGCGACCTTCAATAGTGAAGTTCAAAGGTACGCTCTGTGCTGATGTTTGGTTAGAGAACAAGACCGTGGCGGCGAAAACCGCAAAAGCAATGGCTATAGCACTGAGGTTACGAACCGGTCTGCGTGCCGACACATCTATATATCGGCCACGATACACGTAGACTGAAGTCGATGACCTACATCGAGACAGAAATTTTTTACTTCCCACGGAAGGTTCTTTTTTGAGACGTTCGAATTCAGAAGTCCAGCCAATCGACCGAGACGTTGATCATGGGACTTATGTCCAGATTTCTCATTGTGGTATGGGCGCTGACGGCCCTTGCGTGCTCTAAGGCAACGCCCGAATTTGATTCATTGGACGGAAGCCTTATCCCCATGCCCAAGTTCGAAGATGGCAGCACGCTTAAGGTCATCTCAACAACCTCGGGCGGCAAAACTTACTCTATTAATGGAAAATGCGACCAGAAGATTCGAAGACTTTCGATCTTAGCCGTCGGCATCGCGACGGCGTCCACAACTCTCGACTCAATGAGCACAAATCCAAGTGTCACATGCGCCACCAATGGCACTTTCAGCTTTACTCTTAAAAGCCTTCTAGATATGGGTTACGAATTGAACGAGGGCAAGACCTACGAAATTCAACTTCGCGGGGAAACGAGCGCAGGCTCTAGTAATCCCTCCTATATCCGCATTACTTATTCCTCGGGATCGGGAAACAAAAATTTCTTTATTACGGCCGGTGGAATTTCCAAAGGTGTTAGTAATGAAGTTCACACCAGCAAAAACGCCTTCAACAGCGCCCAAGTCTACGTGAAGTCAAAGTCGATTCAGGGCGCGGCTTCCAATGCTTCGGTCAGCGTCCGCTTTGACCGAGACTGATTTGTGATTCAAGCCAACTGAGTGCAGGGCGACCGTTGAGTTCGATGGCTTCCTTTTGGTCATTCGGAACGAGAGTCACATCCGGAAGCGAGCGGTCCGCTAAACTCGCCAAAATTTCAGCATAAGCGGTGGGTCGATCCGCCGGGATCACGTGACCAGCACCCTCAACCCAGACCACTTTGTCTTGAATGCCCTTGGCTCGCCGACTCAGAATTGTTTGCAACTGATGACGCTGGAGGACCGGGGCCTCTTTCTCGGCTAGGACAAAGACCCGTGAGTTACGAGGCTCGCCCGCCTCCGTGATCCAGTCAAATCCTTCGCTCGCTCGACTCAGCTGGGTGTATCCATCAATCATCTGACTTCGACGATCTTGCGGAAGAGCAAATTGTCTGGTGATGGCCTCAACCTGGGGGGCCCAAACCGTGAAATAGGCTTGATCCAACATTTGCCGCGTGATCGCGGGACCAAAAATCGGATTGAACAACTCACCACCCTTTAGCATTTGTCGATAAGTCTCGAGCTGGGGATTATGAGCCGCCATCGAGGTCATAGGCGACACGTCTGCAATCATTTCCTCACTCTTCATAAAAAATGAAACTGCGCCCGTATAGGAAAGCGACACAGGAATCACTCTTGTAACTGAAGCCTGTGCTCGCACCCATCGCTGAACAAGAGTGGCCTCTTTTGCTAACGTGGAGAGCGTCACTTCTTTTTGATAAAAAGCCGGTCGCACATCTTGACCAAGACCTACTAGGGACATGGGCTGCACGCTGAAGTTAAAGCTCGCGACTCCATAACCTGCCTTGCTTAAAGCAAGTGCCGCAGGCTCCTCAAGCGACAGTCCGCGATTCACCCCGGGCCACATGAGAAAGGTCGGCTGACCTGGCTTAGGCGCTTGAAAATCGATCCTCACCACCTGACCAGGACTGAGCTCTAAAAATTCAGCCGTCGGTTTTGCAGACAAAGTGGAAGGCGCCACTACTGCAAACAGAAAAAGACTAATGAGCACTCGTAATTTCATCCGATCCCCCTCAATTCACTTTTTACGCGACGGTCGGAGAGAAGTTAGCAGGCACCTTTTGGTCCTGCAAAGAACCTCTACATTTTATAAACTTTGCCAATCGATAAGGCCTTCGACGATTTGACGCACTTGCCGAAAATTTCATAGGCGCCTAGCCCGCCAATTCGCCGCGAAGAAATTCCGTTAAGGGCCAAGGTCCAGAGCCCGATTTAGGACCTGAATGAATTTGTTGTGGGTCGTTCTCATTTTAGGTCTAAGTGCGTGTGCGCCCTATAAAAAGAGCGCGTATGACGGCGAATCCGGTTCACCTGGATTGAGTGATATTGACCCGGGTCAGGGCCCAGCCGGCGAGACTCCTCCACTGCCTACACCAGGTCGCATACCGGCTCCAAGCCCAGGCCCTGATGTGCGACTTCCCTCGAGCGCCGACCCCTTTGACCAACCCTGGAAAGTTAAGGAAACCGCCATCGTGATCGACGCCTACCAGGGCAATTCGATTGATTGGGACAAAATGGCGACTGATAAGCGAGTCGCGGGAGTACTGCATCGCTCGTCGATCGGATTGCAAGAAGACACTCAGTACAAAGCTCGCACGGCGATCGCCAAATCGCGTGGATATTTATGGGGCGCTTATCACTTGGGCCGATCGGGTGATCCCATCGCCCAGGCCGACTTTTTTCTGAATGTGGTGGGCTCAGATCCCGAAACCCTTTGGGTTCTGGATCTTGAGGATTTCAGTAACCCCAGCATGATGAGCGCGAGCGACGCCGTCAAATTTATGAACTATCTATTTAACAAAACGGGACGCATCCCCGTTATCTATGCCAATCATAGCGTCACCCAAGCTTTGAATCAGGCTGTGGGTAATGAACCGGTGTTCAAAAAATCTAAGCTCTGGTACGCACGTTTTCGCAGCAATATTCCCGACTTTCCAAGTGGAATCTGGTCGTCCTATTTTCTTTGGCAGTTCTCAAGCGAGATCAACTGCACGACCACAGGGCAATGTCTTTATAACGTCCCCGGTACCAAATTTGACATGGATGTAAACGTATTCTTTGGCACCAAAGGAGAGCTAAGCGCCGCTTGGAAGAATTAAGGAGGATTCTATGTTCGCCTATCAAAGAATATCTTGGCTTGTGGTGGCCACATCTCTCATCGGATGTGCGGAGGCCCTACACAGCAAAATGGAGGGTGATGCCGTCCCTGGAAACGGCGCCACCGCCGAGTCCATGTTAGCCGCGTTCAAAACCACCTTGCATCCCGTGCTCACCACGAATTGCGGATCTTGCCATGGCGCCAGTCAGCCGCCGTTTCATGCGGTGGCCGATGCCGGCTTCGCCATGGACGCCATATTAAATAGCGCACTGGTCAACTTCAGCAACCCTGGGGCGTCTAAGCTGGTTATGAAAATCAGGGCCGGGCACAACGGAATCCCGACGGTCGTGGCAGACGACATTGAGGGACAAATTGTCGAATGGGTCACCCAGTCGGCAGGGCCTGGTCAACCCCCGGCGCTGCCAACCCCTCCCCCCCTTACGGCATCTTTCAAGTCGATTTATGACCGGGTGCTCATCCCGAAATGCGTGGGCTGTCATACGACCGGCAACGCAGATGGCGGAGTTCGTTTGGATGACTTCACACAGGTCTCCAAATATGTGAAGCCAGGCCAGCCCAACCAAAGCAAGCTGGTCACCATTTGTGCCTCGGGGGAAATGCCGCCATCTGGAACCGACGACCTAACGAGCGAAGAGCTAAAAGTCGTGAAAGACTGGATCACCGCCGGCGCGGCCAACAATTAAGGCCCGACTATCGTCAGAGATGCAGGTCTTGTCGGGAGTTCAGATCTGCCTTAACATTTTAATGTGATTCTCATTCTATTTTTGCAGTTGTGGTCAGGCCCTATGTCCCGAGCGGAGGACCCCTGCGCGCACGATGACAAAAACTTCCGCTGCGTTGTTTATGTCAGCAACTACGACGCCGACACCATCACCTTTAATATTCCGAATCTTCATCCACTGGTGGGCGAAAAGATATCGGTCCGTGTGCGCGGAGTGGACGCCCCCGAAATCAAAGGCCAACTTCCCTGCGAAAAAAACACGGCCCGCACGGCCAAACGCTTAATCGAAAACTTGATGAGGCGCTCCAAGCGCATTGATTTAAACGACGTCGCCCGAGACAAGTACTTTCGCATCCTGGCCAACGTAATTGTGGATGGTCGCAACCTGAGCGAGATCTTGCTGAAAAACAATTTGGCCTACGCCTATGGCGGCAAAACCAAGAAGAAGGTCAATTGGTGTAACAACCGCCTACCCGCGAATCTTTAGCGATTGGCTGGCGGCACACTCGGTAACCAGAAAAATGTACCGCCCGCAGGTTTTGTCGGCGCTGCAGGTGATGAGTCCTCTACCTCATTCTGAGCCAATTCTGTCGGCGCGGGTCTTCCCAAACAGGCCGCGGTTGGACAGATCGAAGCCTTGTTTAGTAATGAGCCTACCCCGCTCATTTTCTGCGCGTCACATAAGTACTTTTGATAGAACTGACCAGGGTCTTCGTCAAATCTTAGACCGGCCGAGCACGCCCGCGCCAGAACACTTTCGGCCTGATTCCAAAGTAGCTGGAGGGTTTTTCGCTTCTCAGGTGATTGCAGATCTCGCCAAACGGAAGGGGAAGTCTCTTTCGCCTTTCGCAGATAGGCAGCCACAAATGACATCAACGACGTCAGTCCCGTCTGCGAACTTGTCACCCCACTTCGATAGCTCGTTTCGAAAGCGAGCTGATTGGTGTAGGCGTTGAACTCATCGAGTAAAGCACCAAAATTATTCGCCGAGGACTGAACCGGCACCATCTTGCCAGTGTCTTCGTCACGCTTATACTCGACTTGCAAGTAACTGATGTTATGACTATTGCCGAATTCTGACTTCAGCGTCGAAGGCTGAAAGAATCTTAGAACGGATTTGTCGTCTTCCAAGGTCGGGCGAGATCCACCTGCCACCAATGGGTAGGCCCTTTTGTTGGTTGTATATCCATGAACAGCTTCGTGAAAGGCCGTATCCAAAACCTTCCTAAGACTCGCGCAATTGATGTAGCTCGAAAACGTATTTCGAGCGTCACTATCGCGCAAGATTTCATGATTGCGAATATGCTGATTCACGGTGCTAATCGCTTGATTCAAACATTCTTTTGGCCCCTCTTGTGCCACACTCATCGGCCCAGCCGAGAGGCCCATCGCCATTATCATGGCCCATCCAACCTTTTTCATGCGCTACACCTCAGTCCGTCAGGAGAGGAGAAAGCAACCAGGGTTCCAGGCCGGGGCACCTTAAAGTGCGCTCTGAGCCGATCGTGCTATTCGATCGTCTAAAAATGAGACACTTTAAAGCTCTAAGCACACTACAGTTCCGCCAGAGCCTTCCCTGTTGTGAAAGGCCAGCTGACCTCCCCGCGCCTTGGCAAATTGAAAGGCCGAGTAAAGACCGATTCCATGGCGCTGATTGGCCCCAGGTTTACTGGTGTTACCCAGCTCTCCGAGATTGGCCCGCACTAGATCCGAGAGTCCTGCGCCTTGATCCTCAATCTCGATCGTCAAGCGACCACCGACCGTGCGAATCCGGACTTGAACTTCCCCCTCGCCAAAGTTGGCTTCGCAGGCATTGTTCAAGAGATTCGAAAGTACGCGAGTCAGGTTCACAGCGTCGATCGAGCTCAATTCACATTCTGGGTCGTCGATCAAAAGACTAAACACCACGGATGGAAACTCGAGCTGCTTTTCCTTCAGCAGTGATTCGACATCCCGGGCCCTCCAAATTCGAGGAGCCTTTGGTTCGGGTGCCAAGACCTCCAGCACGATGTCTTGAATACGGCCAATCGCCTGCTCGATCATTTGGCTCTCTTCAGCTGGGAGCGATCTCAACCGTCCCACTATGACCTCTAAGGCCGTCAGGGGAGACTTCAAATCATGAGCCATTTTCAGCCACTGGACCTGATCTTCTTGCTTGTGGGCGAACATCTGAAACCCTCCTTAAGAGTTCAAAAGCAATTTAAGACACGGGCCCAAAAGGCACTAGATTTCTTTAATTAATTTTTAAGTTTATTTTTAACATTTATGTTAATATAATTATAAGTAACTGTAATTACGGTGGTTTAAGAAATGCAAGTTTACGAATTTTCCTCCTACAAGGACTACACTCTGGCACGAATCAAGGCCATGCCTCGCGCGGGCCACGGGCAGTTTATGAAAATGGCCAAACACATTGGAGTTAGCCCGGTCGTGATTTCCCAAGTTTTGAAGGGCGATCGAGACTTTACCGAAGAACAAGCTCTGCGACTGACTGACTTTCTGGGTCTCTCTAATATGGAGAGCGAGTACTTCATGCGCATGGTTTCACTCGAAAAAGCGGGCACTCACGATCTCAAGCGGTTTCATCGAGATGCCTTGGCGGCCCTTAAGCGCCAAGCACAGGCCACCAAAAACCGAGTCGGCGCCCACCAAGTATTAGACGAATCTACAAAATCTGTTTTTTATTCAGATTGGATTTATGGTGCCGTTCGCCTGCTGACTTCGGTTGAGAAGTTTGGAACGGCCGATGCGATCGCCGAGCATTTGGATTTAAGTCATGCAAGGGTTAACGAAATTTTGGAGTTTCTAATGAGCGTGGGTCTTGTCAAAATAGAAAGTGGACGATTGATGGTGGGCGTTCGATCCACCCATCTGGATGCGCAATCCAGATTCGTCAACAACCATCACCGCAATTGGCGCTTGCGTGGCTTGCAAGCGCTGAATAGTCGCACTCCGGTGGATCTCTTCTACACCGCACCCTGTACTCTATCGGAAGAAGATTTCCTTGCCCTTCGCGAAGATCTTGTGAAGGTAATCGCCAATTTGACCAAAAGAGCCCCGACGTCCACGCCAGAGACTTTAGCCTGCTTAAATATAGACTGGTTTCGAGCTTAGGATTGAGCTCACAAAGTCTTCATATCGATTACGAATCGATATTTGACCTGACTCTTGATCATGCGTTCGTAGGCCTCATTGATCTTTTCCACGGGGATCACTTCCACATCGGAAAAGACCTTTTTCTGCGCACAGAAATCGAGCATCTCCTGCGTCTCTTTAAGTCCGCCGATTAAAGAACCGGCCAATTGCTTCCGACCAAAAATCAAAGCCTGGGCCGAGAAATGATTCGGCTTGGGTGCAGCCCCAACCAAGACATGGGTGGCCCCTTTCTTTAAAGTCGAAAGATAGGGTGAAAAATCGTGCTCAGCCGCAACCGTGTCGATGATCAAATCTAATTTCCCCGCGACGGATTCAAAGTTTTCAGGGTGAGTTGTGATTACAAAATTCTTAGCGCCTAACCTTTTAGCGTCTTGTTCTTTACCTGGCGACGTGCTGAACACCGTGACCTCGGCTCCCATGGCTTTGGCGAGCTTCACGGCCATGTGGCCCAGTCCACCAAGACCAACCACGCCGACCTTCGAACCTTTTTTTACTTTGAATCTCTTAAGTGGCGAGTAGGTCGTGATGCCAGCGCAAAGTAAGGGGGCCACACGCTCAAGCGGTAAGCCTTTCTTGATCTTTAAGGCGTACTTGTCCTTTACGACAATGTGGGAGGAATATCCACCTTGCGTCGGCGTGGTTCGGTCCATCTCCGTGCTGTTGTAAGTGAAGGAGCAGCCCTTCAAGCACAGCATCTCTTCCCCATCTTTGCAGTTCTCACATTTGCCGCAAGAATCGACAAAGCAGCCGACACCGGCGAGGTCCCCCACTTTGAAACGTTTTACTTTCTTACCGATGGCAGTGACGGTCCCAACAATTTCATGTCCTGGAACACAGGGATAGTGAGGCTCTCCCCATTCACCGCGGGCCGTGTGAATATCAGAATGGCAGATTCCGCAATGACTGATTTCGATGACCACGTCATCAGGTCGTGGCGCCCGACGCTCAAAACTATATGGGGTCAGTGGCGACGTCGCGTTTCGTGCCGCATATGCCTTGGTCTGAATGGGTCGCCGGCTCAATTCAACAGTGGTCGCGCTTTTCTTGGTCACTTTAGTCTCCTTGGAAGTGGGTGAGAGATTATAGGCGGGATTTTGAACTTGGCAAAGTGGACCAATAATATCATCAGCAAAATCTGTTATCGGATAAGACTATTTGAAAATTTGGTAGCGGGAGAGGGAATCGAAGATTTATTCTAAGTAATTGATTTTACTTATGACTGATCTGCTCATTTATCAGACTTGCCCCCAAAGTTGCCCCCTTTTACGTGTGACGGCCGCAGCAGTTCTTAAACTTCTTTCCGCTGTTACAAAAGCAGGGCTTATTCCGGTCTCGGCCCTTCACCGGCCTATAGTTCAAAGGTCCGGCTGTTGGTGGAAATTCGTAAGTAAGACCGCGCGACCAGTTACGATCTGCAAGCAGGCCATTTGCCTTAAGGTTACTCTCAAGTTCTTCCGCCTTTTTCTTGTCCTCGGGGCCCCAGGCGGATGCGTCATAAAGACCCAAGTCTTCGGATCTTTGAGAGCTCGATCCGGGCTCAGTTGCGATGCCCACAATCATCTTTGCATTGGGCACTCGTAACTTAGTAATGAAGCAGTATTGAGCTAGAAGTTCGCGGCGCACGGTTCGATATTGAGTTTCGTCGTCCGTATTTCGCCGAGGTAACACCAGAAAGACATAGCACGGCTCGCCGTCTTCCATCGGCAGAACTGTCCGAGTCGCCCGTTGATTTTCGGAAGTGCGGTCCACAACTTCTAACAACGCCTGGCCAAGTAACCTTCGCCGCGTCCTGTTTTCCTTTGCGAGCAATCTAAAAGCCTTCTCCTGATCGCTAAGATCAGTGTGAGAAAGGTACTCAGAGGTCCCACTGAATATATGCCCGACAAATTTCTCAATAATATGGTCCCATAAATAAGAAACCTCGTTAGCCTTCAGTTGATTCGCGCGTTTGGGGCTTGCTTGAAATTTGTCCCACTCTCCCTCTCCAAACACATAGAGTGAGGTGTCCGGCGGTATGGAAAATGTATGTCTTCCTTCATCGGTGGTATTGAACATATAAGAAGCGAGCATTTCCTCCTCGCCGAGAGCCATTATTCCCACATCTCCCATCAACAGCTTTTCCTTTGCGGATAGGTAATCAACAAAGTCAGTGATCGTGTCCAAGGTAGACATCAACACCTGTAAAGAGGTGTCATCCAAAACGTGTACTAAACCCTTTTCTGGTGCGATATGGCCATATGTGAATGGGATGCATCGATCGACATTCGTATGATCATCGCCGGTAAGGCGTGGATTAAAAACTAAGCTTCCACTACTGTTCCCCCCGAAAAATTTTTTACAATGATCGGATATCCCGTGAGTCACCACCATTCTGTGGACAGAAGCCTTTTCCTTCGGAGGCAACGCCAAAGGAAACTTCACTTTGCAGGCCTTGTCCAAGAATATGCGGTCGGGTTGATCGAGGAGCCATCTCTCAGCACCAAACACCTGGCTGGCTGATTTAACTATCGCCTTACGGCACCACCTTGCCCAATTGAGAGCTATGTTTTCTCCGGAGGGGAACTCGCAGTCTTTGTCGGAAAAGATGATGAGGTGGTTTTCAAATACTACGAGTAGATCGCAGACTTCTTTTCCGTCTCCCTGGAGACCCTTTCGGCCCTGATCGCGGAAGATATTGGGATAACTCCACATTGAAAGAAAAGATCGCTCGCAAAGGCGACTCAAATATCTTTCACTCTTCGTCGAGCC
>JBFWON010000102.1:0-14568 GCA_050250515.1 Bdellovibrionales bacterium | reverse complement strand
TCTCCATGGAGAACTACAATCCTTTTGGAAAATATGAGATCTCGGAACCAATATTTAGCTTGGACGGCGCGGATCTTAACACGACCTTGCCGATCGACGCGAGTGCCGACTTGTCCAAGGTGCTGGGTGAGGACTTTGTTTCGAGCGGCCCTGTCGAGATGAGTGCTAAAATTCCCCAGACCATGTCGGCCCAGTACTGCTTCACTGAGAAAGTCTCAGCATTTGCACTCGAAAGAATGACTGATAATTCAGCCGATTTATGTATGAAAGACGATCTCTTCAGCGCCATTCGCCGAGGGGACTCTTTGCAGAATGTCATAAAGATTTTGGTCCGGTCGCCTAATTTTTCGCGAAGGTTGGTGGAGCCATGAGTAAAAAAGTCTGTGTCGATCCGATGAGCCGTCGGATGTTTTTGCGGGGAGCGGGGGGGTCGCTTCTTTCAATTCCTCTTCTTCCTTCATTGTTGCCCAGATCCGCCTGGGGTCAGGCGAACGATCAAACCATTCGTCGCTTCATCTCGGCGACCGGGGACTATGGCACGGGACACCCCATGCATCAGCTTCCATCCCTAGCGAAGCTGGCCCGCACACTCCCCATGTCCGGGGACCATAAGCCGGTTTACTATGCACCAATGAGTGAGTTCGTAAAGCCGGCGGGAATCACTCGTATCCTCGGAGCTGGAGCCAACGCCTTGGCCAATGACATCACGATCATGCGGGGTCTGGATTTTCCAATGTGGTTCTCCAGCCATGGCTATGCCCACGTCTTGGGGAATACCAAGGGGAACGTGGAAGGGGGAAATTTCCCTCACACCGAAACGATCGACCAACTTCTAAAACGGCAAACAAAATTCAATCCGGGCGGCAAAGAAGTGGCGTTTTTTAAGAACGTCCAATTTATCGGAGATGACCTTTACAGTTATGCTCGAAACAGTGCGGGTGAAGTGAGACCGGTCTCACCGATCGCCTTTAGTCCAAAGTCTTTGTACGATCGCTTGTTCAATAAGGGAAACTATCCGGAAAGCTCGGGTGGAACCCAGGCGCCAGCGAAACCGGCCGATCCCAAGCGAGCCCCGCTCGCTCAAGTGATGGAGAATTACAAATCGGTGCGCAATGGCCGACAAATCTCCTCGGTCGATCGGGCGGTCTTGGATCAGTACTTTGATTTAATGAGTTCCATTCACAACAGCTTGGATGGCGGTGCACCGGCGCAGACGGTGGGCGCTTGCTTACACAAGAATATTTCGATCGTGAATGATGGCGAAAAGTTCAGCTCTGGCGAAACTCTGCGCAGCTATGCGGACATCGTATCGGCGGCGATTATGTGTGATATCACCCGAATCGTGAATTTCGCTTGGTGGATCGACAATGGCCACGCAGGGATTTCTGATTTTCATGAGACCGTCACCCATGGCGATTTTTTGAATGTGGTGGCTGGAGTGCCCAATCACGAGAGGATTGCCGATGGCCGTGCCTTCGTCTTTCAGAAATTCTCGCTTCGGTTGGCCCAAAACCTATCGGCGGGTATTGATCCGTCCAACGGAAAGTCCTACCTGCACAATTCACTGATTTTGACGACCTCTGAGGATATGATTCCTCATGCCCCTTTGGGAATTCCCGTGACTCTCATTGGGAACGCCGGCGGAAATCTTCGGTCCGGGAACTACATCGATTACAGTGATTGGTCTTTGGGCCCCATCAAATCGGGGTTTTTCGCAAACTTTAATAGCAACCCTTCGGATCAACGTTTCAGTCACCTATATTGGGGACAGCCGTACAATCGACTCATGGTCACGATCCTTCAGGCCATGGGCCTTTCTCCTGCCGATTACGAAGATCCGACGCTCAACACTGGGTTTGAGAATATTACTGATGGTCGGTTTGGGGCGCAAAATAATGGAATCGCAAAAATGGGGGGTTACGGGGTCCTGGGTTCACCAACGGATATTTCCATAAAGGCCTATCTCAAAAACTATCAGTTGAAATACTTCAAAGATCCGTTACCCATGCCTTGAGTGATTCGTTTTGTATCGCAGCTGACTCAAGCTGAGCCAAAGTCTTAAGGCCTTCGGTCCAATTTCCGATTATTAGGGTGAGCTTGATGCACGGAGGTACGTATGCGGATGTCTCAGGCCATTTACCGCAAAGACGGCGGCTGGCAGAATCTTCCCGATCCAAGGGAATGGGATCACCCCAATACTCTTATTATCGCATTTTGTGCGCGTTACTTTCTTGATGATCATAAACCGATCGAGGAATTGGCGCGCCAATTTCCCAAATCTGCAATGGCCGGCTGTAGCACCTCCGGTGAGATTCAGGGGGATGAGATTTCTGACTTTAGTATTGTTGTCTCCTTTGTCCATTTTGAAAATGGCACTGTGCGGGTCGCCAATCTGCCAATTGAGAATGTACAAATGAGTGCCCGGGTCGGTTTTGATTTGGCCAGACAAATTAACGGCCCCAACCTAAAAGGCGTATCTATATTCTCGGATGGACTCAACGCCAATGGCTCCAAATTGATAGATGGATTTAATGAAGGCATGGAAGACAAATCAGTGGTCATCGGTGGAGGCCTGGCAGGCGATGGCAACGACTTTCAAAGAACATTCACAGTCTTTAATGGCAAGGTTTACGCGAACCATGTGTGCGCGGTGGGATTTTATGGTGAAACCATGGAGGTGGTGTCCGAGTCTCGTGGTGTCTGTGATATTTTTGGGCCTGAGCGGGTTGTGACCCGAAGTCAAGGCAATGTGGTTTTTGAAATCGACGGTCGGCCGGCTTTGGATCTCTATAAAGAGTATTTGGGTGAAAAAGCATCGGAGCTGCCGGCGAGTGGTTTGTTTTTTCCTTTGCAAGTGTCACCCGCGGATGATTCTGAAAAAAAGTTGGTCCGCACGATGCTGGCCGTGGATGAGGATGCAAAATCCATTACTTTTGCTGGCGATGTTCCGCAGGGTTGGAATGCGCAGCTGATGCGCGCGAACTTTGAGCGGGTGATAGATGGGGCTGGAAAAGCGGCTCAAGTCGCCGTAGATCGAGTTCCTAAAGAAGACGACAGTGTCTTAGTGATAGCGGTGAGCTGCGTGGGGCGACGACTCGTGCTCGGCGAGCGGACCATAGAAGAAGTTGAGGCCATTGGGGAGTCATTGCCGAAGGGCTCGCAGGTCATTGGCTTTTATTCCTATGGAGAGCTTAGCCCCTCTCAAGCTGGCAAGTCTTGTGAATTGCATAATCAAACGATGACGGTGCTCATGATTCGAGAGCGCAAACAAGAGTCGATGAGGAGTGCCGCTTGAAACTGAATCGTATTCTGGCCCGCCAATTAAAGCGTCTATCTCTCACAGAGGATCAGCCTCCCAATCTTGAGCAGTGGCATAAGATCCTCGAATATTTTTCGAACACCCTTAAGCAAAATGAAGAAGATCGCTACCTGTTGGAGCGATCGCTGGCCATCTCTTCCAAAGAAATGAAGGAGCGCACCGAGCGCGAGCGGGAGATGAGTTTGCAATTGGCCCAAGCGTCCAAACTGACGGCTCTTGGAACCTTGGCTTCGGGCGTAGCCCATGAGCTGAACAATCCACTGGGCGCGGTCCTTGGCTATGCGGATATTTTGGCCGAAAGCCCGAGCTTGACCGAAGAAGAGCGTGGTCTGGCCCGAAGAATCGCAGCTTTGGTCGACCGTATGGCCGGCACTATACGTCACCTCCTTAAGCTGTCCCGAAAACCGAGTGCTTCGGACTCAATGGGCGTGTCGTTGCTTGAAATCATCAAGGATTCGTTGGAGCTCTTTGAGACCCAGATGGCCTATGAAAACATTCATGTACACCTCGCCCTACCGGCGGAGCCAATTATCGTAGATGGTGGACATGGCCGACTGGCCTCTGTCGTTCAAAATCTCATTAGCAATGCGCGCGATGAATTCAATCGACCGGGTCGCACGCCGGTCCCGGGAGCCACGATTGCCATTGACCTCGACCCTCTAAGGTCGACCACAGAAACGATTTGTCTTCGGGTTCGCGACAATGCCGGGGGAATTCCTCCCGAGATTCTCAGTCGAATCTTTGATCCCTTCTTCACGACCAAGACAGTTGGTAAAGGGACAGGTTTAGGCTTAAGTCTGACAAAACGAATTCTTGAGGAAGTCGGGGGCTCCATTGCGGTGGAGTCGAAAGATGGTGAAACCGCGTTCTACGTAACTTTGCGACGCACGAAAAAGCTCGATACGAACGTCACATCCATCAGAACTGCGGCACAAGAGTTCCCTCGACTCGATGTTTATAAAAAACGGGTGCTTATTGTCGACGATGAAGCGGACATTGTGGCCATTCTGCGCCACAAGCTGAAGAACATTTTTGAGATTGTGTCGACAACCTCGCCCAAGCATGCGCTGGATCTAATTCGCACGGAGAAATTTGATTACGTCTTGTCGGATCTCAAGATGCCAGAAATTTCGGGAGACGATCTGCTGCGCCAAGCAGGACAAATCGCGCCCGACATGGGTCTGGTTTTGATCAGCGGTCACGCGGCGGCATCTAGGGAAGACCTATTGCGCAAGGTTCAACACGACTTTGTGATGATTGAAAAACCCTTGCCCGACCAAGACGCCTTTGTTCGCCTGATCCTCTCTTCCGCTCGGCGCCATTCGCAGCAGGCGGCCTAACTTCGGGCTAGATCTGATCGACCCAAAGAGCTAGACGTAAAGCATCGGCAAAATTTTCCCGATATGAGACTGTGCAAAGGATGGTTCAAATGCTGAACTTTGGTAGATTCTGTCGGACAGCGAATCGTAAGATTCTGGCATGGGTGGCTTTGGTCGTGGCTGTAATCGGACTGATTCCACGAATGGCTCTCGCCGAGCTCACGATCTTTGATGTACGAAAGAATCTACCCCTTTCCGACGACGAAAAAACCTTTAAAGACTATTACATCAATGGCGGCACAGAGGCCGGGATTGCCAATGGCATGTTGATCACGGTGCAGCGCCGACTTCCTCTCTATGACACTTATTCTAACCGGTCCGCGGGTGATTTAAATTTGAAAGTCGCCAAAATCAAAATTATCCACACGCAGAAGGGGCTTAGCGTGGCCCGCCTTCAATCGGAATTCTCTCGCGAAACCGCCCCCTTGTTAGAAGACAACTTTATAATGGTGGGAGATCGTTTGGATTTGGCCACTGCCGTTATGGGGAAGTCTGAGAAAGTGGCCCATGCGTCCAGCGCTCCAGCACCACAGTCGGTGGAGACTGCTGAGCAAAAGCCCGCGGAAGCGCTGATACCCAAAGGACAAATCATTGTTAATTCGGTGGAAATGTCGAGTGAAGGTGCGCCCCAAAAGACTTCGGCGGCAGCCGCCACCCCAGAAGAAGGCTCCGAGTCCCCCTCGATCGAGCCTCACTAACCCCCGCTTGACAAAATGACCTAGCATAGCTAGGTATCTTGGTCATGCTAGGTTCCTTGGACAACTGGCGCATTCAAATCAAAAAGGGCTACCTCGAGTATTGCCTTCTGTTGGTGATTCGAAATCAACGCCGTATCTATGGGCTGGAGCTCCTGGAACATTTAAGTGATTTGGACCTTCCGTTAAAGGAAGGGACTTTGTACCCATTGCTCAATCGGATGACGGATGATGGGCTGCTAAAGTCCGCGTGGGAGACCGCGGGAACCAAAGGACATCCTCGAAAATTTTATTCTCTAACTGTCAAAGGTGGACGCGCGCTCACTGAAATGGAAGCGGAGTTCAACCGGATGATCGATATAATTTTAAATTTGCAAAAAACCAATGGAGGCCGCGCATGAATAAGGAACTTGTGATTGAACATTTTTTGACTCAGCTCGATCGAGAGTTGCAAGCTTTGCCGACGGGTCAACGGGCCGAAATTATCACCGAGATTAGGTCCCATATTCTCGAGGCTTTAGATAAGGATTCAGGCCGCAGTGTCCAATCCGTTCTCGACAATTTAGGATCTCCGAAGGCTGTGGCGCTTCGCTATTTGGAACAAAAAGGTGTTCGCTATTGGGCGCCGTCGCCCCATCGCAACTGGGTGAAGTGGGCGGTTCTCGGTGGCCTGGGTTTAGTGGCCACCGTCGTAATAGTTCCCTTGATAGGACTAGCCCTCGCCGCATGGCACTTTTCGCCTCTGATACAGGTCGATGAAGAAAAAGGACGTGTGAAAATCCTGGGTGGTCTCATCGATGTAAACGAAGACAATGTCATGGGTCTCAAGATCGGTGATCATACCGGGCGAATACAGGGCGAGGTCGATGCGGCGAAAGAGGGCATTCACTCGTTGGAAATTCCATTCAATACGGCCAAGCTCGAGCTTCGACCTTCGGATGACGGATTGATTCACTGGTTTTGCAAAGTGCGGCAGTACTTAAATGCAGACTCGCCCATCACCACAGAGGCGGGTGTTCTGAAGTTGAACTTGGACAAGTTAAATTTGGCAAAGTGTGAAGTTGAGATTCCATCTAAGGTGAAGACGAAGGTGAGTGGAATCAACGGCGCGATTTCCCTGGAGCGTCCCCTGGGCGACATGGCCATTAAGGTCACCAATGGAAAAGTCAGTATCGAACCCGACCAGCAGATGCGCTACAACTACGACATTAAAGTGCAAAATGGGGCCTTCGATCATTTTACGACTTCCAGCGAACCTCAGGCGAATATCGAAGTGGACATGGTGAACGGAGTGGTGAGGAAGGAATGAACACCTATTTCGTTTTGCGACTTGAGCCTGTGACCAACCGATCCGAGGATTGGTTGAGTCAGCACGTCTTTGCCGCGGGAGCATTGGGTATGAGTGAGGCCTTGGATTTTTCCCAGCCGGAGGGTGAAGAAGACGTATTTGCCAAACCACTTTCCCGCCGGGCGGTTGACGTTTATTTCGAATCGGTGCCGAATCCACTTCTCCTCGAAGAGATTCGATCGACGTTTCCGGAAATTCAATTTCAGGTCAATCAGGAGGCCAATCGCGATTGGTTGGCCGAATGGAAAAAGTCATTTAAGCCTTTTGAGCTCTGTCAGGGAACTTGGATTGTTCCTTCTTGGTGCGAACCACCGAGGGAAGCCCATTCGCTTATTCACATAGATCCCGGTATGGCCTTCGGCACGGGAACCCATGAGACCACTCAATTGGTTTCGGAGGCCTTGGTTCGATTGGGCTCGAGAAACTCGTTGTTGGATGTGGGCACGGGGACCGGAGTGCTGGCGATTTTGGCGGCTCGTCTTGGATATCGAAGGTTGGTGGCGACCGAGCTTGAGCCCGAAGCTCGCCGTGTGGCCACTGAGAATTTTGTGCGCAATTCCGTGCAGGTGGAGATGGATTGCACGCAAGTGCAAGATCTGACCGAAACATTTGATGTCGTGGTGGCGAATATCATTGATGGAGTTTTGGTTCGCTTACAAGAAGATCTCAAAGCCCGCGTCCGCCCAGGAGGATGGCTTATCGTATCGGGTATCATTGGCGAAAGAGAAAGTGTTTTTCTACAAGGCTTTCAATTGCCCACGGGGCGAAGCTGGCAGATGCGCGAAGCAAAAGGAGATTGGCGGTTGTTTGCCGTACAATTATGAAATGGCGCTGAGACGTTTTTATTGGCCTGATTCAGTTGAACTCTTAACAGAATCCCTATTGGTGCGAGGTGATCTATTTCATCACATTCGTGATGTCTGTCGATTTGGGGCCGGTGATCAATTTGAAATTTTGCCGGGCGACGGAAGGGCTTTGCTTTATCAAGTGACCTCTGTAGGTGGGCGAGACCTTCAGGCTCAGCGCATTTCGGCGAGAACTCTCCCGCCACCTGCGCGGCCGGCGGTAACGCTGGCGCTTTCGGTCCCCAAACTGCCGAAGGTGGACTGGATTGTGGAAAAGGCCTCGGAACTGGGCGTTGACGAAATTCGACCTTTTACATCGGATCACAGTTTTTTGCGAGATGCGCGCGAGATCAAAGAAAATCGCCTTGAGCGGTGGCGTAAGCTCTCAATGGGAGCCACACAACAAAGTGGCCGTGGTGATGTCATGCAGATTTGCCCAGCGAGTTCCCTGCAGGACTTGTGGCGCGAGTGGGAAGCGGCTAACCGGCGCGAGCGGATTGTGGGTCTATTTCCCTTTGAAGGGGAGGCTCAAATGGGCCTGAGACGCGCCCTTCATGACTTAAAAGCCGTCGATCCTGACCGGATTTGGGTGTTTGTCGGGAGCGAAGGAGGCTTTTCACAGCGAGAGGTGGCTATTTTTGGGGAAAAAGGCATGCAAGCGGTGTCGATGGGACACCAGATTTTGCGGGTCGAAACGGCTTGCTTGGCCCTGGTCAGCGTCATAAAGTATGAAGTCGGAGCGCTCGAATAGCGCTCAGGAGCGCCGTATGAGTCAATCCAATATGGATCCGTTCGATGAGTTCGAATTTAAGCCCCTGACCGAAGGTCTAGGATTTCACAAAAAGACCGTAAGCTTGAAAGACGGACTGAAATCCACCGGCGTAGTCGAAGAGGAGTTGCAGGGAATTCCGTCTCAGATGCCCAAGAGTTTTTTGGACGAAGCCCCAATGGCTCCATTAAAGAAGCACACCTTCGAAGATGTTTTGTCGGCGCTTGAGAAATCGCCTCTTTCCAAATCTCAGCCAGATCTGAAGGTCACCGAGCCTTTGCCGCGCGAAAAGGACAGAGCTATGGATATCGAAGTCCCGAGGGCTCCTATTCAATCGCCTTTTCCGCAGCCCGATGCTTTCAAAGCTCCCGTCATTAAGAAAACTCCACCGCTTCCTGAAATGGGGAAAGTCGGCACGCGACGGGGCTCGGCGGATTCTCCGATGGGTGGTTGGATGCCCGCGACGATTAGCTTTGAGTCGGCCATTTTAGATTTCATAATTGTCACCGGTCTCTCGCTGATCTTTATGGTCGCGCTTTTGATGGTGACGAAAGTGGATCTTAACATCGTCCTCAAAAATCTAAATGCCGATGTGATGACTCAGGTCAGTCTTGTCGTTTTGTTTATTGCCGTGATGCAAATGTATGTGGTGATCGCCCGCGCCTTTTTTGGTCGAACGGTGGGGGAGTGGACCTTTGATTTGCAGATCGGACTGGCCGAGGACCAGCGCAAAGACACTTATCCGCTGCGGGTGGGCCTGCGAAGCTTGGTTGTGACAGCGACCGGTCTGATTTTCTTGCCGTTAATATCGGCGATCATTGGGCGCGATATAGCCGGTCGGGTGAGCGGCGTTTCTCTTTACCGCCAACGCGGTTAGAATTTTGTGGGTCAGGTTTTATCAGTTGAAAATTTGATAGGTCAGCTCGGCCAGAGTGGTCAGCGCGTGGTCTTTACCAATGGGTGTTTTGATATTTTGCATGTGGGTCATCTTCGTTATTTGCAGGAGGCCCGATCTCTCGGGGATGTCCTGGTGGTGGGGCTTAACTCGGACGCCAGCGTGAAGCGCTTAAAAGGTGAGGAGAGACCCATTCAGTGCGAGGCCGATCGAGCCGAGCTTCTTGCCGGATTGTCCTGTGTGGACTTTGTCGTCCTCTTTTCGGAAGACACACCCACCCGATTGATCGAGGCGGTTAAGCCAGATATTTTAGTGAAGGGTGGCGACTGGCCGATCGAAAAGATCGAAGGCTCCACTTTCGTCATGGCCCGCGGGGGAATGGTCAAATCCTTACCCTTTCATCCCGGCTACAGCACCACCAAACTCATCGACCGCATCGACCGCCGCTAAAAGGTTCGGACTACTTTTTGGGCCGTCAGCGCGTCAAGTTATTGAAACGCTTGCTTCTTGACACGCCGACGGCCCAAAAAGTAGTCCGAACCTATGGAATTACCGAATTTTTCTGCTTCACGATTTCTCCCTGGTGGACACTTGCAGACCATTGTGGCGCATCTGCTGCCGGTGCCATCGATTCCCGGTCCATTCGAACGATGGATCGTTGAGCTTGAAGATGGAGATGAGCTCTGGTGTCGGTTCTACGCTGGGACCTCGGGGCGGACTGTGGTTTTGTTCCATGGTTTGGGCGGAAGCGCGGATTCTAAGTACATGCAAATTTTTGGCACCTCGGCCCGCAAGGCGGGCCACACAGTCTTATTGGTGAATCATCGGGGCTCCGGTGAAGGATTGGCCCGCGCACGAGGAATCTATCATTCCGGTGCGATTAAAGATGTTGCGGCGGTGATTCGGTATGTTCGAAAAAAACGACCGACGGACCATTTGGTGGCGGTTGGCATTTCATTGAGTGCTAATTTGCTCTTGAATGCAGCCGCCCTGCTCAGTTCGGATTTGCCCGATCAAATTTATTCATTCAATCCGCCAATCGACCTGCACAAAACGGCGGCCTGTCTTTTACAGCCAAGTAATTTTGTTTATGATCAAAAGTTCGTGCGCGATCTAAAAATCAACTTGGCAGAGCGGATGGCCGCGGGCGCGATTTCTGAAGTTCCATCTTTGCCAAGATTTTGTCGTTTGGTGGATTTCGACGAGTTGGTGACCGCCCCGTGGGCTGGATTCAAATCACGCGATGATTATTACACCAAATGCTCCTCCCGCAATCACATGGAGCGCGTGCAAGTGCCCAGCACGATTGTGATGTCGGACGATGACCCGTTTATTCCCACCGAAAGTTTTAAAGACGTTTCCTTTCCTAAAAACGTTCGCCTGCACTTAGTTCGGGGCGGCGGGCACGTCGGCTACCTCGATCAGGGTCGGTGGCTGTCGCGCTTTGATTTTAGTTCCTAGCCTCTTGGCTGGAAAGAGAGGGACCTAGGTCGCGCGTCACGCACTTGAAATCCGCCTCCGAGAATCCGATTACATAGATGTAGTGAATTTCGGGGAGGCCTTTGATGCGCGTCTTGATTGTCTTCGTATGGGCTCTTTGGGCAGGGGCCGATCAATTGGTTCCGTTCAAATTCAATTCGCCAAGTAAAGTGGCGATTCCGATTCAGACGGAATGTAAGTTTAAAAATTTGAATTTGCCAAAGGACCTCGAGGTGTTCGCGACCGGCGGCCACAACGTGGGGCGCCCGCTCGACTATCAGATTGATGCGAGTGGGAGCATGGCTCGCCAGCTCGATGTGGCGGTGAACAGCAAGAAGAAGCCGGTGGCGTTGATTTTGGGCTCCGGAGGTCCGACGATTTGGAACATCGGATGGACCAATGGAACCAACATTATTGCAGTTGTTGTTTCTGGATATCAACGTCAGGCCATCGCGGGATTGCCTGAGAAAACGCCTGTGCTCTATTCGACTCAGCAAGGTCCATGTGACTTGCCCGTTCTGTCGCAAAATAACATGAGCAAAATAAACGCGACTTCGATTCTTTTGTTCAATAAGGAAGTTACGGCCGCATTTAATCCCGACAATGGGGCTGTGTTGGTGGGCCAGGATCTGGCTTCGACGGATCGCTTGGTCAACTCCAATTGGCGAACGGTCGAGTCATTCATTGATAAAGACGCACCTCTGGCGGGTCGAGCTGGTTTACAAGACGCAGAGACCAAAGGTATCATTCGACGACCCAACGAACTGGACATGGTGAACCTACAAAAATTTTTTGCACAAATCGAGAGAACAACATCGGCCGGGCCCGGAACCAAGATGGTCGGGTTCGGCAGTCGGGAAGTTTCATTTTCACAGTTGGTGAATAGCCAAAACTCTTTTTTAATTTTAAAGAAGTTCACTTTTCCCCCAGGTATGAACGCGGCCGGAGGTGCCATATTCTTCATCCCAGAGAATGTGTCAAAGCCCGAGGGCGATGCAGGACACTCTACGGTCATCGACATGGCCAGGAAAACTTGTCGAGGCTACAGTTGCCCCAAGGGTCTCACTAGGGTCGGTCAATAGATGCGAAATCTTTTGTATTTGCTCCTTCTGACAGCTCTAGGTGTTGGGGGATACTATTTTTGGCAAAAGGGTTTCAACCTGGAATTCGCACCGAAGGTGGTAGCGAACGCGAAAGCTTGCCGCTTTGAAAATGCCAAATGGCCGACCGAAATGGTCGTGTTGGGGGTGAAGGGAGAATACGACGCGGGGGAGGAATTGCCCTTTGTCAATGCCAGTGGCACGAAAGTTCGAAAGATTGGCTTGGCGATCAACTATGACAAGCCCGTCGCCCTGGTTCTCGCCCGCAATGGTCCGACCATTTGGAATATTGGATGGGCGAAATCCCGACCGAATGTTATCGCGGTCTTTGCCAATGGGGCCGGCGCTCGTCAATTGGTGACGGGTTTACCCGTTGAGACGCCCATCTTAGATGCGGCCTACAATCTTCCCGAGCTGAATCCAGATTGCAAATGGGCAATTCTACTTTCAGGCCATCGCGATCCGACTGTCTTTCATCAGGCCGAAGCCCATTTTGGACGTAAAATGGACATCGTTTTTCCGGTGAATGACAAGTCCGCTTTGATTGGCAAAGAGTTATCGTCCGGAGATTCGTGGGTCACCAATCCAGAGCCTTCGGATCAAGCCGCGATGGCTTACTTTGATTGGCCGAAAAATGTACGCCGGGTGGTGGCCGTTCCTGGCGGCCTCCACGGTGCCCAGGTAGGACTTCCTATGCCGCCGAGACCTCCGTCAATAGATTCGCGTAGGGTGGCACGAAGCAACTTACAAGTCACGGGGAAGTGCAAATTCGGGAAAATCCCTGACGACGCGGATGTCTATGCGGTCGCAGGCCAAGCTGGAGATGTGAAGGTTTCGGTTAGCATCAGAAAGCCTGGGTACCTGATTCTAAGTAATGATCACGAAACCTTTTGGCATATAGGGAAAACGGAACGATCCAAAATTTTAGGCGTAGTCGCGATGGGATACAGTACCCATACAATTAAAGGTTTGTCGCCAGAGGTTCCAGTTCTTTTTAGCAACAGAGCCAATGATTTCCCGTGCGGTAACATAAAAATCAGGCCCAAAAGAACCGAGCAATTGAATAGAATTTCAAACCAAATCTTTGGCCGCCCGGTGCGAGCCGCCTTTCGAGAGCTTGGCGGGTCTGTGCTTGTGACGGATGATATTCAACCTGAGCCTCATTCGCTGATTGTAAAAAAGGGTTTTGTTGAAGCGAACCAATCGTCAGTGGCGCCGGCCCGACAAAATTCGGTCTGGGGTCTTCTCACTTCGGGGGCCATACGCTTGGCGGGCAGTGAGGACCTTAAGAAGCTGCAGCGGGCTCTGGGAGCGAAGGGGAAGAAAATAGGCCTATCGAATATGGATATATATGTAGTTTCTCGCGCCATGGTCATCCCAGATGATGCGGCCGGAAAATCGAATGTGGCCTTTATCGTGCCAAAGGGTGTTTCAGTTCCTGTGGGTGATCGCGGTAAGAGCCGAATCTTCGACTACAATAAGCGCAACATTTGCGATGGCGGTTGCTAGATTCGGAAAAGTAGTCCGAAGCTAGTAGCGCAAACCCACTTTTAGGCTATAAACCGCATCGGTGTAACGGTCGACCTGGGCGGCGGCAAAAAGATTTTGGTAGTGCAGACTGAATCCGACGACGGTGTGGCTGTTGGAAATTTCTTGCGAGACGGTACGGCTGTTGGTGTTCAAAGCATCGTCGGACGTGTCGACCGTGCAATCTTCAGCGCAACTGTTATTTACGTCTTTACCGATAAATGTCCCCCGGGCTGACATCCATCCCCCGCCAAAATAAAGTGCGAAGTTGTTCACATTCACACCGACCAGCAGGTCACCACCAATATTTCGATTCATAAACGTATCGTTGAAATTCAGCTGATTAAAGTAACCCGACACAGAAAGATTCACCGGCAAAAACTCAGCTTGAAAGAACGACCAGCGTACCTGGCCCCCATAATCGCTGGTGCGAACGTTTCCCATGGGTGGAATAAAAGAGAAGAAAATGTCTAAGTCGTGGTAAAGACCTTTTCCAATCGTGAAGCGAGAATACCGCCATTCCGTAGTATCCGTCAGAGTCGTATTCGCGCAGCCAGTGGATCCCGGCGTGCATCCAATCCGTCGGATGTCGCGGACATTGATGAACTCAACAGAATAGCCAAGCTCAAAACCAGAGTAACCACCCAGTGGATAAGGGTTGCTCAAAGCTTTCGGTGCCGAATTAAGTCCGATGGTGCGGATGACTTCACTACGGTCAGCGGAGGTCAGACCCTTTGGAATCTCAAAGGCCCGAACCAATGGAGCGCTCAATAGGAAAAGGCTAAGAATTGTGATGCGCACTAAAAACAGAATAATGGAGACGAGATAAGGCGTCTATGGTTGCGGCGGTGGGTTTTGCGCAATATTGCTGGTCGGGGCACCTTGGCCCAGCCATTCCTTTAAGCGGGCCAAAGTCGTTTTGGCCTGTTGGCTGACACTTTGGTCCTGAGATTTCGTAAGGCCCGTCAGAACGATCTGAAATCTCTGATAGCGAGTCACATTGGCTTTCACCTGGTTGGCCTGCTGAGTGGGCGTCGCCGATGGATTTTTGCGATTGAAGCTGGACGCCGCCGCTTTCTCCAACATTTGAGTGGCGAGCACAGTCGTATAGGACGAAGTTGGTGACCTCATAACCCTTTCAAGAATGCCAAGAGTGCTGGCCGAACCATCGGAGTAGCGACTTAGAACTTTCTCGGCATCAATTCGAACCGG
>JBFWON010000101.1:0-15355 GCA_050250515.1 Bdellovibrionales bacterium | reverse complement strand
TGTTAAAAACTTCTAAGAGCTGAACGTCTTCGCGAATGACGATAACCACCTGAGCGAGATAATCAAGGCCATCGCTCATTCGACCAATCCATGCAAAGTGCGAATGGCCGACTCGCGCTGAACGGGCTTCACCAAAAACGTAATCGACTGTGATGTGAGCAAGCACTTATGGGCTGAGATACCAGCCGCCGTCAAAGCCGAAGACAAACGAGTGACCAAGTCTGTGGCAACGGCACCCTCACAGGTCACGGTGACGGCACTCATTGAGTCCCCGAGGGGACGGAGTTCGCCACCAGAGCGCAAGAACTGATCGATTGCATCCAGGTGTTCACGATCCGATGTGATCATAAACCGGGCCGCTTTGTCTTCATATGTGGCCGCCAAAATCTGTGGCCAAGCGAGGCCCTGGGCCTTTAAGCCCGAGCTGAATTTGGCCAGCCCCTGATTCAAGTCTTCACACACCACACTGGCGTGTTCAACACGCTCTTGCGAACTCACCGCCAGCACACGACTTTCTTCCATTTTGAGATCCTCCGTCGTTTCAGTCGTCAAATCTTCATGTCCCCAACGCTTAATCCAAAGTTTGACTCTTTGTCTTCGAGCCAACTCCACGGAGCGGTAGTGCAAGACCTTGGCTCCCCAAAAACACATCTCCGCGAGGGCTCCATAAGAAATTCTAGAAATTCGTTGGGCTTCGGAGACCACGCGAGGATCAGCCGAACAAACTCCGTCGACCTCTTTCACGATTTCACAGCGATCGGCTTTGAGTGCGCAGGCCATAGCCACGGCCGTGGTGTCAGAGCCCCCTCGACCTAAAGTGGTGATTTCTTTGGTTTCGGGATTCACCCCCTGGAAGCCGGCGAGGACGACCGTTTTTCCGCGCGCTAATTCCTCGCGAACGCGAATCGGCCGAACATCCACAAGACGAGCTTGCGAGTGAGAATCATTGGTCATCACCCCCGCTTGGCTGCCAGTGAAACTGATGGCCGGAATATTAAGATCGGACAAGGCCATACTCATAAGAGCCATGCTCACCCGCTCGCCGGTTGTTAATAGCATGTCCAGCTCGCGCCGATTGGGTCGCGGACTGGTTTCGTAGGCCAGTTTCAATAGCGCATCGGTAGACTTCCCCATGGCGGAAACCACAACCACCACAGAGTGGCCGGATCGCGCCAATTCGGCTAGTTCCTGGGCTGCTTGGCGAATCCGCTCGGGGGATTCTAAACAGACTCCGCCATATTTTCGCACGACGATGGGTCTTTGATTCATGCTTCAAGTCTTAGCTGAAAAACGCCCGTTTTGAAAACGAGATCTAGAGTTGTGCGCGAATAAATTGTGCCACTTTGCCGGTCAATCCTTTGGGGACTCGAATTTTATGGCTTTTGATGCTGGAGGGTACAAAACCTTTGACCAGTTCCGGATTCAACCGGGTCAGCTGCGCGGGCTGGATACCTAGATAGCCTGCCAGATTGTGTAAATCGGTTCCACCGGGTACGCGAAAATAGTCAAAACTGTAAGGTGCCTTTGGATTGAGATCTCGAAATCCGTACAGGTTGGGAGCTTTGGCAATCAGCATGGCCCCTAGCAGTTTAGGAATGTATTGTCGGGTTTCGTCGGGGAAGTCGGCCTTCTTGGACAGTATCCAATAGTTCTTTGTTCCGTAGCGCTTAACCAAGCGTTGGGTGCGGCCTTCCCCCATATTGTAGGCGGCCGCGGTCAAGTACCAAGAGCTAAACTGTTTAAATAGATCTCCAAGATAGCGCGAAGCTGCAGCCGTGCTCTTGGTAAAATCCCGTCGTTCATCGAGCCACCAGGTCGTGCGAAGGCCATAACGATTGGCTGTTGGTGTAATAAACTGCCAATAGCCAACGGCGCTCGCCGTGCTCGTGGCGTGGGGAGAAAAGCCGCTTTCAATCATGGCGACGTAGGCCAGATCCTGTGGAAGTCCGCGCTCAGATAAAACCTTTTTCATGTTGGGCAAATAGGCACTCGATCGCTCGAGCCAGGTTCGAAACCATTTTCGACCTGATGTTTGAAAATAATTAATCCACCATTTCACTTTCGTGTTGTAGGTCACTGGTATGTCGAAATACGGGGATGTATCAACGGGAGTGAACGATTGCCGAGCCCGCAACGTACTCTGATCTTTGACCATTTTTTGAACAACCGATTTGAATTCCTTCTCTTGCGCATTCAAAGCACTGAGCGCCGATTTCGGCGTCAGAATAATCACTAAAGCGCAAAGAACAGGCAATCGTGGATGAACTCTCACCTCTATAGTATGCCGGTTGCTGCGAGCAACGGTCGAGTCCAGGGTAGGACCTAGGTCTTGCGATGCGGGGCGAATCGACTTCTCCATCTAACTCATAGAAAATTTGGACGTCAGGAGAGGAATTGATGCACTTATGGACACTGATGTTGGGCTTGATGATGGCGGGATCCGCCTGGGCCTCACGACCCGAGTTCAATGTCAAAGCCGAGCTTTTATTGAACGGTCAAGTGGTGGCTGCGCCCAGAATCAATGCCAGAGCTGGGCGAACGGCGCGAGTGAGTTCCTCCATGGGATCCTCCGGCGATCGAGTTCGATTTGCTGTCACGCCGAGTATGTCGAGCGAAGTGGGCGATGAGTTGGTCCTAGATATTGACTTGGAACTCAGGCGGGGCGACCGAATCATTAAATCATCTCCACAAGTCATTGCACGGGCAGGCTCAGAAGCGACTTTGCTGCTGGAAGAGAGCACCAAACAAGAAAAGTTGCAGCTCCGAATCTTGGCCAAACCGGTGGCGCGTTAAGTTTTATGTGATTTTGGAATTCGGGCCACAAATCGTGTGTTTTCACAGGATAAGTCTAAATTAAGAGTACCCCCGTGGCGTTCGATCAGGGCGCGCGAAACGCTCAAGCCCAGGCCATTGCCTTTGTCGACTTCCTTCGTGGTGAAAAATGGATCCCATATTTTATAAAAAAGTTCCCGTGGAATACCATTTCCACAGTCAGTCACGCGAACTTCGAGCCAGTTGTCTTGATCAAGAACATCCAGCTGAACCCAGGGATTGGGGAATTCTCGGGACGCGTCCAGTGCATTGGTGAGTAGATTCATAAGGACCTGTCCGATTTCTGAAGGGCGACATTCCAATTTGGTGTGGACAGGCTCGCACACCCGGAGATCCACCTCGGCTTGTTTGTAGCGAAATTTCACGAACTCGAGAGTGTCCTCGACAATCTCCCAGATGTCTTTGTTCGCATAAGGGTCATTGGTCGAATCGCGGGCGAAAGTCCGCATGCTCTTTACAATACGCGCGATTCGCTGGGCCGTACCCGAGATTTTCTCGAGACCCGATTTCATGTCCTCGGGACTGAGAGAGTTGGTCTCAAGCTTTTCGAGTAACACCTGGGCTCTTAACAAAATGATCGAC
The DNA here is from genome assembly GCA_050250515.1 of Bdellovibrionales bacterium. Classification (GTDB taxonomy): domain Bacteria; phylum Bdellovibrionota; class Bdellovibrionia; order Bdellovibrionales; family UBA1609; genus JALHOQ01. Next base: position 11,941 of record JBFWON010000101.1, on the reverse strand, counting down.
AAGGGATTGTTGATTTCATGGGCAATACCACCCGCCATTTCCCCCAACGAAGTAAAGCGCTCCGACAGAATCATTTTCTGTCTTTGAGTGTCCATGAGCTCATCCATTTCTTTCTGCTGAGTGATGTCGGTGGCAATTCCCACGACCATCTCGACCTCTCCCGAGGCGCCATAAATGGGATAAGCACGATCATGAATCCATTTGACTATTCCTGTGGGCGTTCGAATGCGATAGCGCTCATCGTAGGTGCCCTCCAGCTGCTTAGGCATGGAATTGATCATCCGCTGCCGATCTTCTTCGACAATAGCATCAACAAAAGAAAAGGGTTTGGCATAGAGGCTCTCGCATGACCTCTCCCAGACATACTCATAAGCTCGGCTGATATAGGCCATACTTTGCTTCCTCGGATCGGTCATCCAGATGACGTCTCCTAAATGCTCGCTGATAATCTCAAACTTTGATTTCTCGTTGCGCACTTCTTCGAGCAAACTTCTGAGTCGCATCAAGTGAACCACATGCCGACTCAGGTTTTCAATTAACTCAACTTGCGAGGGATTCAGTTCGCGCGGTTTCAAGTCGGCCACACTCAGCGTGCCGATCACCATGCCGTCGTCCACAAAAAGCGGTGCGCCGGCATAAAAGCGAATGTGGGGGGCATTGCGGACCAATGGGCAATTTGCAACACGCGAATCTTGCGAGGCATCGGTCACGACCACCATGTCACCAGTGTCTACCACATGCTGGCAGATCGTGTTTTCACGAGGTAAATCTTGAACTCCGTTTAAACCAATCGAGGATTTAAACCATTGGCGTTTTGCGTCCATTAAACAAATAAACGCGATCGGAGTTTCAAGAATATCGGATAAAACTTTTGTCAGCTCATTAAATTCGTGGTCTTGATCGGTATCAAGAATTTTTAAATCGTAAAGGGCTTGAAGGCGTCTAGATTCTCGTGAATCTTCCATCATATATTCTTCGGTTTAGCTGAACTTTGACACGAGTCGAGGACGAGGTCCAGAAAGAAAAAGGCCCCCTGCAGCTTGGTTGGACATCACCCGAAACTAGGTTCAGGATCAAACAAAAGTTGATTGGCGGTGAGATGGAAAAGCACACGGTAATGATTGTTGAAGATGAGTCTGAGTTGCGAGAGATGCTGGCCGAAAAGTTTGTTGAAGAAAACTTGAACGTGCGCCAGGCCGCCGATGGGCGACGAGCCTTAGCAAGTCTAAAGGAAGATCCCTTAACGCATGTCATCTTGTGTGATATTTCCATGCCCGCCATGACCGGTCTCGAACTTGTGCGTGAACTTCGCAATGCAGGACTTGGGCATATCCCCGTGGTCATGTTGACGGCCCATTCAGAGACTCAGCGGTTGAAGGAGGCTTTGCGATTGGGGGCCTTTGACTATGTGGTGAAACCGTTTGATTTAAAACCTCTGGTCGATACCGTCTTTCAAGCCATCGAAGTGGGTGTTCGGCAATGGGCCTTGATCCAGGATCTTGAAAGGGAAGGGCACATCGATCGCAAGAAGTGGGTGCAGAGCAATAGGACCATCGACTTGCTCAAACTTCGAAACAACGCCAGTCGTTTGCGAAGCGAAGAATAAATCAACGAGCTGAACAAGGTGTCAGGATTTCTTAGTCTCCGCCAAGGTTTCGACGTCCAGCGCCCGATTTGCCTCCCCTAATGTCTGGTAAACCGACCCCTATCGGTCGTTTAAGCTCGAAAACTGAGTCCAGATTCACTGGCACATCCCTTGCTCCGAGTGAAGTCGGGGGAATTCAATATGAGTTCAAAGGGGATATTCTCAGCGGTCAGTGGCGCCATGGCGCAAAGTTCGCGTCTCGACACAATTGCCAACAACTTGGCCAACGTCAATACGACCGGATTTAAAAAAGATCGCCAGATCTTTAGCGAGTATCTCTCGACCTACGAGCGGCCCGACGTGATGATTAACGTGCCACGCGTACCGGCTTCGATTGAGAGCTTTTATGATATGCAAGGCGGGGACAATGCCTATGTGAATCCGGCGGGGACTTATACTCAGTTCACGCAAGGCGCAATGCGCGCCACCGGATCTCCGCTTGATTTGGCCATCGAAGGTCGTGGATTTTTCGAAGTTCTCTCTCCACAAGGGCTTCGCTTCACGCGGAGCGGAACTTTTCAGATCGATGGCGACGGTCGACTGGTGACCAAAGACGGATATCCAGTGCTACGCCAGGGCCAGGGTGATCCCGCTCAACGAATGATTCAGCTGAGCTCCCATAATATGACGGTTTCTCAAAATGGCGAAATTTTTGATGGCGGAAATAGTTTAGGTCAGATCGCGGTCTCAGACTTTGCGATTTTAGATGACTTACAAAAGGTGGGAAACTCGCTCTACGCGCTGAAGGGAAATGCGCGATCAGCGCCCGTCGGAACTCAGGATTTCCGATTGCAACAGGGATTTATTGAGGGAAGCAACGTTAATGTGGTGGAAGAGATGACCGACATGATCGCCGCCAACAGGGTGTTCGAGGCCGCACAAAAGGCAGTTAAAGCTCACGACGAGATGGATGACAAGCTGATCAATCAAGTCGGGAAGGTGTAGAGGTAAGAAATGATTCGTTCTCTTAATACGGCCGCGACCGGGATGATCGCGCAACAGACGAACATGGACGTTACGGCCAATAACATTGCCAACGTGTCGACCACAGGTTTCAAGAAATCGCGAGCTGAGTTTGAAGATCTCATGTACCAAACGAAAGTGGAACCAGGTGCGCCGACGGGTGCGAACTCCCTAAATCCCACGGGGGTGCAAGTTGGACTCGGCACGAAGACCTCGGCGGTCGCTAAAGATTTTGGACAGGGCAATGCCCACGTCACAAATGGCGCGTTTGACTTGGCCATTCAGGGTGGGGGCTTTTTCCCCGTTCAAACACCGAGTGGCCAGATTGCTTACACAAGAGATGGATCGTTTAAAAAAGGACCGGATGGCCGGCTGCAGGACAAAAATGGCAATGTCTTGCAGCCCGAGATTACCATTCCCCCGAACGTCACGGGGGTTGAGATTGGATCGGCCGGGCAGGTGCAGGTCTTAGTCGACAATCAGATTCAGCCTCAGAATGTAGGTCAGATTCAGCTGGTGAATTTTGTCAATCCGGCAGGGCTAAGATCGATGGGCGGCAACCTCTTTATGCCGACAAATGCCAGCGGCCTTCCGCAACAGGGCGTGCCCGGCCAGGGGGGGCTTGGTTCCCTCGCACAGGGGCAGCTTGAGACAAGCAACGTAAACATTGTTGAAGAAATGGTGGGGATGATCACTACCCAGAGAGCCTATGAGACAAATTCAAAAGTGATTCAGGCTTCAGACGCCATGATGCAGGCGATTAACAATCTGAGGTAATGTATGAGCACGGTTTGGCGAGCGGTGATGGGTTTGATTCTTTTTCTAGCGGCGGATGCTTCGGCACAGGCATTATTGAGAGTTCGCTCTCATGTCGTCGTGGCCCCGGGCCGTGATGTGCACTTAATTCAACTGGTCGATTTCCATGGATTGTCCACAGCGAGCGAAGAAAAACTACGATCGACCATTTTGACCCAAGCGCCTGAATATGGAGATCGCCAAGAGCTGGCACGCTCTGGACTCGTCGAACTGTTGCGCCCGATTGTGCAAGAAGAGCGAAAGCGGTCGAAGATTCAGGTTAAGCTTGTGATTCCTAGTTCGGTCATTGTGGACACATTAAAACGAGAGATGGATCCCTCGATGGTGGCCAGCGAGTTGATAGAGGTTTGGCAACCCAGTTGTCCTGATTGCCAAATGGAAGTGGAAGGATTAAGTCTGCCGGCGGTGCAAGGGGTAAGGGATTGGTCGCTACAGATTAAGCCGGATATGCCGAGCGGCAGTTTCTCCATACCAATTAATATTATTCGAATGGACCACGCTCCCGTCCAGGCATGGGTCAGCGGTCGGCTGAAAATCAAACGAAATGTCCCCGTTCTTACGCGGTCTCTCGCGATGGGTGAGCGTATTCAAACGCCCGACTTCAAATGGGAGTATCGAGACACCTCTTATAACTTGGATGGTATTCCAGCAGAGAATGCGATTCTGGGTATGAAGGTGAAGCGTGCGATGCGGGCCCGCGAAGTGGTTTGGGCGTCTCTTCTGGAAAGGGAAAAGGCCATTCGCCGGGGCGAATTGGTTCAACTTAAGTCGAGTGAACAGAACTGGGAAGTCTCTGTATCGGCGATCGCGCAGCAAGATGCGGTTGTTGGTGATGTGATCACGCTTAAAAATCCGAAGACCAATGCCTCTATGATGGGGCAGGTCGTAGCGGACGGTGAGGTCGTGTTAAAATGAAGTGGAAGGAATTCATCCTCATTGGCTCGCTTATGGTGATTGCCATGACCCAATTGGGATGCTCAAGCTTCAACCGAAAGCTCAAGTCTTTTCTGGGCGGAGCCCCCGCCCCCGAAGCCCGGCAGCAAACGAGTACCATGACCAAATTTTCGGAGGCCGGGGATATCCCACCTTTGGTGCGCCGCCAGTATAAACGGACGACAAAAGAATCGCTGCAAGATGGAGCCTCGCTTGAGGCCAAGTCTGGTTCCCTCTGGGTGATGGAAGGCCAGGGAGCCTATCTCTTTTCGCAAAATGTAATCCGATTGGTTGGTGATCCTCTGGCCATCACCTTAGAGGGCGAGCCGAAGGAGCAGTTGAACTCAAAGGTCACCGTCATAAAAAAACTCTTAGCCAAGATTGAAGATCGCCAAAAGGCCCGACTGCGGGCACCGACCTCGGGTGATGATGCCAGCGCAAAGGCCAAGGACAAAACGGCGGCTAAGGGCAAGACGGATAAAACAACCGAAGAGTCCTCTGAGGACACCCAGGAAAAAAGCAAGGATCAGCTGCTCGCGGACTTCAATGTTAAGAATGTGCCAACAAGAATTGTGGAGCGCACACTGGATGGGAATTACCGAGTCAAAGGGACCCAACCCTTTTTAATTGGGACCCGGGAATATAAGGTGATTGTGACTGGAGTTGTGCGAGCTGAAGATTTCAATGAAGATGGAATCCCGGCCTCTAAGTTACTAGATCCTAAATTTGACATTGTGAGTGCTCGTCGAAAAGAGGAGGGACTATGAAGTTCCTAGTGTTGGTGAGCCTTATCCTCTTCTCGGCGTTTTCCGAAGCCGCGCGACTTAAGGACATCGCCAATATCCGAGGAGTCAGGTCCAATCAGTTGGTGGGCTACGGGATAGTGGTAGGTCTCAATGGCACCGGTGACAGTAAATCCGAGTTCACCAATAAAAGCATTGAACGGATGCTCGATCGCCTGGGTGTGAAAGTCCAAGGCAAAGATGTGACCAGCAAAAGTGTGGCGGCTGTGATCCTGACGGCGGACCTCCCACCATTTGCTCGCGCGGGCAACAAACTCGACGTCACGGTGAGCACTCTTGGTGATTCCTCTAGCCTAAAGGGTGGGACCTTGGTGCAGACTCCCCTTCGGGCGGCGGACCAGCAAGTCTACGCGGTCGCGCAAGGTCCTCTGTTGGTCGGCTATTCAGGCTCTGGAGTTCACGAAACCGTTGCCAGGCTTCCCAATGGCGCGATGATTGAACGAGACATTGGGCAAGAGTTCGCCAGCCGAAAGATGTTTAGGCTGACATTGCATAACCCGGACTTCACAACGGCCGCGCGAGTTGTCAAAATTGTCAATAGAGAGTTAGCGGGAAAGTTTGCTTCGGCTCTCGACGCTGGCACCGTGGACGTGGTTTCGCCACCACCTTACGAGGGTCGTGGCGTTGAGCTTCTGGCGTTGATTGAGTCTTTGGACATCAATCCCGATCAGGCGGCCCGAGTCGTTGTGAATGAAAAGACGGGAACGGTCGTTGTTGGTCATGGAGTGAAGATTTCGAGGGTGGCGATTAGCCATGGTGATTTGACGGTGAAGGTCGGCGGCGAAAAAGGTAAGGACGGCGACAAAATCATGGTCATGGAAGAGTCGGCAAACGTAGGGGATTTAGTTAAAGCGATGAATAAATTGGGTGTAACGCCGAGGGATCTGATTACGATTCTTCAAAGTATTAAGGCGGCGGGCGCTCTACATGGGGATTTGGATATTCTTTAATGGACGTGGACAGGATGTCTCGTCCGGGGGGGTTGGTGAGTTAGAGTCTATAGGGACCAGGACGGTTCAAAAGGTTTAAGTATTTCTCTCGCAGGAAACGCGGAAACCGAACACCAAGTTAGGGCCAAGGATGGCTTTAGACAAAGGTGACTTTGAAAGCGCAGGATGCGCAAAAATGGTCTGACTCACTTTCCCCTTTTTTTCTTTCAAGGACCGAAAGATGGAAATAAAAAGGTTCTTGCCTCTAAAACCTAAAGATGTGGAATCGCTTCGCAAGGAGCAGGACCAACAGCTGCGGCAAGCGGCCAAAATGTATGAATCCCATTTCCTCAACGAGATGGTCAAGGCTATGCGCTCGACCGTCCAGCGCGACGGCGGGATCATGCAACCCAATTTTGCTGAGAAAATTTTTAGCGAACAATTGGACCAGCAGTATGTGCAAGGGTGGTCAGAAAGCGGCGGCGTGGGTCTCGCGGACATGATTTACGATCAAGTTCGCGAGCGCTACATGGAATCTTCTAAACAAAAATGGACACATCCAAAGGGTCCGCTCCCGCTCGCGCCGGCCCAAGATATTAAGGAGCTGGCTCCGGCCAATTCGATTCGGGTCAAATCGCTGCCGGGAGTAAAGGGGGCTGGTCTCGGTGTTCGCATGGAGGTTATGGAGCCCGGACAGGCCGCCTACGATGCCATTGCACCGCTCTCAGGGGAAGTTTTGGAGATGAAAGGTCTAGGAGAAGGCTGGCAGATGGTCCAGTTGGACCATGGGCGGGGTGTTCGCTCGGAGCTGACATTTCCCGGCGCTATGACAGAATTGGGCGCTGGAACTAGGGTAGAAGCTGGACAAAAGTTGGGAGTACTTGATTCAGGCCGTCCTGTTTTGGCCTGGAATTTGGATTGGAGTTCATGATAGGAGCTGGACAAGCCCTCGATTTTTTGTGCGAGCAGTCTCAATATGATACACTTGTAACAAGACAAGGATGGTCGAAATGAAAATTTCAAATGGCAAACCGAGCGGAACGAATCATGTCCAATCCGATCCTCTGCGATCGACGAAGACCGATGCGGCTCAAACAAAAGCCAATGACAAGGCCGGCGCCAAGAATGCGAAAGATCTATCCGGTTCGACCAATTTGAATCTTTCTGAGCGGGCGCAAATGATGCAAAAAGCGAAGGACATTGCCACCGCACCTTCGAATAACGATGCTCGTGTGGCAGAGTTGCAAAAGATGATCGATGAAGGTCGCTACCAAGTGGATGCGAAAAGCGTGGCGGACCGTCTCGTGGATGACCATTTGGCCATTCCGGATTGATGAGACTGAGGGGGACAAGTTTTGGGGGAAATTCTTAACACACAAGAACTGGTTCAGGCCCTGCTGAATGCGCTTGAAGAGCAAGTGAAACTCTATCGTCATTTGCTCGAAGTCGTCCGTAAGGAAAAAGAAATTCTGATTTCGGCGAATCTCGACGACTTGAACGAAAACAATCGGGCCAAAGAGGCCATGTTGATCAAGATTCGGGCGCTCGAGGCTCAAAGGTTAAAATGCACGGCCGAGGTTTATCAATCACTCGGCTTGTCAGGCGAGACACCACGACTGTTTGAAATTGCTCGACATGTTCCGGACGATATGGCCGAGCGACTTCGCTCCATCCATTCGGTTCTGGAACTCTTACTGAAGCGAGTTCAGGATTACAATCGACAAAATGAAACATTGGTACAGTCGGCCCTCAATAACATCACGGGCGCCATGAGCGCGATTAAGAACACCTTGCAAGAGAAGCCGACTTACAAGAATAAAGGAGCCGTTGAGGGGCATTCGTCGTCGGGCCAGTTGGTCAGTCGCGAAGCCTAAGACAATTTAGAATCTCCCCCAGGATGGGTGAGATCGAAGGAAGACAGAATGTCGCGAATCTGGTCCATGATGGACGTAGGCCGCCGGTCGTTGATGAACTCACAGACCGCACTTCAGACCACGGCCCACAATATTTCAAACAAATCCACCGAGGGGTACTCGCGCCAGCGAGTCGAACTTGTGACCAACGTTCCGGTCGGGGAAGGAAAACTTCGCATTGGAATGGGTGCACGAGCGCTCAACGTGACCCGAACCAACAATCCTTACCTTGAAAGACAGCTCGAACATGAAGGAAATCAGCTAGGCTACTTGGGCAGCCGGTCGGAAATGTTGGCGCGAGTCGAGCAAGTCTACAACGAACAGATCAACAAGGGCCTCAATCATTCCCTCGGAAACTTTTTTAACTCGTTTCGTGAGTTGTCCAACAATCCAGAGAGCCTGGCCACGCGCACCCAGGTCAAAGAGTCGGGGGAAAATCTGGCCAATGATTTTCACCGCGTGCGAGGGGACTTACAACAAATCCAAAAGGATGCGGATTTTCGAGTTGCGACAAAAGTGGAAGAAATCAACCGCCTGAGCAAAGAGATCGCCCAACTCAATGAAAAGGTCCAAGTGGTTGAGCTGAACGGTGTGCCTGCCAATGATGAGCGTGATCGCCGGGATCAGTTGGTCAAAGAGCTGAGCCAAAAGGTCAACATCAAGTACGCGGAGAGCAAGGATGGCCAATTGGCCATCACAGCCGGTAACACGGCGGTTTTGGTGTCGGGTTATTCGTTTCGGGAATTGAAGGTGGCCTCGACGCCCGCCGGACCAGGCAAGGCCGAGGGCAATTTTGAAATTCTCTACAAAAATTCAGACAACGCAACACCGGTCAATGTCACTCGCCAGTTGAACGGCGGCGAAATCGGTGGCCTCTTGCAGGTGCGTGATGATGTTTGTAATGAATTGATCGCTAATATGGACCACTTGGCCTACCGTCTGGCGGAAGAGGTCAATTCTGTTCATGTGCAGGGCTACAATCGCAATGGACAAACCGGCCAGTTGTTTTTTGACACCCCAAGAGGCGCCTTTCAAACAGCTGAAAACCTATCGGTGAATTCGGCCATTTCAAACAATGTAGGACTGATCGCGGCGGCCGGCGCCCCGGAGGCTCCTGGAGATAATCGCGTGGCCAATTTGGTCTCGGGGCTGCAATACCGTCAGGTGATGGATGACGGCACTTCGACATTTGATGACTTTTACAATTCCTTGGTCGGACAGATTGGTATTGAAACGCAAAGGTCAAATTCATCCAATGAGTCGCAAAAGGACATTGTCTCGCAGTTGAAGAACGTGCGTGAGAGTATCAGTGGCGTCAGCTTAGATGAAGAGACGACCAAAATGATTGAGTTTCAAAAAGCTTTTGATGCGTCGGCGCGCCTGGTGCGCACGGCGGATGAAATGATGGACACGGTTTTAAACTTGAAACGATTGTAGTGGGGACGGACTAGGCCATGCGGATCGCGGACAAAATGCAATTTGACCAGGTGAATGGCAACCTAGGAAAGAATCGCTCGCAAATGGCCGAGCTGCAAAATCAAGCGGCCACCCAAAAGCGAGTCACTAAACCGTCAGACGATCCGCTGGCGGCCTCTCGCGTTTTGGCCAATCGGATTGACTTGCAAAGTAACCAGCAATTCACCAAGAGTTTAAACTACGCGAGGTCGTTCCTCGAGCTGACCGATCAGTCGCTCGGGGATTTGAGCGAAGTTCTGATGCGAGCAAAAGAGCTGGCCATCAATCAGTCCAACGACGCCAGTGCGAATGAAGAGAGCCGGCGCGTGGTCGCGACGGAAGTGGAACAACTTTATTCGCAAATGATCAGTATTGGAAATCGCAAGCTCGGCGATCGTTTTATTTTCGGTGGGTATCGGACCCAAAACGCACCCTTCAATGTTAATGGCCAGTACAGTGGTGATCACGGCGAAATGAATATTCATATCGATAAAGAGACTTTTCTGCCGATGAACGTGCCGGGCTCGCGCGTTTTTCTTGGTGTCGGTGTGGACAATAATGGAATGGCCCTACAAGGCGCTCCTCAGCCGCGCTCAGTCGAGGAGCTGCAAGACGATTTAGCAGCCGAGGCCCAGTACAAGCAAATGCACGAAGAAGGCGCTTATGAACACGCTCAGGCCCCGGCAGTCCGTGGGCCGGCGAGCATGTCAGGGCGGGTTCCGGAGTCCGCCGGTGGGCCCAAGGGCAAAATTGAAAATCCTGAACAGGTCCAACAGGGCTTGAATCTATTCCGTGTGCTAAGAGACCTGGAAGTCTCATTACGAGTGAATGACAAATCCGGCGTGCAAGACAGCTTGGACCAGTTGGACTCCGCCTTATCGCAAGTTGTATTGAGCCGCTCCCAGGTGGGCTCACGCGGGATGCGGTTGGATAGTCTTATGCAGACGGTTGAAAAGCTGAAGGTCGACAACCAATCGGCGATCTCGAGTCTTGAAGATGCCGATGTATTTTCGACTGTGAGTGAGATCAATAAGGCCGAAAGCACTTTGCAAGCCACGCTGCAAACCAGTGGTAAACTCATTCAAAAAAGTTTGATGGATTTTCTTCGTTAATCGATGGCCGCGCTCAGATTTTTAGCGGCGGGACGGAACTTTTTGATGGCTTTCACTTCCACCCAAAAGCCCATTTCATTGTTGCCAAAGCGGGTCGTGTAGCTGGGGGGGCGGCGGTTGACCTTTATCCAGTAGGTTCCATTTTTATTGTTCAAAATCCACAGGGTTCTAGACTTCTTGATCACATGCCCGCGCAGGTAAGTTGAAATTCTTCCAGCGTGGGACTCATAGGGCCACAAGACGCTTAAGGTTAAGATACAGGCCAGGATGTACTTCATATCTAGATTATAAGGTCAGCAATTCCTGGACCCAAGCGAGACCTTATAAACCGTGCAAACCGTATCACCCGCAGACGAGGCCCTGGCCATAACTTCGACACGTGTATAGGGGTCAGACAGAGGCCGTGGTTGACTTTAGTCTCTCTAGAGACTACCTAAGGTTTTTTCGTGAATCCTCCGTAAAGAGATTCATCAGCTTTGACTAGGACGTTGAAGGAGCCACCTCATGTTGGTCTTAACTCGAAAACTCGGTGAAAGTATCGCGATCGACGATCATATTAAAATTCGAGTCGTGCAAATTAAGGGAAAGCAGGTCCGCCTGGGCATTGAAGCTCCCAAGGATACTAAGATTCACCGCGAGGAGGTCTATATGGCCATCCAGAACCAGAACCAAGAGTCTGTGGCGACCACTTCTACCAGTGCCCGCGCTGTCGCGGAACTCCTTAAGAATAAGTAAAAGACAGGTAGCGTTATTAACCCGCTTTAGGTCTTGAAGTGTCCCCCTTTTTAGGGGCATCCTGATTTTGGAGGGGGGGCTATGGTCATACATACGAGCCGTTTTGGTGCCGTGTCCATTACAGCGGAAGATGTGATACAGTTTCCCGAGGGCCTGTTAGGCTTCAGTGAACTCCGAAGATTTATCCTGCTTGATGATCCGACAGATGAGATTTTTGCCTGGCTTCAGTCGTGTGAGGATCCCAACATTGCTTTCCCTCTGCTTGAGCCCGAGCTTTTTGCTCCCCAATATAAAATTCAACTGACCAAACATGATCTCGAACTGTTAGGCCTGAAATCGCCGGACGGTATTCGTCCCTTTGCAATAATTACGATTCCTGCGGATCCAACCCAAATGACCGCGAACCTCAAGGCGCCGATTGTGATTCATGTTTCGAGTCGAATTGCCCGACAGGTGGTTTTACAAGACAATTCACTAGCCATTCGAGAACCCATCTTCACACGACTTCAGCAGCGCGTGGTGCAAAATCCCAGCGCGACAATTAAGAATCAGGCCGTGTTTTCAGGTGTAGCTGTTAAGCTCAAGCGCCCGCCCGAAGCGGGAGTGTGAACGAAGGGCTCTGTCCAGAGCCCCAGTC
>JBFWON010000100.1:0-15506 GCA_050250515.1 Bdellovibrionales bacterium | reverse complement strand
GCTATCGAAGTTAGAACAACGTCTAAATTTTAGACCTCGAAAGGTCCTGGGTTACAGGACCCCCTTCGAAGTTTACTTTAAGACAAAAGTTGCACTGGCAATTTGAATACGGCTCCGAACCTTTTTTAGGCGCCGGTGGAGCCGAAGCCGCCTTCGCCGCGTTCGGTGTCAGAGAGCTCGTCGGCCTCTTCGATTTCGGCGTGCGCGACAGGGCAAACCACCATTTGAGCAATCCGCTCTTGGTCTTCGATGGTCACTGTTTCTTGACCCAAGTTGATCATGATCACTTTGATCTCACCACGATAATCCGCATCGATGGTCCCGGGTGAATTCACCACCGAAAGGCCTTTTTTGATAGCCAATCCACTGCGCGGGCGAACTTGAATCTCAAAGCCTCTGGGGAATTCAACCGACAAACCGGTGGGGATCAAAGCTCGCTCACCGGGTTTCAAAGTGACCGCTTCTTCCAAGCAGGCCCTAACATCTAAGCCTGCAGCCATTAGAGTTTCATACTTAGGCAGCTCACCTTTGAAATTCTCAAGCTTGCGAAAACGCAATGTGGGGCGCTCAAGGCCTCGGCTCCACAGAGCTTCCGACACCACTTTTTCCACCTGCTTGGCCATGGTGCGAACTTGCTCTTCAAGCTGCGAGCGCTCACCTAATTTTTCTTCGACAATGGCGCCCACGGTTCGGGCAATTTCTTGAACAGATTTTTTAATTTGGCTGATTTCCATTTTTTACTCCCATAAATTCATTAAGCGTAAAGCTTCGGCCGGTTGAAGATCACCCATAACCATAAGGGAGGCCTCCTTGAGAGAAAAGTACTTTTGCACAAAGTCCCGGATGGACTTTCGGCTGACTTTCTCAATATCCCGAATGATTTCATCCACTGGGCGGTAATCGCCAAAAATCATTTCGTTCACGCCCAAGGAGTTCATGCGGTTTTCCATGTCCTCCGCCCCCAAAAGGATCTGGCCTTTCAGCTGGGTTTTGTACATCTCCACTTCCCGATCACTGAACTGCCCCTTAAAGACCTTCGCCAATTCCGCGCGAATCGTCTTTAGAACCTTCATCGCGTTCTTATCCGAAGTGCCCGCGTAGACCATAAATAGGCCTGAGTCTAAAAAGCTCTGCAAAAAACTGTAAACCGAATAGACCAAACCCTGGTCTTCCCGAATACGTTGATATAGGCGCGAGGTCACTCCCCCACCCAGCATCTCGTTGACAACAAGGGCATCGAACCTGGCTTTCGATCGAAAGGGATTGGAGGGAAAACCCACTAGAAGATGAACCTGTTCACTGTTCCTGGGAATGTACTCCATGACACGTCGAACGCGAGTTCCCCGACGGGTCAAGGCCCGCGAGCGTTTCTGCACGCGACCTAATTTTTTAGCCACGATGTCGACCACATGCTCGTGTTCGACCGGACCCGCGGCGCTGACAATAATACGAGGTCCACGAAAGAAAGAGTTGTAATGATTAGCTAAGTCCGCCCTTTTCAATTTCGCTAGCGTGTCTTCCGTTCCCAGGATCGGAATTCCAAGGGCCTGCCCGTGATAAGAGAGATCCAAGAACAAATCCAAGATATATTCCTCCAAATTGTCTTTCGACATTTGGATTTCCTGGAGGATCACTTCTCGCTCTTTAAGAAAATCTTCGCGTGCGAGCGTCGCCGATGTCACCAAATCCGACAGAACATCCACACTGAGTGGCATATGCTCTTTCAATGTTGTGGCGTGAAAGCAGGTGTATTCGCGCGTGGTGTAGGCGTTCAAATCACCACCGACGGCGTCCAAAACCTTGGCAATATCCAGGGAGGAGCGTTTGCGCGTTCCCTTAAAGACCAAATGCTCGAGAAAATGCGTGAGTCCCGCACGCCCAGCGGGTTCATCGCGACTTCCGACCTCGACAAAAATGCCCACGTTGGCGGCCCGGGTGAAAGGGTGACTTTCGGTCACCACTCGCACCCCGTTGCTTAAAGTTGTCTTCTGAAAGATGGGTTTGTAGCTGTACGCCTTCACCTAACGCAACACTAGTTGGCCGGCGGCCTTTCAAGAAGAGCCTTGCGCGATAGCTTAATCCGACCGGATCGGTCGATATCCAACACCTTCACATCCACCGAATCACCTTCATTCAGCACATCCGTCACATTGCGAATTCGCTCATGGGCGATTTCAGAAATGTGCAAGAGGCCACTGGTGTTCGGCAACACTTCCACGAAGGCACCAAAATCCATGATCTTGACCACTTTGCCTTTGTAGGTCTTGCCGACCTCAGCTTCCGCGCAAATGTTATTGATGATTTCAATCGCGCGCTTGGCCGCCTTCGGATCGCTCGAGGCGATATGAATTGTGCCATCATCTTCAATATCGATCTTAACGCCGGTCTCTTCGATGATTCCTTTAATGACCTTACCGCCCGCGCCAATCACTTCACGCACCTTATCTGGCTTGATCTTGATTGTTTCGATCCGTGGAGCGTACTGCGAGATCTCACCACGAGGTTGAGACATCACTTTCTCCATCTCATTTAAGATGTGGTTACGACCATCATGCGCCTGCTTGAGCGCGGTCTCCATAATATCAAAACTGATCGAATCAATTTTGATATCCATTTGAAGAGCCGTGACTCCGTTGCGAGTACCGGCCACTTTGAAGTCCATGTCGCCCAAATGATCTTCATCACCCAGGATGTCAGACAAAACCGCGACCTTTTCGCCCTCTTTAATCAGACCCATGGCGATTCCCGCCACGTTGCCTTTGATCGGAACACCTGCATCGAGCAGCGCCAAAGTTCCTGAGCAAACAGTTCCCATACTGGAAGAACCGTTAGACTCTAACACCTCAGACACAATTCGAATCGTGTAAGGGAATTTTTCAAAATCAGGAATAATGGCCTTAACGGCTCGTTCAGCCAAAAATCCATGTCCAATCTCACGACGGGACTGTCCGCCCATACGACCGGTTTCACCGACGGAAAAAGGAGGAAAGTTGTAATGCAGCATGAACTTTTTCTTAGTGAGCCCAGCCAAATCATCGATCATTTGCTCATCTTCACCGGTACCCAAAGTCACAGTGCCCAACACTTGGGTTTCACCGCGAGTGAAGAGACCCGAGCCATGGGCGCGGGGCAAGATACCTGTCTCACACCAAATCTGCCGAATGTCCGTGGTCGAGCGACCATCAATTCGGCTCTTCGTCTCCAGCACCAACTCACGGCTGATTTTGTACTTAAGATCTTCAACGATCGTACCGAGTTCGGCTTCACGCTGAGCTTTCAGTTTGTCGTCCGTAATGGTCTCAACGAACTTAGCCGCCGCTTCGGCCTGGGCGGCATCGTAGGCTTCGTACCGCTTCAATTTATCACGAACCTGTAGCCCCTGGCGGATCTTAGGAGTCAGAAATTCACGAACCGGGTTTTGAAAATCGGCATCGATCACTGTTGGGGTAAACTCACGTTTAGCTTTGGATCCGACTTTTGCACGAAGTTCATCCTGCATGGCAAACATCGGCTGCATGGCCTGATGACCAAACTTCAAAGCGGCCAATACGTCCGCCTCTGAAATAAATTTGGTTTCTCCTTCCACCATCAACAATCCATTTTTGGTTCCAGCCACAATGATGTTCACATCGGACTGCTCGAGATCAATGGAGGATGGGTTCGCCACAAACTGACCATTGATTCTGGCCACCTGGACGGCACATGTCGGTCCGTTGAACGGAATGTCGCTAATGTGAATGGCGGCAGAGGCTCCTAAACTGGCTAGCACTTCAATCGGAAATGTCCCGTCAAAACTCAGAGTGGTCGCGACCACCTGAGTTTCAAATCGATAGCCCTCTGGAAAAGAGGGACGAATGGGTCGGTCAATCAAGCGCGCGGTCAGTGTCGCGTTATTGGTCGGTCGTCCTTCACGTTTAAAGTACCCACCCGGAATCTTTCCCGTGGCGTAGAATTTTTCTTGATACTCAACGGTCAGCGGAAAAAAATCGGCTTTTGATTGGGTTTTACTTGAAACCACTGTCACCAAAACCATGTTATTGCCCGAAGATACAACAACCGAACCATCGGCTTGTTTAGCCATGCGACCGGTTTCAATGGTGACGTTGCTCGCGCCGAACTGACCCGTAACTGTAATTTTATTCATTGTTTCCTTCTTCTTATTTTCTCAAGCCCAATTCATTGATGAGTTTCACATAGCGGGGATTTGCAGACTTCTTCAAATAGGCCAAGAGCTTACGCCGACGATTGACCAAGTGAACCAGTCCACGCTGAGAATGTTTGTCATTCTTGTGGGTCTTGAAGTGCTCAGACAGTTCTAAAATACGACTAGTCAACAGAGCCACTTGCACTTCGCAAGATCCCGTGTCGAACTCGCCTGTTCTGAACTTTTTGATTACTGCTTCTTTAACTGTTTTTTCCATTGCCATGGGAGATGCCTCCTGAAAAAGATAAACCCTCGGGGCGTTTGGCTTTCGCACCCTTGAGTGATGATTTTACATGCAGGGATTTAGCCGCAGGCCCTCGGAAAGGTCAAGGAAAGCTTCGAAAAACCCTTTTAATTTTGAGGCCTTGCCCCTGTTGGGCCGAGATCAGAGCCAACAGGCCACCGGAACCCGAAACGACCTTCACCACAACCGGATTTTGACTCGTAAATGCCTGCTTTTGCTCGGGCACCAAGCGGGCCATAAAATCACGGGGTATCTGGCCATTTTGAACCAAGCGGGCCTCACGACCGTCCGCCACAAGGGTTCGAAGCCCGGGTAGACAGGCGTTCAGCGGCCTGAGAACCGAATCCAAAGCTTCTTGTCCCATTTCCTGAAGCTGTGGAAGTGAAACCGCCTCAGCAATCGCCCAATTCCCTATGGACAGTCGGCGGAGCTCTTGAACAATGCCGCCCACTTTTAGGGCCTGCCCCAGCTGCTGAACCCATGTCCGGATGTAGCTACCCTTGGTGCAAGAAATTTCCACTTGAAGCCGCTGTGAGGGCGCATCCCAGGACACATACCGGAGATCCCAAAAAGACATCGGTCTCGTCGGAGTTTCTGTTTCCTCGCCCCTTCGAGCACTTATGTGCAGAGGTTTTCCCCCCACTTTGACCGCCGAATAATGTGGAACCGGCCATTCGAATTCACCCAAAAGGCCTTCGCAGGCCTCTCGGATTTCCGACTCTTCCACGCGCCGATCGGAGCACGGACTCACCTTTCCATCTCGATCCAAGGTGTCGGATTCGACTCCCAATTGGATATCGACCAAGTAACGTTTGTCTTCAGCCGTCAAATAATCCGAAATCTTAGTCGCCTCACCTAAAACAAGGAGCATTAGCCCCGTCGCCAAAGGATCCAGCGTTCCGGTATGACCCACACTTTTTTGTCCTGCCAATTTTCGAACCGCGCCCACAACATCGTGGCTGGTCATCCCGCCTGGTTTATCTACCAGTAAAACTCCATGACGTTCCACTTAAGCACCAAATCGTTTGTCGCGATTCAGTTCAGCCAAAAGGCGATCGGTTTCATCCATAATGAGGGCCGAGCCGTACTCGAACTTAAGCACGGGGCAAAATTTAAGACGTAAATTCTGAGCCACCAGTTTTTGGAAGTAAGGCCGCTCTCGCTCTAAAATTTCAGAGGCCACGCGCGTGTCGCCCGGTTCTCCCACAAGTCGAAAGAAGACCCTAGCTCCCCGCAAATTGCCCTGTACAGACACATTCGACACAGAGACAAATCCAGGAAGGGGCTGACTCATGTCTTGCACGAGTTTACGCGAGATCAAACGCATAATTTCAGCCTCGATTTTCTGCGTTCTCAATTGGTCAACTCCCGAACCTGCTCTTCTTTAACAAAGGCTTCAATCACATCGCCGACTTTGATGTCGTTGTAGTTCTCGATGCCAATACCACACTCAAAGCCACCTGCCACTTCACGGACATCGTCTTTGAAACGCTTAAGACTTCCGACTTTACCTTCAAAGATCACCTTATTATCACGCAGCAGTCTTAACATGTGATTTCGCGCAATCTTGCCGTCGGCCACGAAACATCCTGCAATCGTTCCCATTTTGGGGACCACAAACGTGTTTCGAACCTCGGCTCGACCCATCGACTTTTCCACGATTTTGGGCGCCAACAAGCCAGCGAGCGCCGCCTTCAACTCATCAATCAATTCATAAATGATGGTGTAGGTTTTGATTTCAATGCCCTTTTCCTTCGCCAAGCGCATGGCGCCTGTGTCAGGACGAACATTGAATCCAACAATGACACCTTTCGAAGTACTGGCCAAAAGCACGTCGCTCTCGGTGATTCCACCAACGGCCGAGTGAATCAGCTTCAATTTCACTTCTTCGTTGCCAATTTTATCCATCATGCCTTTGACGGCTTCTAGACTGCCCGCCACATCGGACTTCAAAACAAGAGCCAGCTCTTTCACATCGCCCGATTTTACTTTGGCAAAGAGCTGATCCAAACTCATCTTAGAAGACGGAATTTCGGCCTTGGCCACTTCATCAAGTCGCTGCTGAGCAATTTTTCGGGCACTCTCGTCATCCCGAGCAATATCAAATCGATCACCGGCCTTAGGAGGCTCCGGCAGACCTAGAATTTCAACGGGAGTCCCAGGCAAAGCTTCGGCCACGGTCTTACCCTGGTCGTTCATCATATTTCGAATTCGACCGACCACTGTTCCCGCGACGATAATTTGACCCACGTTCACATGACCATCTTGAACCAATAGAGTCGCCACGCTTCCGCGGCCTTTCTCCATGCGGCTCTCAATCACGATTCCAGAGCCCGATCGCTTAGGATTGGCCTTGAGCTCTTGCATCTCGGCCACGAGCACGATTTGCTCCAAAAGTTCTTTGATTCCATCGCCTTTAAGAGCTGAAACGGGGCAAAAGATCGTGCTACCACCCCACTCTTCCGGAACCAATTCGTACTCGGTCAGCTGCTGCTTAATTCGATCCGTATTGGCGCCCGGCTTGTCCATCTTGTTCACGGCTACAATAATCGGCACCTTCGCGGCTTTGGCATGATTGATGGCCTCCGCGGTTTGGGGCATGACTCCGTCATCCGCTGCTACCACAATAATGGCAATGTCCGTGGCGTTGGCACCTCGTGCTCGCATCGCCGTAAAGGCTTCGTGACCGGGAGTATCGATAAACGTGACTTTATGTCCGTCATCTAAAGTGACCGAATAAGCTCCGATGTGCTGGGTGATACCGCCGGCTTCGCCCTGCGCGACTCGTGCTTTGCGAATTGCATCCAACAAAGACGTCTTACCATGATCGACGTGTCCCATGACGGTGACGACCGGTGGTCGAGTGACCTTTTCGGCCTCGAGATCGCCGAATGCGGTCGCCGTGATCAGTTCATCCACCGACTTCAAAACGTTCTGGGCTTCCCAACCAAATTCCGGGACAATCAACGCGACGGTATCAAAATCCAAATCCGTGTTCATTGTGGCTTGTACGCCCTCTTGCATCAGCTTCTTGAGTAGAGCGGGCGCCTTCAAACCCATTTCCATCGCCAAGTTAGCCAAAGAAATTTTGCCATGAACTTTAACAATTCGTTTATGGGCCGCAGGCGTGGTGATCTGAGTTTTCTTACCACCGATATTCGCCATAGCTTTTTTCTTCTTAGGCTGAAAAATGACCTCGCGCTTACGAAATTCAGTGGCTGTGAATGTTTTAACTTCTTCTTCCACTTTGCCCGTGCTGGGCTGTTTCTTCTTGGCTCTTTCTTTTTCTTCTCGAGCCTTATGTTCGGCCGCGGACTCGACGGGTCCATCAGGGATCACAATCGAATCTGGGGCATAAAATCCTGGGCGAATATTTCGAGGAGCTGTACGAGAAACCCGCGGGGCTCCAGGTCCTGCCTGGTTGTTACCACTCGAGGGTGCCATCGTGGCCACCCGTCTCAGATCCATTCGGCCCACAATATTACGGCGCTTCGACGGTTCTTCACTGGCTCGGGGGGCATCGGGTCCGGCCGCAGCTACTCCATCCCCACCTTCTTCCGTTATGGCTTGGCCTTCAGCCTGCGGAACCATCACCTGGTTCCCCATATCAACGCCTTGAAGATCAGAGGATTCCAAATTATCCGTGGCCGTGGCTGCCGCAGCGGCCGCTTCGGCAGCCGCTTCAGCAGCAGCCAATTTGGCAGCTTCAATCTCACCGGCTTTTCGTCGGATCACAGTGCCGCCACCGGCCGCTCGACCTTCTGCTGTCTTCTTGCGGGTCACCTTTTTGGTCGCTGGTGCAGCTTCAGCCGTCGCCGTCACCGGCGCGCTGGCCTTAACAGGGGCTTTTGCCTTAGGCACAGCCTTCTTACGGACCGCCTTTTTCTTAGGCTTTGCCTCATCCTTGGCCTGCTTAGATTCATCCAAACGAGATTTTATCTCGTTCATCATGGCTTCATCCAAAGTAGCCATGTGACTGCGCACAGGTAACTTCCACTCGCGGATTCGATCCATGAGCACGAGAGTTTCGATCCCAATCTCTTTGGCGAACTCAAATACCTTCAATTGACTCACTCATTCTCCTTCTTCGCCCACTGCGCCTTTTCCGCACGCAATCGCTCGTCGGCCTGGCTCTTCGCATCTTGCGAGGCCTGAGCCACGTGGCCTGCTCCGTCAGCACCTTTGCCAGATACTGTCGGGAGTTCTTTGCCTTCCGCCTTATATTGCTCGATCAGGGCCAGGGCATCATCAGAAAGCTTCTGAGCCTTGGCTTCATCTTCGTAACCAGGAATGTTTTGTAACTGTTCGATTTCCGCATCACCAAGGGCCTGTACGGAAGAAAATCCAGACTGATAGATATTTTGTGCCATGGTTTCGGTCATGCCGGGAAGCAAGCATAAATTGACAATCGCCTGAGCCGTCTTCTGCGCCATATTGGACTCGGACATAATGTCTAGCTTGTAACCCGTCAATTTGGCTGCCAAGCGAACGTTTTGACCTTTTTTGCCGATGGCTAAGCTCAACTGATTGTCAGGAACAATCACTTCCATCTCGCGATTGCCTTCATCCAAGAAAACCTTCGAAATTTCGGCAGGAGCTAAGGCGTTACATACAAACCGGGCGGAATCTTCATCGTAATTAACGATATCGATTTTCTCGCCACGCAACTCTTGCACGATGTTCTGTACGCGCGAGCCCTTCATTCCCACACAAGCTCCTACCGGATCTACAGCCGGATCTTTCGATTGAACGGCGATCTTCGCACGCTGCCCAGGCTCACGAGCGGCCGCCACGATTTCGACAATTCCGTCGTAAATTTCGGGAACTTCCACTTCAAAAAGCTTCATCAGATAGCGCTCATCAGCGCGGGACATAATGATCTGCGGGCCACGAGTCGAGGCACGTACATCGGCGATGTAACCCTGAATGCGATCACCCGGCTTGTAAACCTCGCCTGGGATTTGCTCTCGGGGAGGAATGTAGGCTTCCGTTCGACCCAAATCGACAACAATGGCTCCGCGCTCAACCCGGCGGGCAATACCCGATGCCACTTCACCTTTGCGCTGCTCAAACTCGGCAAAAATAATATCGCGTTCGGCCTCTCGGACCTTTTGCATAATGATCTGCTTCGCGGTTTGCGCGGCGATTCGACCCAAGTCGCCCGATTCCATCTTGCGACCGATCGAGTCGTTCAACTGCGCTTCTGGATCCAGCTCAAGAGCCTCCGTGAGCTTGATTTCGACTTCGTCATCGATGAAATCTTCGTCGTTGACGACTTCCTTAAACTCAAAGAGCTCAACTTCACCGGCCTCTTCATTATACTTCGCTTCGATTTCCCGATAGGTCCCATACTTTTTGCGAGCCGCGAGTTCCATACCCTGGACGATCGCATCGATGACGACGGCCTTGTCGATACCTTTGTCTTTACCCAATTGTTCAATCAAACGACTTAGATCTGAAAATAGATTCTCTGCCATTGCTCCTACCTCTTCTTCTTTTTCGCCGGCGAATTGCCAAATGGCTCCACCAAAACAATCTTCGCTTTTTCAATCGCAGGAAACGGCAGTTCGACGCTTCCCTTCGAATTTTCCAACACCAACGTTTCGCCCTTCACTTCCTTCAAGCGCCCTTCAAAACTCAACACTTTGCCATCTTCGCTCCGATATTTGAGTAGCACGGTCTGATCGACGGCGCCCTCAAAATGCCAAAGCTTGGTCAGCTTTCGATCCATTCCCGGGGAGGAAACTTCGAGCTCATAGCGCCCACCGGGGATCACATCTTCAACATCCAAGCGAAGATTTAAACCCTTGGAAACATTGACACAATCATCAATGGACACGCCCTCACTCTTGTCGATGAAGACGCGCAGAATTCGACCCGAACCCTGGACAAACTCTAAATCATAAAGGCGACAGCCCTCGCGCTCCGCGATGTCGCGGGCGAAGTTGCAGATTTGCTCCATCTGAGCGTTCGAGAGCACCCTAAATTGCCTCCAAAAGGGGATATAATACAAAAAAAGAGGGCATTTAGCCCTCTCATTCATGAGTCATTACCAAGATTTGACTAACTTTGGCAAGTCCTATCCGAGGGTCAACAAGACTGCGTCGCCCCCATCTCGATAATATTTCGGCCGACGGCCAACAGCCTGAAATCCCAGCTTTTCATAAAGGTTTAAGGCCGGTTGATTGGCCGCATGGACCTCCAACCAAATTCTTTCACTGGGTGAGCGGCGCTCTAAAACATAGGAAAGCAGAAAATTCATATCGCCACGCCGTTGGCGTCCCGGATGGGTGGCAAGTAAGGTGATTTCACGGTGCTGCTCATAAAGGCGAAAAAGCACAAAGGCCGCTAGCCCAAAGTTTTCGACAGTGAGCCCAATACCCTGGCCAATTTCGAGTTCCTGCTTCAACAGGTCCCGGGTCCATAGGCCCCCGACCGGAACCTTAGTGGATCGATATATGTTGTCCATCAGTTCGGTAAGCTGGGGCAGCTGTCTTGGCGTCAATACCAAGAATTCTGCTGACTCTTCTTCGTTCAACTAAATCTCCGCGATTAGATTCTTGACCTGGTATTTGTTCAACAAGACCTCGTACCACTCGCCGAGCCGACGCTCAACCTGTGTGCGACTTAAATAGGCCTTGATGTTCTCCTTGAAGTTTTCGTACGGAAGGTCGCCAAATTTCAAGCGATTTTCGTTGAAATATTTTTGCGCCTCGCGATCGGTGACCGGAAGAACCGAAGATTTGGCCCGAAACTGAATGAACTTTTTGGCCTGAGCCTTGCGAATCAATCCCCGCTTGAGCTCAGCCTCGGTCACCTGCAGGTCCTTCCAGGCCTTTTGCTTCTCCAGGGACTGTAAGGCCTGCGCCTTTAATTTGGCCAATTCCTCATCCCCCACCTGAACCACGTTGAAGTTATGAGCCTCCATGCTAATGGCGAGTTCCAGCAGAGCCGCCTGCACGGTTTTGGCGAAAGCCTTTGAATCCAGGCCCAGGATCTTCCCGTCCCCTGAATTCTGATAAAGGCTGGCTTCAAGAAGATTCTGGATGTGGACCTCTCGGCTGGTGACGACCTCGCCCTTCACTATTCCGACACCCATGGATTTGATTTCGCCCGCCCCTAGGCTCCAGGAGAGCAGTAGGACTCCCATCGCAATCAAGCGCTTAAATTGATCCATAAATCATTTTACGCCGAGGACTAGAGGCGCACAATAAATAAAAGGCCGGGAGTTTAAAACACACCCGGCCTAACAGAGAGGGAGCCCTCGAGGGAGAGGGCACACAACAATTCAATTCAAATCTTAGAACATCAGTTTGGCGTTAACCTTGACTGTGAAAAAGTCGATCTCTTCCAAAGCCTTCGTGTTTTCCGGCAAGCCGTAATTAGCAAAGTTGAAATCATTGCGGTTCATCATGTTGGTGCTGTAGTCCAAGCCACCACCGATTGCGAACATTTCGTTCACGATAAAATCGGCACCGACGGCTAAGCCCAAGTTCACAGATTCTGTCTGCTCGCTTGAAACATTCGTCGGAGGCGCAAAGTTAGGCACCACGCGGTCGTTGTACTCTCGAACGATGTACGACACACCGGCACCAACGTAGGGTCGGATTCGAGTGGTCAAAAGGTAATACTTGGCGTTGATCCCGATATCGTACTGATCCAACTCACGATAGATACCTGGATTCCAGAAAGTGTCGATGTAGTGGTTCGAGTAAAGGAAACCAATTTCGATCGCGGCGCGATCGTTAACAATAGTACCTACCGAAACTCCACCGCCGAAGTTTTCCTTCACGTTAGAAGCATCGTAAGTCATGGCACCAAGGCTTCCCGATACGTAGTACTTGGAACCCTTAACTTCTTCCTTCTGATCGTCTTCTTCGACTTCGGCTTTGCTGACGGCCACAGGAGCCACCGGCGTCACCGACTCGATTTGCGGAGGAGGAGTCTTCGACTGGATTTGCTCAGGCTGCACGATTTCGATCTTCTCGATGTGCACATTAGTGGCCTTAGCCTCGACCGGCTCTTTCGACTCTTCCTTTTCCTCAGCGACAACAGCTTTGGCCGGAACAGGATCCGGAGTCACTACGGTAGTGGCTGTAGCCGCGGGAACCACAACGGGTGCTACGACCGGCTGAGGTTGTTGCTCTTGGGGAGCATCGAACTTGTTGCCAAACAAACGATTGGCGCGCTCTTGCTCTTCCCGGAGACGAGATTCTTCCAACTTCTCGACGATTTTTTGCTCAGTTTGAACCTCAGCATCTTGCCGCGCTTTGCGCATAGCTTCTGCCTTCGATTCCAAAACAGGCTGAGCTTCGACCACAGTGGCCGGCTGCTCAACTGCGGCCGGTTGGGCCGGAGCGATGTTCGCCGATGTGTTGGAGTTTGTGTTGGTGTTAAGGATGATAACACCTTGTTTGTTTGAATCCGCAATATCGGGACTCAAAGTTTCGTTTTGCGCCAGCATGGTTTGCCGACGTAGTCGCCCATCTTCTGCGACGGCTTGGGCAGCGAACGAAATTGTCGCCATAACCAATACCCAATTCGTGAACTTCATGTTCTACCCCTCTGCAATTAGAGTTAGTTAACGTTCCTTCGTTAAGCCTATGAGCGCATCAGCAAGCCGTGTGCCGAAACCGCCGCACGGGGCCCCTCCTGGGTCCAAATATAGGAATTTCATGGGCAATTTGCTGTATTTTCAGGCATCGCGAGGACGCGAACCGGGCTCCAATTCGCCGAACTCCCAGACACTCTATGAAAAAATGCCAAAAAACCCAGGTGGAGCCCCCTGGTTTTACTTGTGCTCGAGGAGGCCTTCCTATTATATCTGTTCCTTCATTTTTTGGCTCTTTGGCGGAATTGGTAGACGCGCACGACTCAAAATCGTGTGGCCTTACGGCTGTGAGTGTTCGAGTCACTCAAGAGCCACCAAAATAATGAGTAGGCTATTGAATCGGACTGCGAGTGACAGAGGCTGGTTTTCGCTGGCCCGGCAGGGCTGTCGAGCGATCCGTTGCTGGCAAGACCGTTTTAGCCTGGGCCTCGAGGGCCGCCGGACGCAGACTTAAAGAACTGACCTGGTCTTGAATTGAGACACCATACGCGATCCATTGGTGGGCCACGCTAAAGGTGAGTGAAACGACTCCAGCCATCAGGACCTTAAAAAAGAACTTCGTGCTTCGCTTTTTAGTGACTATCTTCATCCCAAACTCCCCTAGTATCAGGGCCACTCCACTCGGCCGGTTGCTTCCTTGAATTCATGCTAGCAACGGAACCGGGCAAAAATGCATTATATTTTTGACCCATTACGTCCCAATTTGAGAAATGGGAGGCGTCCAGAGCCTATTCAACCCTGTACTGTCTTCGAAAAACCGAACCTCTAATAAATATGGTGCCGCGATGGGGTGGCGCGAATCCTGCTCTTGGAATGGCGATCACCAAAATCGGAGTCAGAATGAAAGTGTGCCTCTTTGCTGTTCTATGTGCCGTCCTTTGTTCGCCCATGGCTCGCGCCGACACCTTTAAATTCACCTGCGCGGCTTACTACGGTTCGCCTTCGGTTCGATCGGTCAAAAAGACCATCACCATCGAAGATTCCGAGGCTTACCAAAATGGCTCAGCCAAATCCGCTGAAGAGCGCTGGAAAAACGCAAAGGCGATTGTCTCAGACGGGGGACAAACCTTCAAAATGGTGGTCTCAGCCAATCCGATGCTGGCTTTGATGGGCTCCCCTGTCTTTATCGTCGAGATCCTCTACTACAAATCAGGAGCTACGCCGTCGGCGGTCGGACGGGCGGAAATTCCCTTAGCCAGCCTAGAGACCTTCTCCGCCAATGGGGAGCCTGAGGCCAAGGCGGCATGCAAGATGACCGACTTTATCGTGAAGGAAAATAAGGGTTCGAACGAAGGGCTTGGAAAAGAAAAATCGGCCGGTGGCAAAATCCCAACCTAGGATATCACTTTCCCTTGTGTTTGAACTTCATATTGAAGTAGGGGTTCTCACCTTCTTCTTCGTAATATTGAACCGTACCATTTTTATCGCGTCGGGTTTTGAGCACGCGCTTCGGCGCAGGCGCAGATTTAGCCTGCGGCGTCCGTGAACGCGCCGCTGGCTGCTGCGCGACCGTTTCAGGTGCACCGCTCGCTTTGTTCGCCATTTTTTCCTGGACGGACTCGGTTCTCGATTTTTGTTCCGCCACGACCGCATCAATTTCCGCCCGGACTTTGTTTTTTTCCGCTGTCGCGCTTTCGACCGATCCGGTCACGGACTTTTCGAGTTCGATTACCTCTTGGAGTCGGGCTTCCTCGGCGGCTTTCGTCTTTTCCAACTGAGCTTTTTCTAAAGCGATTTTGTCGGCTTCGAGAGTGAGCTTTCTCGCATTCTTCATTTTTACTTTGTAGTCGGCTTTTAGCTTTGCAATTTCCAGCTTGAGTTCAGAAATCTTTTGCTTATCTTCGGCCATTTTTTCCGCAGCTGCGACGGACGCCGCTTCGAATCCCTGGGTCTCCTCGCGAAGCCTCTGAATTTCCGCTTCCGTCGACTCCAACTTCTTCATGGTGGCTTGGCGCTGGGCCTCAGCCGCATCTCTTTTGGCCCGCGCCTTCTCGTAGGCCCGCTCGCGGGTCGAAAGCTCTTTCGCCTGGCGCTTGCCCTCACGCGCCGCCTGCGCGGCTGCACCCGCCGCATCGGCTGAGATTTCCTCTAAGTCCGTCGAGATGTCCGACAGGTCTTCCTGGGCCTCGGCCCGCCCTGCGAGAGAGACTAGAAGCAAAAGGCATAGCCAAGAATTTCGAATTAGACCCCTCATTGTCCCCATCGCACGATTTTAGCACGAAACTCCACAGGTTGGACCGGTCCTGGTCCATATTGAAACACCTAAGATCCGCACCGGCTGCGCAGCCTGAGGGTGAGCTCAGTCGGCTTCAAATTGCACTTCGAGCCGCGAACCTGGCGAACCAAGACCTTCATCTCGGAAATGCTCGCCTGGTAGGACAAGGTGTTAGTGGCCACGTCGCAAACTGAGACCATTTCAATCGTCCTCGATTCCAGCCCACAAAACT
>JBFWON010000099.1:0-15796 GCA_050250515.1 Bdellovibrionales bacterium | reverse complement strand
TTATCTTGTAGTATAAGTACGTGAGGTCTTTTGGTCCACATTACAGAATCTCGACAAGCCAACAAGGACCTCGAAAAGGCCCCGAATCAAATTATTCGGGCCTATGAGATTTGGGCAAGATTAGTGGAGGAACACGGTGTTCTCATTCTTCGATCCTTTAAAGGCTACCACGATGAAGCCCTTAAAGGGGAATGGCAAGGATATCGCTCTTCGAGACTGAATTTGAAGTGGCGAGTGATTTACAAAGCCACTACAACCGGAAGCGTTCAAGTCGTAAGTGTGGAGCGAGTTACTCCACACGACTATAGGAGGAAGTGATATGAGAAAACAGCGCACTGTTCTTACACCGGGCCAAGTCGTCAAGGAGCTTCGCCTCAAAAAAGAGTGGACGCAAAAGACCTTGTCCGAAATCACTGAAATCGCCGTGTCGAACATTTCTAACATCGAGAGCGACCGCTCGCGGCTTGGTGAGGAGCGGGCTATTATCTTGGCAACCGCTTTTGGCGTCCGGCCGGAGTTTATCCTATTTCCCAACGGCTTTGAACGCGAAGATCTTCAGGATCGTCTCCGAGCCATCAGACGTCGCCTCAGACAGAACCCCAGAGCTTCATAGTCCTCGTACAAGCATATCAATTAGCCGTGCCACGAAAGTGCCAGAATATTCGGAAAATCCGGAAAATTCGGACATGACAACTCTGGAAAAACGCCCTGAAATCTAATCAAACAGCTTTTGGAGAACGGTTTGAGCGCTGCTTTGAGGT
This sequence comes from Bdellovibrionales bacterium, assembly GCA_050250515.1. Classification (GTDB taxonomy): domain Bacteria; phylum Bdellovibrionota; class Bdellovibrionia; order Bdellovibrionales; family UBA1609; genus JALHOQ01. The sequence goes on along the minus strand of JBFWON010000099.1, from coordinate 15,035 downwards.
TAGAAAGAGAATACAATCCTGAAATCGGCCGGTGGACGAGTAAGGATCCGATTTGGTTTGATGGGGCTAGTGCGAATCTCTAGGGTCCATCGAAGCGACATGAGTAACTGAGATTGGAAACTAAGCCGACTCCATCTCTTGGTCTTCGAAAAATTGCGAGAGCTTGGCGCGCAACCTTGAAATCGCTTGAGCGTGGAGCTGCGAAACCCGGCTTTCTGTCACGCGAAGAATCTTGCCGATATCCTTGAGGTTAAGATCCTCATAATAATAAAGAGACAGCACCAAGCGCTGACGCTCGGGTAGGTCTTCAATCGATTTCGCAATCACTTCTTTAACGGACTTTAGGTTGAGCTGGGTCAGCGGATTGTTGAGTTTGCAGCCCTCAAGAATATTCAGGATCGACTTTTTATCGACGTTACTGAATGTGGCCGCATCATCAATTGAAAGTACAGAAACAGGGCGAACCTGATTTAATAGGTCAAAATACTCTTCCATTGTGATGCCGAGCTTTTCGGCCACTTCTTCTTCTGTCGCCGAGCGACCGAGGCCAGCTTCAAGTTCCAAAGTTGCACGATCGAGCATCTTCGCCTTATCGCGAACCGAGCGAGGCACCCAATCTTGGGCACGCAACTCATCCAAGATCGCCCCACGGATACGAAACTCCGCATAGGTCTTAAACTTGTTGTCGCGGGTCGGATCGTATTTTTCGATCGCGTCCATCAGGCCGATGACACCGCTCGAAATCAGGTCATCAAGTTCGATATTGGAAGGCAAACGAACCGCTATTTTTTGAGCGATAAACTTAATCAATGGAGCGTACTCCATGATCAGCTTGTCTTTTTGCGCCGACGACAGTTTGCTGGGTTCTTCTTTGTACTTCTTCAGCAAATTGTTCGTGTTGCTCGAACCAGAACTATTCGACATTTCTCTCGCCCCTGATGGTTTCATTCTATCAAACTCACCCATATATTCAAAATCGCCGACGTCTAGGCGACCCCCGAAAGTTGGTTCCAAAAGAACTGCAGCCCACCCTTGAGCTCAGTAAACTTGTTAGAATTCTTGATGTTTTCCGCGATGGTCCGTATTTGCGAGTGGCTTGGGCCGAAGTTTTGCATCTGGACCACAGACCGACCCGTTCGAATATACTGTTTCAAAATGAGATCGTTTTGAACATGGCCCCGGTAGGCTAAGCTAACATTCAGAAATCGTTGGGCCACATCACTTAATTTGGTGAAGACCTGTCTAGCTTCGTTCTCATCCCTCACCATATTCGCAATGACAGAAAATCGATTTTCTCTGTATCTCTGGTTGAGGACCTTAATTAAGGCATAAGCATCTGTTAGAGAAGCGGGGTCTGGCGTCACCACCACCAAAATTTCCTGTGCGGCCGAATTGAGATATAGGACATGGTCCTCAATTCCCGGGGCTGTATCCACCAATAAGAAGTCATAGTTTCTATTGAGGCGACCCACTTGCTCGAGCAAAAGATGCTTTTTAAGAGGATCCAACTGGCTCAGACCGTAGACACCCGAGCCCCCGGGTATAATAGCAATGTTCGGCGCAACTTCGACGATGGCGTCCTCCAACATGCATTCGCCGCCCAGAACATGCGCGATGCTGATTGACGACCGCAAACCAAAGAAGAGGTCGACGTTCGACATTCCTAGATCACCGTCGAGTATAAGAACCCGATTCCCTTCCCGACTTAAGGCTAAGGCCAGATGGCTTAGCAACGTAGTCTTTCCGACCCCGCCCTTGCCCGAAGTTACGCTAATGGTGCGGGTGCTATCGCTTCTCATGGGTTGTCCTCTCTTTGTAAAGCGCGAGTCCACTTGAAAATAAGTTCGACAATCTTTTCTTTGGTGGCGATTTCGTAATCCTCTGGAATTTTTGATCCCGTGCCAAAGGAATGAATAGGAACCGGAAACTTATCCTGGAAGTCGAGCAGCAAACCATGCTGACTGCACTCATCAAGCCGGGTGAATATCGTGTCGTGAAACCCGACAATCTGGTAGCGACTCGCAAGATCAAAACATTCTTCCTGACGGGCCAGCACAGACTGCACATAGTGCAAACGGCGGTCCAACTCAGTCGGTGGCAGCATCCGCCTTAACCAATCGGCTTCTTCCATGGACTTTAGATTAAAACCGGGTGCATCGACCAAAATGCATTGTACGTTTTTAAGCTTTCGCTCAGCCACGCGCCATTCTTCGGGAGTCCGAACAACGGCAAATGGAACATTCAAAATTTGTGCAAATATTCGAAGCGAGTCCGACGCTCCCAGTTTGATGGTGTCCATGGAGACGATCGCAATTGTTTTTCGCTCCCGTAAAACCAACTGCGATGCGAACTTCACTAGGGTCGTCGATTTACCCTGGCCCGTGGAGCCAAGAAAGACATGATAGCGGCCTTGAAATGGATTTTTTTCCACCTTCACCGTATCCATCAAATGACGAATCATCCAGGCTTCCACCAGAGCCGGCTTTTTGCGGGCGTCGGGCTCCATTGATTGCATGGCTTGCTTCAGCCAGCGCTCCACCAGAGTAGGCCTAACACCCTGGTTGGTGAGCTTTTGGTAAACCGAACTCATCTCGAAGGGCAGACCGAGTTCGGCTCCTGGATGCAAGTTCATCGACAGTTGCGGCATGCTTTGAAATCGATCCACAATCGACTTCAACTCGCGCACTTGCGACTCGAGCTCCACCACTCGACCGGGCGGTGGTTCCTGAGTCACGGGCCGCGGAACGACCTGAGGGGCCGGTGGTCTTGCTGTCACAGCCTGAGCCGCACGACGAGCCCTTTCCGCAGCCGATCGAACGCGCTCGCGCCCTGTAGGTTGTGGCTCGTCTTCGATGTCAATGTATCGCAAGCCTTGTAGAGCGGCTCGGTCGAGGGGCGCCATTGGTCTTGAATCAACCGCTCGTTTTGAACCAATGGTTTCTAATTCGCGTTCCTCACCTCGTTCGAATCTCTTATGCACGCGATTGATAAAGTCTTTCTGCCGGGTCGCAGGTATCTGATGAAACTTGTCGCGCAAATCCTCCCTCAGCTTACTTTCGGCCATCTTCTTCTTGCGAAGAACCTCCTCAGTCACCGCGGCCGTCACTTCCACGCTCTTATCACCCATCAAACCAAATCCCTTGTGGGCATCCTTGGCCGAAAGAATGATCGCCTCGGGTCCTAGGTGAATTTTGACTAGGTCGAGAGCCTCTTTCATGGTCTTGGCTTCGAACTTCTTAACCTGCATGGCTTAGCTCCACTAAACCGACCGCTTGAATCTCGGCGTCGGGTGAAATTTCGTTGTGAGACAAAACGATTACGCTGGGCAAAAATCGATGAGTCAGCTTGAACAGATGGCGGCGTGCTGTTGGGCTCGTCAAAAGAATCGGCTGGCCGGCAATCTCGGGATGGGCTTCAATCGTTCGAGAAATCTCGGTGAGAATTCCTTGAGCCTGGCGAGGGTCCATAACCAACTGCACGCCCTGTTCAGTTTGTAGCAAGGAGTTGCTGATCAGGTCCTCAACGGCGGGCGCTAGTGTCATCACAGTAAGCTCACCGCCGTCGTTCATGTACTTATGAGTAATTGCGCGACCGAGGCCTTTACGCACGGACTCGGTCAAGACTTCTGGATCTTTTACCTTTGGCCCTTCATCAGCCAAGGTTTCAAAGATCGTCAAGAGGTCACGAATAGAAACTTGCTCTTTTAGCAGATTCTGAAGCACCTTCACCACCGTACCGAGGCTCATAACATCCGGGATGAGCTCCTGTACGACCTTCGGATAATTCTTCTTGAAGTTCTCAATTAAATTGTCGGCTTCTTGGCGACCAAAAAGTTCATGTGCATGGCCTCGAATAATTTCGGTTAAATGGGTGGCCATAACCGTTGGCAAATCAACCACCGTGTAACCAGCCATCTCGGCTTCTTCCTTTTGAGCTTTGCCGATCCAAAGGGCGTCCAAACCGAAGGCAGGCTCTTTCGTGGCGATCCCCGGGACCGGATTGGTGACATTGCCAGGATCCATGGCCAGCATGTTCTCCGGTCGAAGAGTTCCACCCCCGACTCGATTGCCTTTAATCAAAACGCGATACTCGCCCGGCTGCAGCTGCAAATTATCACGGATGTGGACTGAAGGGACGACAATTCCCATTTCCAAAGCAAATTGCTTTCGAATGGAAACGATACGCTCAAGGAGATCGCCGGACTGCTCGGACTCGACGATGTTAATCAACCCATAACCCACTTCGAGCTCGATCATGTCGAGTGGTAACATGGCCTCCACATTTTCCTTTTGAGGCTTTCGCTCGGCCTCTTCTTTAACTTCCATCTCCTTAAGTTTTTTCTCTTCATTTAGTCGAGTGATCGTCCAGGAGATTAAACCCAGTCCTCCTGCCACAATGAAGAAGGGAGAAGTCGGCAATCCGGGCACAAGACCGAAAACTCCCACAATCGTCGCCACAATGGCAACGGCTCGAGGCTTAAGAAACAACTGGCCCGCCATCTCTTGACCTAAATTTTGAGCCGAAGAATTTCGGGTGACGACGATACCAGCCGCCGTTGAGATGATGAGAGCCGGAATCTGAGTGACCAATCCGTCACCGATCGTCAACATCGTATAGGTTTTGGCGGCCGTCGCCAGATCTAAATTTCGTTGGAACATGCCGATCAACAGACCGCCAACAATATTAATTAAAGTGATAATGATGCCCGCAATAGCATCTCCACGAACGAACTTACTGGCACCATCCATGGCTCCATAAAAGTCCGCTTCCTTTTCAATATCACGTCGTCTCTGACGGGCCTCATTCTCAGAGATCAAACCCGCGTTAAGGTCCGCATCGATCGACATCTGCTTTCCAGGCATGGCGTCCAAGGTGAAGCGAGCGGCGACCTCAGCGACTCGCCCCGAACCTTTGGTGATCACGATAAAGTTGATCACGACCAAGATGACAAACACCACAAAACCAATGACGTAGGAGTCTCCGACAACAAAGTGTCCAAAAGTTCGAATCACCTGACCAACGGCATTTTCCCCGTTATGGCCCGATGTTAAAATCAACCTTGTTGTGGCAACGTTGAGTGCGAGTCGAAACAAGGTCGTCATTAACAAGAGACTGGGAAAGATGCTAAAGTCGAGCGCTCGGTCGGTGTAAATCGAAACTAAAAGCACCAACAGGGCCAAGGTCAAAGAAATGGTCAAAGCCAAATCCAGCATAAAAGCTGGAAGCGGTATAATCATGACCGTCAAGACCCCGATCAAAGAAAGCGCAACCAGCAGATCGGTGTTCTTGGCGAATCTTTCAAATTTCTTTAGGAAGTCGAATAGCTGTTCCATCTATTTCTTCCTCTTTCTACGAAGTTTGTAAACGTAAGAAAGAACTTCGGCGACCGCGGTGTAGAGCTCGCGAGGGATCATTTGCCCAATTTTAAGTGTCTTGAACATCGTTCGCGCCAAGGGCTTATTTTCGACGATCGGAACTCCATGTTCCCGCGCCAGTTCTCGAATTTTAGCGGCAATGAGTTCTGCGCCCTTCGCAATGACTTTTGGAGCCACCATGGTCTCGTCATATTTCAATGCCACCGCGATATGAGTTGGGTTGGTGACGACCACATCGGCTTTGGGCACCTCATCCATCATTCGCCGGGTCGCAATGTCACGCTGAACGCGCTTGATGCGGGCTCGGATCAGCGGATCACCCTCTCGCGATTTGACTTCCTCTTTAACCTCCTGCTTGGTCATCTTCATTTCTTTTTCCAGCTCCCAGCGCTGGTAGAGATAATCGAAGCCGGCCAAGGTCAGCATGAAAAATCCCACACCAGCAAGAAGTCTCACAATCAAGGCACCAAGGAAGACAAAAATCTGAGAAAGCGAGTAACTCATCAAGTGAGGCAATTGATGAATCTGATCCCTTAGTAAGATATAGGCGAGAGTCAAAGTGACGCCCACTTTGAGGATGGCCTTGATGCCCTCAATGACCGCCCGTAGACTGATCACCCGTTTAAAGCCTTGTGCGGGGTCTAAGCGATCCCAGCGAATTTGCAAAGCCTCTTCGTTATAAAGAAAGCCCACCTGCATCAGTGACGAAATCAAGCTAACGGTCCAAAACACCAGTCCAACGGGAGCGACGAGATAAAATAAATTCAAACCTGAAATCTTCAGTGCCGCCAGAGTCTCACCACTACGGACCAACCCGACCAGATTGTCACCCATGCTGTACTGAAAGATTTGAAAAACCTTCTCGAACATAAAGCGACTCATCATCCATATGACTAATACGGCACTAAATAGCAGGAGCACCGACGAAAGCTCGCGCGTCTGCGCCACTTGGCCCCGCTTGCGAAAGTCCTCTCGCCGCTGCTGGGTCGCTTCTTCCGTTCGTTCGCCCTGATCTGCTTCCGATGCCATTCGTGGCTCGCTCCCTTAAAACGTTCGGGCCAGTTCAAAAACCCGACTTGCCGTAATTTCCAAAAAATCACCCATCTGTTCCATCAACAAAGGCAATGTAATCATCATCAAAAAAAATCCGGCCATAATGTTGATCGGGAAACTGGTGATCAACACATTGAGCTGGGGCACTGTCTTCCCAACAACACCCAGAACCAAATTGACCAACAAAATGCTGATCACCACCGGTGCCGAAAATCTTAAGCCCATCTCGACGATCTGTTGAACGATCATTCCCATGGAGGACAACCCCGCAGGATTTAAGCTCATTTGAGCAATAGGGAAGAATTGAAAGCTCTGATGGAGGCCGCTTAGAAAATAGTGATGTCCGTTGACCGCCAGGTAAAAAAAGGTCGCCATCGCCACGTAAAACTGTTCCACGGCGGTCGACTGGCCACCGAGAGAAGGATTGAAAACCTGGGCCGCACTAAGACCCATGGATTGACCAATTAACTCGCCCGCGACGTGAAAGGCGAAAAAGAAAACTCTGGCCAAAAAGCCTATAGTCAATCCAACAAAGACTTCGCGCAGAACAAGTAAGACCAGGTCGGCACCTAAAACGGTCGGCAGATAGGTCGGTGCCCCCAAAGTCGGAAAAATCACTAAAGCCAGAATGAGTGCAAATAAAATCTTCAGGTGATGGCCCACGGTCTCACCGCCAAAAATGGGCCATGTGACTACGAACGCCGACAGGCGCAGTAGGACAAGCCCAAACTGAATGATTTCAGATTCCGAGAAACGGTAGATTTCGGTCATCTTATCCGCACCATTTCTGCCAGGCCCTCAAAAAGCCCAATAGTAAACTGAGACATGACGTCCATCATCCACGGAGCCGCTAAGACCAATACCAGACCCACAACAATCATTTTGGGAATGAAGGTCAATGTCGCCTCGTTGATCTGGGTGATGGCCTGAAACACCGAAACCACCAATCCGATTGCCAAAGCCGAAGCCAAGAGGGGCCCCGACAACATCGCTGTTGTCTTAAGAGCATCTTGACCTAATTTTAAGATCAATTCCTCTGACATCGCTTCATCCTACCCGAAGCTCTTGACCAAAGAGCCAATCAATAAAGTCCAACCGTCGACCAAAACAAAAAGCATGACCTTAAAAGGAAGTGAGATCACCACTGGCGGAAGCATCATCATACCCATGGCCATCAACACGCTCGCGGCCACCATGTCGATCACCAGAAACGGTAAGTAGATAATGAATCCGATTTGAAAGGCCGTTTTCAACTCAGAGATTACGAAGGCGGGCACTAGAACCGTCGTCGGCACGTCGGCCCGCACGCGCGGAGATTCTACCTTGGCCAATCTCAAAAACAAATCCAGGTCCTGCGCGCGGGTTTGATTGAACATAAATCCGCGAATGGGAGCTAAAGATTTGTCGATGGCCACATCCTGCGAGATTTGATTGTTGAGAAACGGTTGAAGAGCCTCTTGGTTAATTCGATTGAAAAATGGGGACATTATAAAAAGAGTCAGAAACAGAGACAGACCCACCAAAAGCTGGTTGGGTGGCATGTTTTGTGTACCAAGGGCTTGTCGTACAAAACTGAGAACTATAATAATGCGAGTGAAAGAGGTCATCATGATTAGAATCGCCGGGGCCAAAGTAAGGACTGTTAAAATCATGAGAATCTTAATAGCACTTACGATCTCTTGAGGATTGTTTGTGCTCTTGAAACCTAAATTGACCGACGGCAAAGTGACTTGTGCGTGAGCTGTCGCACCGGCCAGGAGAACCATTCCAAATGCCAAAATCAATCCGGCTTTTTTCATATTAAACTCGGGAATCAAGTGCGGTTCGCACGTCTTCAACCGAGAAGTCGTCCTCCAAAAAACCATTAAAATCTCGCTTCATAATGTCTTCGAGTTCATCATCGATTAAAGTCACTGGCTTCAACATGTTAATACTTTGTTCGGTGATGCCGACCAAGATAGTCTCACCTGCAACGCGTATCAGGCCGATGCTTTTGCGGGGTCCAAGATGAAACTGATGAAGCATTTCGATCCGCGCGCCCTTACCCGGCTTGTCTTTGGGACGGCCCCATCGTCGAAGGGCAAAAAATGAGATCCCACCCACGATCAGCACGACGATTCCACTCATCAGAAGGCGCCATGCAAAGGACGTTGTGGTCTTGGCCTCCTTAGTCTCCGGCAATTTGAGGGGAATGTCCGCCTCTTTCGGAGCGGCTTGTACCTTTGGCTCTTCTTTTTGCGCAGCTGTGCTAGCCACTGGCGCATCTTCATCAATGGTCTCGGTCGTTGCCCCCTGCTTCAGCAGCTGTTCGGCCGCCTTTAGAATCGCCTCGTCCGAATTCGCTGACATGTCTTCGGCCGCGCCCGCCGAAACAGCAATAAAAAGCCCCATAATCACAGCCGTGATTTTCATACATCCCCCAAAAGTCTTTGAACCGATTACTTCAACTGCTCCACTCGCTCTGACGGAGAAATAATGTCCGTCAAACGAACGCCGAACTTTTCATTCACCACGACGGCTTCACCTCGCGCCACCAACTTATCGTTGACCAGCACTTCCATCGGTTCACCGGCGAGCTTATTCAGTTCGATAACACTCCCCTGTCCCAAGTTCAGTAGCTCGTTGACCACCATCTTGGTTCGGCCAAGCTCCACCGCGACCCTAAGCGGAATGTCGAGAATCAGCGAAAGATTTCGATGACTCGTGTCGGGAATCCCCGACATTTTCTCTTTTTCTTCAGCTGTCTGCGCATCTTCAGGCGCCGCCTCCTCATCGGGGACGGCCGCCAGGTTACTCTTGTCATCCGCCATACGTCTTCCTCACTTCTCTATGGGACGAGTTACTTGAACCGCAACTGACCCATGGTGAATACCATAAAACGATTTAAACTTAGGAACTCCCTCAACCAAAACGTCAAATTCTCCGGTGGTGTCTTGATCCAAAGGGATCACATCTCCCACTTTTAGATTCATTAAATCACTCAGCTTAATTTCACTCTGGCCCAGATTCACCCGCATATTTACGCTGGTCTCCAGAAGCTGGGAGCGAATAATCGCCGTCCACATTTTCTTATCTGTTTGGTCGGACTCCACCTGAAAACCGGTAGAAAGCTTTTGTTTGATTGGCTCAATAGTGGCGTAGGGGATCACCAAAGTGATCGTTCCATTGGCGTTTTCAAGCTCCACGTCAAATGTCGAGGCGATCACAATGTCGGTCGGCGGCACAATACCGACGAATTGGGGGTTGATCTCAGTTCGTACAAAGCTCGCATCGATTTTTTCAACAGAGGCCCAGCCATTTTCCAAGTCTTCAATGGCCAAATCCACAACTTTGCGAACAATTTGCAGCTCGATGGGCGTAAAGTCCTTACCTTCAATTTTTGTATAAGGTCGATCCGCGCCACCAAAGAAGTTGTCCACCAAAGCGTAGGCGAGCTTACTTTCAATGACGAACAGAGCAGATCCTCGTAGGGCGTTGAACCTCAGCACGCTCATGCAAGTCGGCATCGGCAAAGTGTTGATAAACTCACCGAACTTTAGAAAGTCAGTTGAGGCGTGTGTGAGTGTGGCGATCTTGCGCAGAGCCGACGACAATGAAACGCGAAACGAACGCATGAATTTTTCGTAAATAACGTCCAGTTGGGGCAGACGGCCACGAATGATCCGGTCCTGTGACGTTAAGTCGTAGACGACGACCACTCGATCGTCACCACCTGCTGCGGGTGCCGCGGCTTCCCCTTGGCCTATCTCACCTTCGGAGACCGCCGCGAGGAGCGCATCAACTTCAGATTGTGAGAGTACCTGACTCATTCCGTCTCCTAGTTCAGAATAAATTCTGTAAAGTACACTTTGTTAATCTGTCCCTTAGTTAGAAACAGATTGATTTGATTCTTTATCTCTTCGCGAAGCGCATCTTTGCCCTCGCGAGTTGAGATTTCGTTATAAGTTTTGCTGCTCGAAATAATAATGATGTAGTCGCGAATTTTCGGCTTTATCTTTTCGACTTCTTCTTGGACCTCAGCATTGCTGACTTCAAGCTCCATATTCATCTTCACAAGCTTTCGGCCTCGGCTATTCCCCACATTGACCAAAAAAGTCTCCAGCGGCACCAGCTTACCAATGAACTCCTTGGAATGTTCTTCTTCTGCGTGCTTTTCATGCTCACCCTTAATGACATCGTCGATCCCTGGTTCGGCCGACTTTTTCTTTTGGCCGAGGTAAAGCATGGCTCCAACACCCATCACGACGGCCATATTAATTACAGCCAAAAGTATAAATAGGGTGGGTTTTCCCCCAGATGGTGCGCTTGCTGGTTCGGCTGCCGCCGGCGCCGCGTTTTGTTCTGCCACGGATATCCCCTCCCGATCTTTTGTCAGCTATCCACCCATGAAGCAGAGCAATGCCGGTGCCAACCAGACTCTAGTTTGGATTGTGGGGATTTTGACAAGGCCAAGCGCTGGATTTCAGGTCTAAGTAAACACTTTAGCCGAGCTTAAAGCGACAAAACTGGGATTTGGGTCTCAAGAGTTTTTGACAGGACGAGTGTTCGGCCGATGGATCGCTTGAATACGCCGGCCGATGGCGGAAGCCAGTGAAGCATTGCCCGTCATCAATGTATTATCGCCCAGTCGATAGTCGCGGCCGTCATAGGTCCACGCCACGCCGCCCGCTTCACGCACCAACACGACTCCTGCAGCTGCATCCCAAGGTTTTAAGTTGGGTTCCCAGAACGCGTCGAAAACACCTTCTGCCACCAAGCAAAGATCATAAGCCGCGGCCCCAGCTCGACGAATTCCACGGGCCTCGTAAACTAAGTCAGAAAAAATTTGAATCTGTTCCGGCAAGGACGGATTTTCCGGAAAAAATCCCGTGGCCAGAAGTGAATCGCGAATGACTGTGTTGTCGCGAACTCGAATCGGTTTGCCGTTAACAAAGGCTCCGCCATCCTTCACCGCCCAATAGGTCTTATTCAAAACAGGGACGTCGATGACCCCAAGTACCAGCTCCCCTTTTAACTGCAGTCCGATACTGATACAAAAAACATGAAAACCATGCACGTAGTTCGTCGTACCGTCTAACGGGTCCACAACCCATAGATCATTTTCGATGGTCTCGTCCTGGCGCAAAAAACTGTCTTCTTCACCCAGGACTTTGATCGCTGGAAAATCTTTCGACAGAATTTCAGAGATCGCTTTCTCGCTGGCCAAGTCAGCCTCGCTTACAAGGCCTGCCAAATTCTTTTCCTGGACCTTGCTTAAGCGTCCAAAATGAGATAGCAGGACTTCTCGCGCGGCAAGTGCGGCCTTCTGAGCTGTGCGTAGGGCTTGGTTCAAATCGACTTCTATCATTCATCTTTTCAAGCGATCTTCCGATCAGAAGTCAAGGCTTTGGTGTATTGACCAAAACCTGGCAAAACCTTTAGTATGAAAGGAATCTGGAGGATAAATGGCAGGCGATAAGAGCGGCTCGAAAGCCGATACGTTGGTAAAGGTAGTCCTGTTTTTCTTCATTTCCCTGTTGTCTTTTTCGGTCGGCACGTTTGTCGGCAAGCAGGTCAGCGACAGTGAGAGCCGGCGCGCAGCCTTAATGGGCGAGTACGAAGGTGATCGCAGCGTAGCCTCGACAGGCGAACATGGCGAAGCCAGCCATGCAGAACATGGTGAAGCTACGGAGCACGGCGATGGCGGCAAGATTTCTGAGAAAGAAGTCGAAGCCTTGACCGAAGAATTCATCAACAAAGAGAAAGCCGCAGACGGCCATGGTGATCATGGTGATGCGCACGCCGCCAATGATTCCCATGGCGAAGCCAAGGGTCATGAGGAGGCCAAGGGGCACGGCGAAGATGGTTACAAAGCTTATCCCCGTGGTGGCGACAAGAAAGAGACCGCGAAGCACGATGATCATACGGAAACACCGGCTAAGAAAGACACCCACGCCACTAAAACTGCTAAAAACGAAGATCACGGCAAGACTACCAAGGACATTCACCACGTGGGCGGCGACGCCCCCAGCAAAGCCGCGGACAAAGTGGCCCATGACAAAGCTCCGTCGGATGGTCATCACGAAGAGCGTAAACCCGCAAGCGCTTTGCCTGCGGTGGCCTCATCAGCCGTAGGCAAGTACACCGTTCAAGTGGCCTCTTTCTCTGATGAAAAGGAAGCTAAAGAGCACGCCGCAAGCCTCAAGGGCAACGGCTGGAATGCTTTTTACCTTCCGGCTCAGGTGAATGGAAAAACTTGGTATCGAGTGCTGGTCGGACTATTCAACAGCCAAGACAGCGCAAAACAATTTCGCGCGCAGTTTATCAAAGAGGCCGGCGCCAAATCGGCCATCGTCCAAAAAATCGTTCAGTAAATTCTTAAGAAGATGGGGCGCGCCGCCCCGTCTGATGACTTGTCCTAAAAAACAAATCCCGCCCGCAGCGAGCCCGCTAGTGCGAAGTCTTGTTGATTTTGAATCACAAGGGCGCGCAGTTCGGCCTCCACCAGAAAGTGATTCCAGAAGGCATGACTCATACCACCGCCAAGACCATAGAAATAACGTTGTCCCGAGCGCTCATCCACCGCAGATCCAAACTTGGACTGAACGTTGTCGAAGTATCGACCATAGCCGAGGGATAAAAAAGGCGAGTGCCGCAAAGGCTGCATAAATTCATATCGAGCCCATGCACCTAAGCTCCATGTGTTGGATGTGATCGACAGTCCGCCGGACTGCGTGCGCCGCTCGGGTTGGAGACCTGACTCGAGCGTCACACTCCAAGCTTCCCTGCGGTATTGTCCAAAGAAAGTGGGAAGATTCGTGTTTTCTGTTTGCTCCGAGTTGATTCCGGACTGCACCCGGGATTCAAATCCGTGCCCAAGACTCCATCTGTTGACCGACGCATGGGCGGATACCGAGACAAAACAAAGAACAAAAAGATAAAATTTCATTCCAGACACTCCCGATATTTCTCATGCAGAAGCTCTTTTGAAAGTGTGGAAGTCAGAACTGTACAGGCTCTCGACTTGAGCGTTAAATCGCGAAGTAACACGGGCACCACTTTTTCTGAGTCCATGACTGTCTTCGAATACTCACCTCGCATAAGTTCTGCCACTTCGGGAAGACGAACCAAAATGCGTTGAAGCAACTCGCGTGGGAGAAGGCCCTGAGCCTCCGCAAAACGGGTGAGAAAACGAGCCAGCACCGTCCCCTGCCCATAGGTGTACCCTAACAGGTTCGCACGATCGGTGGCGCCCGACATATCGACCAACACTTGGCCCTTTTGAAATGGCACGAGCTTGCCATCCAGATCACGGTAGATAGAAGCTTCTGGCAAAGATTCGACAAAAAAGTCAGAGCGCCCTGAGAAGACAGAGCCATAAAAATCCGCTAAACCTTCGTTCCACCCGCGCAGAACAAAATTATTCAAACTCTCCACCCGACGTAAATCGACCGTATCGACATCTTCAACTGTGGGCTTTGCACCAAAGCCCATATAAAAGAACTTTTCGACCGACAAAGAAGCCGGCAAAGAGCGGTTCAGACGATCCGCAACCAGAGTTTGAAAGTAAGCGTGGAAATGTTCATGCGCCATGATCCCTGGATTCAGGCTCAGGGGAACACCGGTCTTGCTGTAGGGGATGACCGCGGTAATATCCAACCCACTGATGTAGTGAGCATTGTTATGGCTTCGACCATCCGCCGAGGTCATGTGAATGTCGATGCCCACCTTACGCGGCCAGCGCAAAAATCCACGAATACCCAAACCCTCGTCAAAACCCATCAACTTTTCGAAATGGGCGTAAGTCGCTAAGGCCACCGAGCTTTGCGCATCTTGCGGAACACAAACATCACCCGAGCGAGTCAGTTGGGGGCGTGCGACCGAGCCGGTAAAGCCTGAGCTGGTAAAGCCCCGCTCTAAAAAGATTTCAGCGGCCTCACCTTTGAGCTCAAGCGAAGATCGAAGGGTTTTGAGCTGCACTTCCTGAAAAGAATAATTCCGATTCTCGGACGGCCAGAGAACAAGAAACTTATCCCCACATTTCTCGTTCGTTTTTCCAGAGCAGCCCGCAAGCAATATGGCTAACCCTACCCAAACCCTTCGCATGAACACCTTCAAGTCTTTCGCGCCGATATATGATACTTTGCATAAAATGGCTACATTTACTTGCTAAAGCCGCGAAACAATTCTTAATTCCCCAAGAGTCGGTGATGAACTTATGGCCATTCTGAAAAAATTTGCAGACGTTTTGAATCCCCGCCAAGTGGAGGCTGTTGGGACGTTGAGCGGTCCACTACTTATTTTGGCTGGAGCGGGCTCTGGCAAGACTCGCGTTCTCACCTATCGAATGGCGAATTTGATCGCCCAAGGCGAAGCCACAGCCGAATCTGTACTCGCGGTGACCTTCACTAACAAGGCCGCGCGCGAGATGGAAGCTCGAGTGGTAAAGCTGCTGCACGAACTGGGAATCACCCTTTATGACCGAATGTGGGTTTCCACTTTTCACTCGACCTGCGCTCGAATTCTGCGAGAAGAAATTCATCTTCTCGATTACCCACCATTTTTTTCCATCTACGACGACTCGGACCAAGTGGGGCTCATTAAGAAAATTCTTAATGGCCTAAATAT
>JBFWON010000098.1:0-16555 GCA_050250515.1 Bdellovibrionales bacterium | reverse complement strand
CCAATTGGGATCCACCGACGACACCTCCTTAAAATTTAGCTTCGTAACTAAAATCTTAAGAAGTTCTTGGGGTTGGTTGGATCCCTTTCTTTGACACTCAGCATTCCACTACCTACTGAGAAGAGCCTCTATTCGGTCGGGTTCTACGGTTCTACGGTTCTTCGGTCGCCAGAGAGACGGCCTATTAACCGGCGAATCGCTCTTAGGCTTGATACACAATCATTCGGCAGTTGATGTCGCCCTTACCGCGGATGCGTTTGTTGGCCGTGGTCGTTACCCAGGTGGAATCGGCATGGCCGTCTAGGGACGCGGCTTGGCGGGCGGCCACCAGCACGCGCCACAAGCCTTGGCCACGAGCCTGCTTAGCCACGGACCCACAGTAGAGGTAATGGGAACCCTTTTTCCCCACCGCCACCAAACCGGTGGCGACCGCCGTTTTTTTGGCATTGTACAAAACCACGGTGCGCAGGCGCGGCTCGATTAACGAGTGCATCTTTTCAAGTTCGGAAAGAAAAAGTGAGGTGAGATTAAAATTGGCCTTCATTAACTTTAGGAAATCCCGTCTCACCCGCGGATCAAAGTAGCGAGCCACCCGCATCTCAATCCCCTTCGGAAGTTCCAATGGAATCGGCCGGGTCCAAATGTTGACCGTGTTTTGCGTGGCGTAGGCCTGTTTGGTCCACCCTTGACGGCGCAAGAGTTCGTGATTGGCCTTGTTGTCGCCCGCCGATCCGCCAAGAAACTGCACATAGGGTCTTTTTGAATCATACAGATAGGGAGCGCGATGGTAAGCCGCGATTTTCTGTAAATCCCTTGGTGTGAGGCGCGCTGACGTCAAAAGCATCGGGGACATCACAGAATTTCGCCATCGCTGGCAGTCGTAATGTAAAATTCCATTTGGCAATCGCTTCACCAGGGGGCCAAGGCCCTCATAGGCTTGGCCCACTTTCAACACGAGAGAAGAAGAAACTTTCATAGGCCCAGTAAATCAAATCCGATCGCTTTGGGCACCCTAGAAATGGGTGATACCCACGTTTTGTCCATTCGGACAAAAATTCACGAAAAAGTTTCCGTAGGGCGATCCTGCCGAATTGAAAACGATGGCGTAGTATTGGTTGGAGTTGGTCGACTTCCACCCCAGTTCCTCACAGGTGTAGCGGACCGAATACCGCGTGCGATACCGGCTCGAATCTATGGCGCACTTCTCATTAGCCGCAAATTTCGCTGTGATAATTTCGCCCGTGGTGCAATTCACATAGTAGGAGTACACAAAGGCATCGAACGAGTTCCGACCCTGGCAGGGATAATTGTAATCGATCTTGCAGGAGGCCGCATGAGCCTGCGAAGAAAGCATCATTCCCAGCGCCACTGTTAGCGTGACTGACCATTTCATTTTAAAATCCTTTCCAAGCCCAAGGCCAAAGTGTCATCCACTGAGTCAGACCCGTTAAATTTCGGGTGTCGGCATCGGTGGGTTGTTGAGTTAAATAGTATCCACCTGTGGCATAGCCGCAGTTGTCTTTCGAATGAGTCTCAACCGGTGTCCACGCCCACATATTGGAGCCCGCCCCGAGTTCTTTCAACGCATCACGGATCGAAAGTAGAACACTCCATTGCCTCCCCGTCTCGGGGATACGACAGTTGGAAATCCCTAATTCCCCGAGCATCAACGGTGTACCGCTAGGAACATAGTGCGTGAGTCGCCAAAGCCTTTGCTTGAGTCGATCTTTGATCTCCTGATACCCAAGACTGTCGATGTAGACATGGTTCCCGTGGTAGGGATAAACACTGTTGCCATCGTAGTATCCATGGGTAGAGACAAAATCAAAACGGGATTGGGGGTTGATCGGCCCGTTAGAAGGTGTCACCCATTGATCGGCCATGGCGTGATCATCGTGATATCCCAGCACCACGGTGTCCATTAGCTGGGGGTCAATTTGTGAGATTTGATAGGGTAAATTGCCATAGGTCGACTTTACTTCTTTCGACTTTGTACCGGCATAGAAGGGCTGACTCATCTCACAACGGGTTTCGGTGTCGTCGTAGCCGGCTTCCGAATAAACAAAGAAATAAGTCATATCGTGATAAGCCTTAAGCTCCCGCAATAGCTTGACGGCATAGTACTTGTACCAAGTGTAGATCGGACCATGACTGCTCTTAAACCAAGTGCAAAGGTCATAAGTCGCGCCCTGCTCACCCACATTTTTCTTTAGAAAGTACTGAAAGGCCGTGTTGTCGCTATGCCAATGCCCATAACCATAGCCATTGATGGGCAGCATCACCTTAAGACCCGCGGCGCGCGCTTGATCTAACATGTACTTCAGCGTTCCCAATTCGGCAGGGTCGAGTGGCCCATAAGTTTCGGGGTGAGGCTGCATAAACGACCATGTTGTATGATCACTTATCCAGACCGTATTAAAGCCCGCCGCCTTAATTCGCGGCAACTGCTGAACAAACTCAGCGGCACTGGACTCGCGCGAACGAATGCTCCCGGCCTTGTAGGTGACATACCATGTGACGCTTCGAACTTTTGGAATCGCCTGAACCAAGGCCGTTTTTGATCCCGACGGAGCCGCGAAGCCAACTCCACTGGAGAGCAAGACCTGAACTAAGAAAATGAGACCCAAACAACCCCCCCCTCAAAACTACGAACGCACTTTCAAGATAGTTCGAAATCGACGGGCGCGGTCCTGACAAATTTTAGGCGAGGCTCAAGATGAGACTTTGGCTACGGCGACAGAAACAGACTGATGTTAGCCAGGATCGGCGGATAGTCCATCGGTGCATTGAGTGGCAAAAACTCTAAAGAGTTGTTGCCGTCTTTAAGGTCGCCCATGGGAATATCGATCAGAAGCAAAACATTACCGGCGGAGCCTACAGCCGCCGGATTGACTAGATTGTTGATGATTTGCACTTCGCGCGCTGAAAGAAAGCGATGGCGCCACGTTCCACCATTCAAACGATAGGACACTCCCCAAGTCTCGTTCGCGGTATGAACAATTGTGTTGAAGTAGGCCACTAAACTCAGGCGCGCCGAGGTACTTCCCGATAAAACCACATTGGGAATTTGCAAACTCGCAATTAATTTATCCGGATCGTACATACCCGCGGTGCCCCCCGACTGTGCATCCCGCAACAAATATCCTAAATTCATAATGGGCGCCCCTTGGTAAGCCCCCATCGTTTTATTGTCCGGCACATCAAAGACCTTACCTCCAATGGTCGGACCATCAAATCCAATATTGTCCCAATGATAAATCACGTCGGGGCCAAACCCGTATTTGATCGTCGCATGATTGCGAACCGCCATATGTACGTAGCCACGAGTAAACGGCAAATTCACGTTGGCTGCGTAAATCAGGCGAGGATTCGGCATACTGATCCCATCAGGGGAGTAATCAGTTCCATAGACTTCGATCCGAGTCTGCGAAATTCGAACTTCGAAGTGATTCAAGAATCCCTTTTTCGTCTTGGGACAACCTGCGCCCGTCGCATTGAACTCTGGATCCGAGATCAAATTCATTACGTAGTTATTGTAGACCAACGTATTCCCCATTCTGACTGTTCCTGCGCCGCAAAGCTCATTCCATTTCAGCATAAGTCCATTGCGCGGAACGGGACCGGCCTCAAAATTTTGATACTCCTGAAACGTGGGGGCTGGAACCGGATCTTCCGTCAGATCGAGTGCGATGTATCCACCAAGTCCACCATCGGTGGCCGCGTCCACGTCGAAAACAATGTGCCCTGTGCGGCCGGTAAAGTCGAACGGCTGCGCAATCATATAAGAATTGTTTCCGTAATTCTGAATCGCGACGGCCGTCATCAATTGACGATTGCCCCGCAAGTCGGGATCGCAAATCAAGGTGTCATTCGGCGGAAATACGGAAGCCATCTGAAAAGACGCCTTACATGAAGGGATCGGGGCCGCGATGACGGGATTGGCGACGGGTCCAAAGCCCGATAGATCCGATGGAGCCAATCGTCCCACGGTCCATTTTGAAGCCTCTAAATCTCCAGCCCGGCCTTTGTTCGCAGCGGGACCTTGATCGAATGTTTCGCAGAACGCCGCTTGGCTGAGCCCACATCCCGGTCCACCGGATGGACTCGGCGCGGGCATTGGTGCCGGTGCTGGCGCTGGTGAGGGAGTTGGTTGCGGCGGCAGCGCGGGCAGAGGCACGGGCGCAGGAGAAGGCGCTGGTGCTGTCGCCTCTGAATCACTTAAATCACTGGCCTGCGAGTTTGTCGATGTGGAATTGTACTTCAGACCAGGACTGCAAGCCCCTAAGGCCAACCCCGCCAGCACAAGATAGATTCTCAAAACATTTTGTACTGACATCTACACCCCGGATTAGAATATCAGGTGGTGCACCGGGCTCAAGGGGAGCTCCGCGTGATTTCGTTTCCCTGTCGTTTCCCAATGATTAAGGAGCAATACCGACCAGGCGAAGATCGATATTATAAATGATCAGCATTCCACCGCCCCAAATCGATATGGTTTGCGGTCCCACTTTTAATGCCGAAGCCGGGACAGGAAGAGAAATGGCCTGTCGGGCATTTTCCTCGATCGCGAAAGGATAAGCGGCGCTCAACTGCACTCCATTGACTGAGTAGCGAATGGTTTGCGAGCTGAAACCAAATGGTACAAATAGACCCGTCGAAAGGACCACGCTCCCTCCGGATTGAGCCGCACTGACCTGCGAAGCGGTCAGTGGTTGAGTTGTGACCACCGTGGGCGAAGCAGATTCCGACAGCCAACCCAAGCTCAACTGACCCGACCCCATATCAACGACGTTGTCGAGAACTCCAGCCACCACATCCATTGGCCAACTGGGTCCATCAAACGCGATATTGTCCCAGGCAAATGTGTGGTTCGCCAGTTCGGGACGACCATAGGTACCTGGATTATTGTGGTAATCACCAAAGGTCAAGTAGCCGCGGCTGAAGGGCAAATTTAGATTTTGCATCACTGCAATCTTCTTTAAGTCAGGACTGCCAGCATCGGAAGCCCAGACCTCCATCAGATCTTGGGAGACTCGGACTTCAATATGATTCATTTTGCCATTCGGGCCATCCGAGGCAATCACACAACCCAGCGTTGTTAACTTTAGATTCTGGTCCATCCAGGTGACTTCTTCGGCCGCATAGTTTCGAATCAAATGAATCGAATCAATGATCCAACGAGAGTGACCATCGTTGACGCAACCAGGGGCCTGAGCGCCTGAGTTCGGCTCGAACGCGCCCGCAAAGCGAAGACCCACAGCATTTTTCGCGCGGGCTTCTGGTGTCCACATCGAGTGCTGACCCGGTATATATTGATCACTGATCCAAAGCTCGGGCCAAACCCCCGCTTTGGTGTCGTTGGTGACATCAAACGACAGACTTCCCGTGCGCCCGGTGAAATCGAAGATCTGATTGGGTGACAGAGTCAGAATGGTCATGGCGCCATTGTCAAAAGTACTCTCGCGCAGCTGACCGTTGCAGACGACGAAGTCGGAACCATCGGGCTCAGCGGGCTGGGCCACACCGCACGCATCGATGGAAGACTTGTCCCACAGATTCAATTGACCCTGCCCTTGATTGGACATTCCGGTACGGGACACGGTCCACACAGCGGAATCGAGCTGGCCCCCGCGACCAACAGCAGAGGAAGGTTGGTCAAAGGTCTCACAAAAGGCCACATCGGAGGAATTGGTTCGCATCCCGCAACCCACCGAGTGGTAATCTCCCAATGTGCCGGCCGCAATAATGACCAAACCAGATTCTGAGTCCGCTTGGCTTAACTTGGCGGCGAGAGATTGAACATCAAACACGATCTTGCGCCGGCCCGATCCGACAAACTCGTTACCAGAAAATCGAATCGAGACATTGGCGCGACTTGAGAAAACGCCCTTACCATTGGTCACAGACAGCGACCGTCCACGACCACACTGGTCGGCCAGCTCAAGAGAAATTTTTGTGTACTGTCCCGGCGGGACACTGAGGGAATCTAAATCCATGCCCGTCACCGGAATTTCGATTTCAGATTGAGCGGAGTAGGGTACGGTCGCCGTATCTCCCGAAATTCCAGTCAAAATCATTTCTTTCAAACAAATGCTGAAGCTTGAAATCTGCGCGTATTTTCCAACGGCAAACTCGGTATCCCCGCGCACTGGATTGCCCAGAGTCGACGTTTTTGGTGTCGAGGTGGGCCGGTAAGGCTCGCAAGAGTTTGAGACGGAAACAAGTCCAAGAAGAGCCGTGCTCAAAATCAGTAAGGCGCTATGGCTCTTCTTCATGACTCCCCCTTAGAACCCTTTAACTCTTGGGTCAGCGGAAAGAACTGCATATTCAACTGGTAGACAATCTCAGAGCTCGTATCTGAAGACACGGCCTCCACCAATTCCTTGCGAAAATCCTGGACCATCGATTTTACTTTGGAGGCCATTTCAGCCGAAATCCCTAAGGTCATGGCCGAAAGATCGCGCTGCTCGCGAGGGATTCGATCGATGCTCTCAGAAGCCAGGGTCAGAAATTGCCGATGGCAATTGGCGGCGCCCGAAAAACTGACTTCGTCCCCACTTGTGACATGTTGATCGGCAATGACCAGTCGACCATTTTTACCGCGAACTAAGACACCGAGCGATTGCAGTTCTTTAAGTGCCGCCTTGGCCTCGTTGGGCGTGATGGTCCCAATCAACTTTGTGACAATCCAATCCGGATCTTCTTGAAAGTCCGGCAAATCGACCAATTCACGAATGGCCGCGTAATACCACTGAGAGAAGTACTTAAAGCTCGCCGCACTGAGCGGTTTTAGCTTTCGATAAGTTTGGCTCTTTAAAAGCTGTTGAGCGAAGTGTTGGCGTTCTTCCGCCGTCTTGGCTTGATTGAGTCCCACAAGGTTTTCAAAAAATTGGCCTTCCTCGCGGTTGAGTTTTAAAGCGGCCACTATTTTCTTGGCCCCTTCGCTCGATAAATTGGTCTGTCCATTCATGACTTTGAGGATAGATCCGGAGGATTTAAATCCAGCCAATCTAGAAAAAAACCGAAAGGAGAACTTCTTATTGCGCAAACGCGCGGCCTCATAATAGGCGCGCAAATATTCGCGATAGTCATCGAATTGAAAAACTGAGATTTCCAAAACTGAGAAGTCCCCCAACTCCTATAATACTACACTAAGTCCGCCCATTTACAGAACTCAGGAAACGATCCGGAAACGATAAGGTTTCTAAGAGGTTGAAAATCCAGAGTATTTTTGTAAAACTGACTGTGCCATTTAGATAATTCCAGGAAATTTCTCGTTTCCTAGGAAGCAGTCGCGGGACGTATCTGACTTAAATTGAGACAAGCAGGTGGAGAATTTATGAATTGGGGTCTTTTGATCGCCTCGGTGATGCTTATCACTTCCTGCTCGGCTCCGACTTCGCTTCGACATAGCTTTTCCTCCACCGGATCGATTGATCCGGGGGAACCTACCAATCCTGCTGGCCCAATTGGGCCTGATCCTAGCCCGGGTCCTGCCCTGGACCCGGGCGCTCCTTCTGAGCCCGTGCGCTTATCCCCCACACCTGGAAAATGGGTGAATGTGACTTCCAACCTAGTCGGCATGACCTCGGAATGTGGGAACACACCGTACGTGTCGGCCAAACCAAACGAAGATCTTGTGATCGCGAGTGTGGCCCTGCAAGGTTTGTGGGGAACCAAAGATGGTGGCTCAACATGGAGTCGCCTTGGAACCAATCTGGGATCGGCCACCATAACCAATCGTGGCGGCAATATCGTTTACGATCCCATGGCGATCGGTCGTTTTTGGCAAGCGGGAATTTACAATGGCAATGGCGTGTACCGGACCGACGACAGCGGAAAAAGCTATGTCGCACTTGGCGCTGTTTCTCATACCGATTCGGTCAGCGTCGATTTGGTCGACCCGAATCGAATGACTCTTTTAGCCGGCGCCCATGAACAAAAGCAAAAAGTATATCGATCGCAAGACGGAGGCCTGACGTGGATCAATGTGGGGGCGAATCTTCCCGCGGATTCCGCATTTTCGTCCTTTCCACATGTCGTCGATTCGAAAACTTTTTTTGCGGGCTGTTCGCCCAGCTGGGGTGGCGGTGTCGGTGGCATTTTTCAGTCGGACGATTCGGGTGGGACTTGGCACCAGATTTCGGCAAAAGGGGGTGGTAATCTGCCTCTTGTGGCACATGATGGCTCGATCTATTGGTCAAGCGATGACGGCTCCTTGGTTCGCGGTGTTGGCCAGGGCATGAATTGGACTTTCACTCAAACCGTAGGTCCAGGGACCTTGAGAAACGTACAACCGGTAGAACTTCCCGATGGTCGCATTGTGAGTCTAGGAGCACAAAACATTATGATCTCTTCAGATCAAGGTGTGACATGGAAAGCCTTTGGACCGCCCCTTCCCTTCCAACCCGTGGGAATTACCTATTCGAAATATGATCAGTCTTTTTATATCTGGCAATTCGACTGCGGCGATCGCGTCTTGCCCAACGCCATAATGAAGCTTTGGATGTAGTTACGACAGCTCTTCCCAGCGAGCGTAAAGGCGATCGACCTCGGTTTGGGCGGCGGCGAGCTTTTGTGAGACTTCGGTCAATCGCGCCGGATCGGCCGCAGCGGTTTCAAGCTCCCCTGTCCATTTCTCAAGCTCGGCTTCGGCTTCAAGAATCCTGGATTCCATCAGGTCCAACTCGCGCTGTTCATTGTAGCTGAGCTTTCTTTTAGGCGCCTGTGGGGCGGGCTCTGACTTTGATTTGGGAGATTGCGCCAGCTGTGCGCGCCAGGTGGTCTGCTCGGCATGCCAGTCCTGCCATTGTGCCAAACCGACCATGCTAAATATTTTCTTATTTCCCTTTTGGTCCACCCCAAATGCCAAAATCTGATTGGTCATTTGATCCAGAAAATAGCGATCATGGGTGACAAGAAGAATGGCGCCGTTAAATTCCTGCAAGACATCAGATAAAACATCTAAGGTGTCCATGTCGAGGTCGTTGGTGGGCTCATCCAACACAAGAAGATTGGCCTTCGTCAGCATCAAACGCGCGAGCAGCAATCGACTCTGCTCCCCACCCGAGAGCTTTCGAACTTCCGTCTCCATCTGATCGTAATTGAATAAAAATCGCGCCAAGTAACTTCGGGCGTGCACAAATTGCCCCGCGTACTCGACATGATCGCCCTGTGGGCAAATACTTTTAAACAGAGTTTCATCGGGATTTAAGGATTCACGATTTTGCTCAAAATAAGAAACCTGCAATCGATCGGCATGCTGGACCGATCCTTGATCCGGCTTTTCTGTTTGGGTCAGCAGGCGAATCAGCGTCGTCTTGCCGCAACCATTGGGACCCATCAGACCAATGCGGCTTTTGGGGGTAATCAGTAAATCCATTTTCGGTATCACCATTTGATCGCCGAATGATTTGCTAATACCCTTGGCCTCGATCAGCTTCTTGGGATTTTTTTCTTCCCCGTGAAACTCAAGCTTCACTCGATCGCGTTGGTTACGCTGACTCAGCTCATCGACCGTGTCGGACAAATCATGGGCGGCCTCGATACGAGCTTGCTGCTTCTTAAGCCTGGCGATGGGACCGCGGCTCAACCATTCATTTTCGCGCCGCAGGCGATTGGACAACTTAGTTTCACGCGTTTGTTGGGCCGCAAGTTGCTGTTCGCGAACGGTCACGAAGTGAGCATAATCGCCGTCAACGCTCAGCAAGCCATCCGGATGTCTTCGATCGAGTTCAATAATTCGTTTTGATATACTCTGCAAAAAGACGCGATCGTGGGTGATCGTTAACGTCGCAAACGGGGCTCTAGCCAACATATCTTCGAGCCAAAGGATACTTTCCACATCTAGATGATTGGTCGGCTCATCCAACAACAACAAATCAGGATTACGAATCAGTTCGCGAGCGAGTGCTAAACGTTTTTTCCAGCCGCCGGATAACTGACCCACCGGGGTCTCGGGAGAAAAATCAGACAGGCTTAGTTTTGAACTGATCTCTTGAACGCGAGCGATTTCCTGCCAATCATCCGGGTCGGTCGAACCTTCCAATAAAGTGGAATGAACAGTGGCCTCTGTCCCAAACTGAGGAACCTGTTCGAGATAGCCAATGCGAAGACCCTTTTTGACTGAGAGTCGGCCTCCGTCTAAATCCGCCTTTCCTGCCAAGATCTTGAGGAGGGTTGATTTACCTGCTCCGTTAGGTCCAATAAGTCCGACACGCTCCCCCGCTTCGATTGAAAATGTCAGCCCCTCAAACAGGGACCGCGAAGAGAATGACTTTGAGATCTGATGGGCACCAATCAAAATTTCCACAAGGTAAATTAGTCAGAGGGGACCACAAAAGGCAATCAAAGATAGATCACCCGAGCCGAAATCCCAGAACTCAAGACTCCAAGGGGGATGACCGATAGAAATGGATTGGAGACCACCGCACCATGGCTCGAATCAGCGCCTATTGTCTTCCCCTTCTACTGTTCTCCATTTCGGCACACACCGAAGACTCGACCGAAGTCGGGATGACTATGTTTCGCGGCAATGCCCATCGATCTTCGAGCGGAAAGGGCCAAGTCGCGCGCCGGGTGCAAGATGTAAAACTCAGTTGGAAAACGCGTGCCCTCGGCGGCGGCCGAGAGTTCAGCGGCGTGGGATGGACGGGGCAACCTCTGGTCGTTCGCTGGCCGCTGAAATATCGAAAACTCATGCGCTGGAACCCGTTCTTTGCTAAAAGTTTCGGGCCCGAAGAAGAAGTCATCATCGGCACCGGATCAGGGCGCATCTACTTTTTTGATTTTGCCACCGGGCGCGACACCCGGCCTTCTTTTTCTGTCTCGGGCCAACCCATCAAAGGCACTGTCGCGGTTCATCCGGAAGGATGGCCCTACCTCGTGTTTGGCCAAGGCCTTCCATGGGAAACCAACGCCAACGGCCAGCGAAGGCCGCAGCCCACGGGGCTTCACATCGTCGATCTTGTTAAAATGAAGGATGTCTTTTTTATCGACGGCAGCCGTGGGCAACCGCCCCGACGTTGGCCGGCCTTCGACAGCTCCGTGCTATTCGTGCCAGAGAAAGATCAGCTTTTGGCCCTTGGTGAAAATGGTCTGTTCTATAAAGTCGATCTTCACTCTGATCGATTGGATGAATATCCAAAAATATATCCCACGGTCGCCACCTTTGCACAGAAAAAGCCCTATGCGAAAACGATTCAGCATGGCTTTGAAAGCAGCATCAGCTATCACGGAGGCGTCGCCTTCTTCACCGACAATCAAGGGGAGTTTTATGCCTTTGACGTTGAAAAAATGAAGGTGCTTTATCGCCGATCGCTACGCGACGACACAGACGCGACAGGCGTCCTGGCTTTTGAAAATCGTAAGCCTTATCTTTATGTCGGCAATGAAGTCGATTGGCGCGGCGCCCGTGGGGCGGCCCAATTTTTTAAGATTAATGTGCGCACCGGCCAAGCCGAGTGGGTGTCTCAAATGCCCGACGCCAAAAGACGATCGAGTGAATCACGTTACACGGCTCGCTCGGCCGGAGTTCTCGGAACTGCGGCGCTCGGCACTTCCATATTTGCCGATCGCATGTTTATTTCGACAGCCGCGGACACGCGCGACGGGCACCAAAGAGGCTACTTGATGGCACTGGATCGAGCGACGGGGCGAATGCTTTGGCGGTATCCGCTCAATGCGCACAGCTGGTCTTCGCCGGCCTTTTCCTATGACGTGTGGACCCAGTCCGGCACTGTGGTGATTGGCGACTTCTCCGGCCACATTCACGCAGTCGACGCACGGAGCGGAAAACGCCTCTGGCGGGCACAACTGCAGGGCCCCATTCATGGCTCACCGGTCATATGGAAAAATCAGATCCTCGTTGGCACTGTGGGAGGCCGACTCTACTCGATTGGAACGTCTGAGGGTCCACGAACTCGACTTGCCGGTCAGCTCCCTCCTTGACCTCCCCGCATTCCTGTTGGATAAATTCCCAAATCACAAATTGGGGAGCACATTCATGATGGAAAATATCGGTTGGATTGCGCCGATCGCAGGCGTCCTTGGTCTTGGGTTTGCCTTGATCACATATTTGTCGGTAACAAAAGCGCCTGAAGGCAACGACAAAATGAAACACATTGCCGATGAGATCCATGGTGGTGCCATGGCGTTTTTACGAGCTGAATACTCTATCTTAGTCTTCTTCGTAGCCATTGTCGCGGGACTCTTGTTTTGGAAATTTGATGGTCCCACCGCTTTGTCCTTTGTCTTCGGTGCCACGGCGTCAGCCACTGCGGGTTGGTTGGGAATGAAGGCCGCCACTAAAGCCAACGTACGCACCGCGGCCGCGGCCAAGGATCGCGGTGAAGGCGAAGCCTTGCTTATCGCTTTTCAAGGTGGCGCGGTAATGGGTTTGTCGGTGGCTGCCCTCGGCCTCTTGGGTCTCGGCATCCTTTACTATCTCTTTGGTCATTCACCTGAAAGTGTGTCGGTGATTTCTGGATTTTCAATGGGGGCTTCTTCCATTGCCCTATTCTCGCGCGTGGGCGGCGGAATTTTTACCAAAGCGGCCGACGTGGGCTCTGATCTTGTTGGAAAAGTAGAGGCCGGGATTCCAGAGGATGATCCCCGAAATCCTGGTGTGATTGCCGACAATGTTGGGGACAACGTGGGCGACGTCGCTGGCATGGGCGCTGACATCTTTGAGTCTTACGTTGGCGCTATGGTCGCCGCGATTACGCTGGCAGCGACAATGAGTGCAGAAAAATTGGCCCGGCTCCATGGCGGAGATTCGCCGCAATTTTATTTGATGAGCCTTCCTCTCGTGCTCTCTGTCGTAGGACTTGGCGCATCTATTTTGGCTATTCTAGGAATGAAAGCATTTAAGTCGATGAATCCGGCAAAGGCCTTGACCGCTTCAACTGTCGCCTCATCCGTCTTGTTTTTGCTCGCGGCCTATTTGATCGTTTCGCTCTTTGGATTTCAGATGAGTGTCTTTTACGCTGTCTTGGTGGGCGCCGTGGCAGGTCTGGTGATTGGGCGGGCGACCGAATTCTACACGTCCTCCTCACCCGTATACCGCGTGATGCAGGCGTCGAAGACGGGTCCAGCCACTAATATCATCACAGGTTTTGCTGTCGGTCTTGAGTCCTGCGCGGCCCCCCTGATTGCCATCTGTGCGGCGATCGGATTGGCCCATGCGAATGCAGGTCTTTACGGAATCGCTCTCGCTGCGGTGGGCATGTTGGCCACCGTCGGTCTTACGATGTCGGTCGATGCTTACGGACCCATTGCAGACAATGCGGGTGGAATTTCCGAAATGTCGGGCCTGGGCCCGGAGGTCAGAAAAATCACCGATGGATTGGATGCACTTGGCAACACCACGGCTGCCATTGGAAAGGGTTTCGCGATTGGATCGGCCGCATTGACGGCGTTAGCTCTCTTCTCAGCGTATGGAGAGGCCGTCGACAAAGTCCGATTGGCCGCGGGACATGATCGATTGGTCATGGATGTTACCAACCCAACCGTCGTGATTGGACTCTTTTTAGGTGCGACAGTTGTGCTCATTGCGGCGGCCATGACCATGACTTCAGTGGGCAAAGCCGCTTCGCAAATGGTAGAGGAGATTCGACGTCAATTTCGCGAAATTCCAGGACTGCTCGCTGGTACCGGTAAGCCCGATACACGAAGGTGCGTGGAGATTTCGACTCGAGCCGCGTTGAAAGAAATGGTTTTGCCCGGTCTGATTGCTGTGATTTCTCCCGTGGCCGTTGGTTTCATTCTCGGCCCCGAGGGACTGGGGGGAATGTTAGCCGGATCCACGTTGGTCGGCGTGGTGTTGGCGCTGTTAATGTCGAATGCTGGTGGCGCCTGGGACAACGCTAAGAAGTACATTGAAAAAGGTGAACTTACCGGAGAGAAAAAAGGCGGCGAGGCGCACAAAGCCGCCGTAACTGGTGATACGGTTGGTGATCCGTTTAAAGATACGACCGGACCAGCGATGAACATCTTGATCAAACTGATGTCCATCGTGGCCCTGATCTTGGCGCCTCTTATCGCTTAGCGGGTCACGCAAAGACGAAGGGAATAGCGGCGCCCCGGGTGGCCGCAGTTCCCTGCGTACGTGGGCTGAAAGCAGCTGCCATCAAACCACCCCACGTGGCCGAGCCCATGCCATCCACCGCTCCACGAGCACACCGTACCCCTACGGCGCGATCCATATCCAATCACACTCCAGCCATTTCGGCGAAGAGCGCTAGCCATTCCCACTCCATTGCCCGCGTGACCTTGCCAGCCGATCAGCGATTTCACCACTCGAACACAGTTGCCACCGCCACCAGCGATGCGGCCATTACTGTCTCGCCTAAATCTATGTCTTCGTCCTCTTCGGCTGCTTTCCTGGCGTACGCGATGCCGACGCTTTTTCGCTCGACTTCGACCCCGGGCCGCCACATCGGTGTCAACGTAGTCAGACTGTTCCTTCAAATCGACTGCCGAACCAAATTTTACAAACTCAAGTGGCAGAGCCGACATTTCTTCTTGTGAGAGAATAAACTGACTTGGCAGGGTGTTTTCTTCACCGGGTCCGGGTTGAATTGTCATTAAAATGTCTCCGGATGGTAGTGTCTCGGTAAGAACCAATTCACCACGATTCATTTCGACTGAAACTTCTCCTGGATTTTCATCCGCCTCTCCATCGACAATCGCCGCCACGGGAACCACCTCAGACTTTTTAGTAAATCGATAAAGACCATTGAGTCCAACGAGAGTGGACCGACTCAGCTGTTGGTCGTCACTAGAAATTGAGTTGGACGGGGGAAGGGCCGCGTGGGCCGCTGTCATCAAGCCGAATAAAATCGGCACGATCGCCAGATTCTTCATTTGTACTCCTTAAGATGGGTCCGGGAGCACTTTTAGCAATGTGCGGGCCAGGTGAGAAGGGAATCAGAGCACTTTCAGGGCGTCAAAAAGTTAAACACGGGCACAAAATGCGGCGCAGGGCCGATTAGGCCGAAGCTATGTCCTGAATTCCATTTCGTACGAAGACATCGGTCAGTGTGGGCGTCAGATTCAAGCTGGCCTTCAAACCATCTTCTACCAGTTGAGTGGTGATGTCTTTACTCGCCGAGACCGAATACAAGGATTTTCCGTTGGCCCGCAGCTTGCGCGACATCTGAACCAAAAACGGGTAAACTTGACGTGCGATAAGGGTAACACAGGAACAATCCAGAACAAAGATTTGAGACGAGTCAATCAACCACATCTTGGCCTGACTCTCGAGAGATCTCAAAGCCTGTCCATTGAGTTGGTCGGGCAATTTAATAATGAAAACGCCCGATTTCTTTTCCGTCTTTACTGATTCCATCGTCATGACGACTTACCTCCTGCTTTAATAAATAGAGATCGTAATTCTTCAATGCTTCCGACAAATCGATCGGCACCCATTCGGATGGCTTCCTTTGGCATGCCGAAAACCACACAACTCTCTTCACTTTGACAAGCGGTGAAGCCCCCAGCTCTTTTGAGCTGAAGAAGACCACTGGCCCCATCCGCACCCATCCCCGTCATTAGAATGCCCAATATAGGATGCTTCGCTATCTGACTTGCCGTCGAGAACAAATAGTCGACAGACGGCCGATGACGGCTGATCGGTCCCTCAGTGGAAGTTTTTAAAGCCAACAATCCTTTTTCAATACCGACCCCAACATGATAGTCCCCATGGGCCATATAGAGAAATCCTGATTTCAAATGGGCGCCCGCCGTAGACTCGCCCAGTTCGAGCCCGGCCGCCCTCGCCAGGCGTTCGGCAAAGGGTTTCAAAAAGTTGGGCGTAATATGCTGTACCACCACAACAGGTGGACATGGCTTTGGAATGTTTTGCAGCAATTCAATAAGGGCCGTCGTGCCACCGGTGCTCGCTCCAACTAGAATTACATCCGCCTGACTGAAACCCAAGTCTGGTAAAGTCTTGCGATTCTTAGAGCGCTCCACAGGGCGTGGTGCCGGCACCAATGCAGTGAGAGCCTTCGCCTTTTCAATTAAATACTCGGGATGGGAGTGAAGCGTTTTTTTATCAAAGAAATCATGAATTTCTTTTCCCAAGACTTCGAGAATTTGCGGAGCATCTTCCAAGGTGGAGTCACTCACCATCACCGCAGGCGTTCGATTGCCTTTTTGTCTCACTTTTCGAATCCAGGTGACACCGTCGTCACCTGGCATATGAAGATCCACCGTAATAAAATCATACGCTTGCTTTGAGATCTCACGGTCGGCTGCCATACCATCGCAGGCTTCGCTGACCTCAAAACCAGCACCGACCAAAATACTGGACAATTTCTTTCGCACGACGCCTGAATCATCCACAACTAAGGCTCGCTTAGCACCTTTAATCGGGGCCGGCCCAGGGGCTGATACCGGAGTCTTGTCTTTTCCATCGATGGGGCTGTAAATCGAATTCGTAATTAGTCGAAGGCCAACTGAGTGGGCATCGAAGGACTCGCTATGACCAATGCATAGTAGCCCACCCGCCCTAAAGTGTCCCGCCAACCCACGGGCGAACGCTGGAACTCGC
>JBFWON010000097.1:0-16644 GCA_050250515.1 Bdellovibrionales bacterium | reverse complement strand
CGCGAAGGGCTTTGGCAATCGCATTTTTGTGGTGGCTCAGGCTTCAGAAGCCCAGGTGTTTGCTGTCGTGCGAGATTTTTCAGTACGAACTCTTTTGTTTGGAATGTTGGTTCTGACCATTGTGATTTTGGCGGCATTTTTGTTGTCGCGCTCACTCACCGGGAACATAGCCATGTTGGCCGAGCGTATGGAAGGTGCGGCGCGGGGGGACCTTTCGACCCACATTCACCTCCACGGCCGGGACGAGACCGTTATTCTAGCCAATACTTTTAATCAAATGATCGAAGACCTGCGAACCTCGCGCGATGCACTTGAGGAAGTGAATCGTGATCTGGATCAAAAGGTGAAGGATCGAACCGCAGAGTTGGAAATTCAGAATCGAAAAGTCAAAGAGGTGCAGGAAGCCTTGCTTCGAACAACTCGATTGGCTTCGGTGGGGGAAATCGCGGGGCGAACGGCCCACGAGGTTCTGAATCCGCTGACCATCTTACTGACACGAGTGGGAGTGATTCAAAAACGACTTAAAGCGACAGATTCGGCCTCTGTCGAAGTGGTCAATCAAATCCTTTCCGCATGGATTAGCGAATTTAAAGAGGGAGGTTTTGAAAAATTGCTCGCCAGCTGGCAGTCGGCCTCTCAGGTCTATCCTGGCAAGACACTTTTTGAAGAAGACCTTGAAAACATTCGAAGTGGCCTAACGGGCGTCAGCGATGGTGAAGCCCATTTGGGCAAAGACATCCAGTTTATTAAGGAAGAAGGCGAGCGCATCGCGAAAATCATCAACAACATGCGCCGCCTCGGAATCAGCAAGTCGGATCTGCGCAAGGAATCGATTCACACGATTCTTAAGGACTGCTGTGAAATCATGGCGGACCTGTTTCAAGAAAAGGGATTTTTGATCGATCGGCGATTTGAGGCCCAGTTCGACGAGTGCAGCGTGGACCGAGATGAAGTGGTTCAGGCCGTGACGAATTTGATGCGCAATTCGCTGCAGGCCTTGGCTGAGCGAGCCGGTCAGGGAGACTCCTCCGTTCGTCCGTTTGTCCGGCTCCAGACGCACAATGAGGATGGCAAACTGGTGATCGACATTGAAGACAACGGCGTCGGAATTCGGGACGAACATCAGCAAGAACTTTTCAAGTCGTCCTTCACCACAAAATCCCATGACGAGGGCACCGGACTCGGTCTCGGTATCGCCCGGCGATTTATCCGCGGGCATGGTGGAGACATTGACTTTGTCAGTTCGGTGCCCCTCGATAAAACTGTCTTTCGCATCGTTTTGCCGCTGGCCGCAGATGATCAGCAAGGGGCCGTCGCATGAGCACAGCGGCCAAGATGATGCGTGATCATGAAAGCTTTATTCCGAAAAATGGGCCCGTACCAAATCGGCGCATTTTGGTTGTGGATGATGAACCCGCAATCGGCGACGGAATTCGTCGAATCCTCTGTCCGCCGACACCCGCTGGCGTGACTCCGATTCGATCCTCGCGCGCACTGACCGGGACGGCCGCGCAGGCGGCCACGTCTGGCGCCGCACCAGCAGTATCGCCCACTACGGGTCCCGAGTTTGACGTCGTCGTAGTGACCACACCTCAAGAAGCCATTACCGCGGTGACCGATGCTCTTCGCGACCAACGACCATTCGCCATGGGATTCTTTGACGTTATGCTTGGCGCCGATATGGATGGTATCGAACTCGTGAAACAGATTTTGTCGGTGGATCCTAAAATGTTCGCCGTGTTTGTCACCGCCTATCAGGACCGAAGCGTGGACAATATTGGACAGTATATCGGCGTGGAGAATCGCGAGAAATGGGATTACATAAACAAGCCCTTCAGTGATGGCGAAATTTTGCAGAAAGCCCGCAATGCCACCAGCCTTTGGGATCTTCATCGGTTGAAAGAGTGGCAAGAAGAGCGCCTGAGCGAAGCGCATGGTTTGCTCTTAC
Source organism: Bdellovibrionales bacterium (assembly GCA_050250515.1). Taxonomy (GTDB): domain Bacteria; phylum Bdellovibrionota; class Bdellovibrionia; order Bdellovibrionales; family UBA1609; genus JALHOQ01. The sequence goes on along the minus strand of JBFWON010000097.1, from coordinate 14,696 downwards.
AAAACGAGCGTCAAAATGCTGTGGCCGCGGTGGGGCGAAGTGTGGCCCATGAGTTTGGCAATCTTTTGACTCATATCGTGGGCAATGCAGAATTGGCGCTGGAGCAAAACAAGCCCGAGCAAATGAAAGGCGCCTTAGAGCTGATTTTAAAAGCCTCGGACACGGCGACGAACATTTTGAAACGCTTTCGCAATCTTCATGGTTCGGAAGAAAAGCTGGCGCCGGCGAGCACGGTCGATCTTTGGCAGACCCTGGAAGAAGCGCTTGAGCTGATGGAATTTCAGTTTCGCAAGAAGTACATCATGGTCAAGAAAACCAAACGCGACTATGTTCCGATCGTTGGCCATCGCCACTCCTTAGTGCAGGTGTTTGTAAATCTCTTCATCAACGCCATGCACGCGGTCCCGGCGACGGGCGGCGAAATCAAAATTCAGATCAACACTCAAGGGGACAAAGCAGAAGTCTCCATTCATGATAGTGGTCCCGGAATCCCTGAAGACATTTTGGGAAGGGTGACGGAGCCCCTGTTCACCACTAAGGGATCCGAAGGCAGTGGCCTAGGTCTAGCCATTGTGAAAGAAATTATTGAAATTGAGCACTCCGGTCAGTTGAAAGTACAAAATCATCCTCGTGGGGGTGCGCAGATTTTGATTACTTTGCCGATCGCGGTGGCCAAGGGGAAGGGGAAGGTCGGATGAAGACTTCTCATATGGTCGTACTCGTTGTTGATGATGATCCCGGAATTCGGCAAATCATCATTCAGAATCTAAAGACGATTGGCTTCACTCGCTTTTTGGAGGCGAACAATGGAACCGAGGCCCACAAATTGATTTTGGATCCCTTGCAACGGCTGGACTTGATTATTTGTGACTGGGAGATGCCTAAGACTGACGGTTTGACTTTGCTTCGGGCCGTTCGCTCCCATCGCACGCGCGGCCATTTGCCATTTATCATGGTGACATCGCAGCAATCGCAAGAGCGAATGAAAGTAACCAAGGCCGCCGAGCAGGCAGTGAATGCGTATATTGTAAAACCCTTTCGGGCCGAGACTTTGCGCCAGAAAGTCTTTCAAGTTTTGTTCGAGGCCTATAAAGATGAAACGGGATCATGAAAACTCTAGGTTTTATCTTAGTATTCTTGGTTTCGAACGGAGCTTTCGCTCGAGAGGTGCGGGAGGAGTTCAACACTCGCACTCAACTGTCGACGGCGACAGCGGTGTGGAACCAGGCTCTGGGCAAAGTGCATCCAACACCAGAAGTAATCAGCTTTAAGGCGGGCTATTCGCCAAAGTCATTGGATGTCGGTGATGGTTCCCATGGATCGTTCAATTCTTCACGCTATGCGGAGTTCAGCCAAAACGGCGATATCAGTGGCAATAAAATTCGCTTAGACACGAGTGTTTACCCCGAGCTGAAGGTGACCGATTTTACTCTCGATGAAGGTTGGACCCTGGAGCCCGTTGGCAGCGCCCCTTTGATTATTCGAAGTCTAACAACTGTGGTGATAAAAGGGGAAATTCATTGTGAAGGTGTGGCGGGCTCAGATGCCTCGGGTTCCACAGGTGGGAGTGGTGGCGCGGGTCGCTGTGGCGGTGCCGCCGGTGGCACTGGGGGAGATACGGGAGGCGATGCTTCCAACGGGGGTGATTCCACAGCTCCGGTCACGGGTGGTCAAGGTGGAAAGAACAACAATCCTGCCGTGGGCGGCGGCGGCGGTGGATCGTGGAACACGACCACCTTGGCGGCAGATGGCAGTAATTCTTCGGCCCTGCTTGGCGGTTTAAAGGGGACGTCATCTTCTGATCCGGAATTCACCAATATAGTCGCGGGCAGTGCGGGATCCGGCGGCGGTGGCGGCGGCGGTGGTGGTGGTGGAACCACTGGGGCCGGTGGTGGTGGTGGAGGCGGCGGCGGAACTGTGATCATTCACTCCGTCGGAAACTTTGATCTCGGTTCGGCGACCAACGCGAATATTGGATTCATTTACGCCAACGGTGGCAACGGTGGTGATCCCACGGGAAACGGGGGCGCCGGTGCGGGTGGCGGCGGCGGTTCGATTCAAGTTTTTTCTGGAGGAAAGATTAATATCTACAGCAACACAGGTGTTGGCGCGAGCCAAGCGGTCGGAGGTCGAAATCCCGCGCCAACGACCGGTGCTTCGGGCGGCATTGGTCGCAGTTGGTATTCCAGCGTGACTTACAATGGAGTGGGATTTTACGATCCGTCGGAGCAGGCTCCGGTCAGTGCGGGCAATGTTCGGTTCAATCCGAACTCGGAGCAAGTGGAATCGAAAGTCTACGATCTCGGCAGTTCAAAGCTGAGCGTGCTCTCGATCTCAGCGATTCCGACTTCGACCGATTTCACGGTGACCTTTGCCGGCAGCACAGATGGGTTTGTGAGTGACGATTCCGGTTGGACCAATGACGTCAGTCAGCTGACCAATCGGCGATACGTAAAATTTCGAGCGGCGATTGCGACCACCAACACGGCGAGTCCCACCATGATCGAGTCGATTTCGATTTTATATGTGCCCGAGACTGAAACTCGCTTGGCCTTTAAGGCGGCGGGCTGTGGCCGGATTTCCGCTGCGGGCAACGGTCTCAACGGGGGCGGGCGACATGGGCTGGGTGCCATTCTGCTGATACTGCCGATTCTTCTTTTATTTGGATTCCGACGAGCTTTTCTTTTTTAGCAGTAGAGTATTTACTCTATAAAAAATCGTTCACTTCTGCCGCAACTCCAATTAAGGTCCCTCCCATCACAGGGGGAAATATGAGTCGAAAAACATTCGCTGCTTTCTTTTTTATTTCATTGTCGTTCTCGGGATGGGGATCCATGGCCCGCACCAAGGTCACACCTAAAATTTCGTCACTCCATTGCACCAGCGTGGATCCGCGTGGATCGACCACTATTGTGTCGACGGGCAGTTTTGCTGGGTATGCTTATCTAAATATCACCGACGTTTCGGCTTGGGGAATGCCGTTTTCTCAACAAGCTCGAGTGGAAGAGGTGATTTTGATTGGTGAAGATCGTTATCAGATCACGCTCTTCACAATGTTGACCGGTGGTCGCGTCTATCTAGAAGTGTCGGGAACCTCAAAACGAGGATACCTCAGCTCGACACGTGGTGATCGCACGCGAGAGGCCCTTCGCCTCAAGTGCTCGGCCCAAATCGATCTGTCTTAGAAGTTTAAAACTCCATCCCGATCGGGGCGAAGAGTCGCCAGAGCCTGGACATTCCGTAGTCCGTGAGTGTCCAATTGAATTCGAGGTCAGCGCCGAAATAAAAGCGGGGCGTGAAGTGATGACGCCAATTGGCCCCGAGTAAAAGGGCTTGTCCGTCATTGAAAAATCCAACTTGGCTAAGGGCGCGCAGACTTTGCGTGTCCGTCAGCGTCCAATCATACCAGAGAATAAGACCCGTGGCCTGGCGTGGGTTGGCCACGACGGAATTGTAGGTCTCACGATCGATTTGTAAGAGGCGCTCAGTACTCAATCCGATTCCCCAAGCCGAGTTTTGTCTAACGACTTGCAATCGCCACTCGGTCCAGCGTAGATCTTTTTGAAAATCCGAGTCCTCTTTGGGCTTGTAGTGAAACGAGGCCACCTGGGCGCCGATCTCCCAACTGGCTCGATTCTGACCAAAGAAGATCAGCCCACCTGAGAAGGCTTTAGTCCCGGCCCCATCCAAAGTGCTTACGGCCGATTCAGCCCCTTTCATCGAGGCGAGTGAATAAAGCGGACGCCAGTCCACCCAGCCTCGCATTTGCCATGGCCCGAGTGGTGGCGGTAAGGGGTTTAAATCTTCGGGCGGAATCAAATCGCGGTTGGTGTCCTTTGGGTCGATAGTGATTTTATCTTTTCGAACCGAGCCTTCACCCAGTTTCTTCGCGGCGACACGAGCCGCCTCGCGCACTAAGATCCCGTCGACCTGTCGCAGGTCGATTTGGACGGGCTCGCTGAAAATGCCCATACGGCCCGAAGTATGTCCGGCGGCAACCCGCCAGTAATATTGCTTGAGTTTAAAGCCCTTCCACACAAACTCGGGCTGTTTCGTTACCGTGTTGATCAGGGGCTGGCGAAAGTCCTCCGACTCTGAAATTTCGATGGCATATTGGTTCGCGCCGTCGACTGGTTCCCACTTGAAAATGGCCTCGTAAATTTTTTCTTCGGCCTGGGCGGAGGGCATAAGCAGATTCCAGATCCATGCACCCGGCTGTGGTTTTTCCGCGGCCGGCAGTCTGACCTTGGGTGCCTTAAGCTTAGGTGGGGCGAAAGGATTTTGCCTGAGGAACAACGGATTTCGATAAAGAGTGGGGATTTCATTACCGTCTTCGTCGATGCCTTCAACAAACCACTGCACATCTTCTTCTTGATCAAATCGAACCTCGAGTGAATTTTCTGGGGCGTCGATGTCTCTTGTACCTTTGGCGTCGATTAATTTGAGACGGTAGGACTTCATGCCCGCCATTTTTTGCCAAATAAATTCGACCGGCTTGTCTAAGGTTTCGCGATTGCGGGGCAACGGAGAGACCAGATGAATCACCGGCGCCCGCCAAACCTGAATGTCCAGAGCGTCGGAAGTCTTTTGATCGGCGCGCACGAAGAGGCGATGCTGACCAATTGGTAGATCGAGAAGAAAAGTTTTTTGACCTGGCGAAATAGGGAATTTTCTCTCCTCTGCCCCCAGGGTTTGCAGGACCACCTGTTTAGCTTCGCCAGACCAGGACACGGTCAGTGCGTGGTGACCCTCATGCGTGTAGATACGTTTTGAACCTTTTGGGTTCTCCCATGCCAACTCGGTCGTTTTCAGCCATGTCTTGGGGCCGTCCGGCGCCAATCTCATGATGGAGTTTTCAGTCAGAAGTTGTGAATTGGCCCCCTGATCTACAGCGGCTGAACCTTTGAGGACCTGCACCTCGAACTGACCATCATCAACGGCGCGAAGTTCAACGTCGGTATCACGCCCCAAGCTCACGCTCCATTGGTCGGCGTTGATTTTAGACTTTTGGAATGAGTTTCTGGCTTGCACACTTCCACGCATAAACCGCAGGGTGATCTCACCTGAACCCATCTCTTCGACGGGCTCGATGGTGATTAAGGTGTTTTCCATTAGATCTACTTCGGCTCCATTGTTGAGTTCCACGGCCGCGTGGCTTTCTTTAAGAGTCAAAATCGAGTCGTGAAAGTAAATCGTCTCCGCTTCAAAGGGCTCTTCCCAGATCAAGCTGTTCAAACTTCTACGGCGCAACTGGTTGTGAAGGCGAGTGATGTGGCCCGCAGGTTCTCCACCGACATGTGCGATGGATCTTCGTAAGCTAATGACGCCACTGTGCGCGAGCAAGAGAAATAGCTCGATGGCAATTGCCAACAAAAGTGAAACCAAAATGAGGATATCTTTTTGGCGCCAAGGCATAGTCTATCTATCGGAAATTTCATGGTAATCCTGAAATGAAACAGGCCCTTTGGCCGGTCAAAGTCGAGCGTGGACAAAACAGGCGGTCGCCCGCACAATAAATCCATATATGAAAGACTATATCTCTCGACTATGGCCTAGGCAGTGGCGTTTGTTGATTCTGTTTTTAATTCCGATCGTGGTGACCATCGGTTACTTCTGGACCGAATCTCGCTATCCAGCGCTCGATCGAAAAGCCTATTTTGGTGATCGAAATCTGATGGCCGGCATTTCATTCGACGTGGTCTGGCCAGTGGGTGAAGACGCCAGCTTTATTGAACGTGTCGCGGCCAGCACGACCAATTGGTATTACACCAACTGGAAGGGAATGACCTTTGGTTTGATCCTAGCCACGTTCGTCCTGGCCATGCTTCGAGGATTTCGTCCCGCGCCCGTTCGCAATCGGTTGGGTAGCACTCTTTTGGGAATGGGGGTAGGAGCTCCCCTTGGCGTTTGCGTGAACTGTGCAACGCCGATCGGCCAGAGTTTGAGGGCCGCTGGAGCGCGAGCTGAAACGGCCCTCGCTTTGACAATGAGCTCTCCCACACTGAATGTGGTGGTTCTCTCCATATTGTTTACCTCCTTTCCTCAGTATTTCATCGTCACGAAGTTGTCTGCCACGTTGTTGATGATTTTAGTCATGATCCCGCTTCTGACAAAATTCTTGGGTCCGAAGCGATGGGCCCCCGCAGTTGAGACTCGAGCGATGCCCGAACCTTCCGAGCCTGTGCTCGGTTGGTGGGCGAGCTTTTTGATGTTTCTTCGCCTCACCCTCGCCGGCGCATTGGAAATTATAAGGTCCACCTTGCCTATGATGCTCTTGGCAGGTTTCTTAGGGAGTCTGGTGGTTGAATCGGTGGGTGGCTCGAGCTGGGCAGAGGAGAGTTTTTCGATCGGGCGACTAATGCTAGTCTCACTAGTTGGCACCTTTTTACCAGTCCCTATGTCATTCGACGTGTTGACCGGAACCATGTTGCTCGAGAATGGCATGCGCTCGGGTTACGTTGCGGCTTTGCTGGTCACCTTGGGAATGTTCAGTATTTATCCGTTCCTCGTGTTTCGAAAGACAATCTCACTGCGGATCGCGGTCGGAATCTTTGCAACCGTTTGGGCCTTGGGTGTGACTGCGGGGTGGGCGGTCAACGAATTTGAGATTTTTCAGGCCAATCGAACGAAAGAGAAATTTGATTCTCATTTGCTAGCGGACTTGGAGAGCTTTATGGCCAATCCGACCGGACTCGTAAGCCGGAAGATTTCGGAGGTCTGTACGAGTTCAGAGAAAACTCTTTGTCCCCTAGAGTTGGTTAGGGCGGCAGTAGACGAAGGTGGACCCGAGTCCCTTTGCAAATTGTTAGACAAAGAAGATCAGAAGCAATGTCTTAAGCCCAAGAGCAGCTTCACAATGAAAGACTTGGATTACCTCTGTAAGACGGCAGAGGATGCTTCGGATTGTTTGCACGACGTGATCGAAGACCTTAGACGTCGTGAATTGACCAGCCTAAGAAATGAATGTGTCGCAGGAGTGGCTAGCGATCAATGTCGAACGCTGAAGTCCTATCTCTTTGCCACCATGAGACCACCGGCGAAACTTTGTCAGCGCTTGAAAATTCGAAGTCTGCGTGACAGGTGCCAGCTGGACGCGGCCAATTACGAGGCCCGTCGAACTTCTTATTCAGCTGGCCTGGAGTTGTGTGGCCTGATTCGAAATCGCGGAATTAAAGAGAAATGCCGATTTCAGGTCACGGTTCGCGCCCATGAGTTTAGCCGTTGTAGGGATTTGGGCCCCAGTCGTGTTCGGTGTGAGAACAAGATTGCATTGAGAATGGCACGTAAGGGAAATCCCGATCAAGTGTGTGAAAAATATTTGCCTGACCGGCAAGGCGAGTGTGTCGCGGTGGGGAAGGTGGCACGGGCGAAGGCGGACCTGCGCGTGGTCGCCCGCTTGGCTAATATTTTGCCTTTAGCGCGGGAGCATCTGGCGTCGCCCGTGGCGGAGAAACATGCACGGCAGGCTCCTGTCAATCCGCCCAAGCGAGGCCAGTTCGTGAGCCTGTCTGGAGGAATCGAAGTTTCCACATTTGGATACGAGAAATCGCGTATTCGGATGCCCAACAAGGCGCGTGGAGCCTTTTTCAAGGTCCCGGGAAATCGCGTTGGACTCGATCGTAAGCGAATCTCTTCCCGCGAGTTTTTTGAAGATCATCGAGGATACGGCCTAGCCGCTGGAGATTATGACGGGGATGGATGGATCGACGTCTTGGCAGGAGAATACGGAAAGCTCCTTCTTTATCACAATCGTGAGGGCAGTGGTTTTGAAATTGTGGAATTGGACACTTCGGAGTTACGCCGTATTTTGAAAATAGGTCTGTTACCGACCGTGGTGGCGTTGGTGGATCTTAACCACGACGGCTGGCCGGATATTTTTGTTGGGAATATGAACGGTACCGCCGTAATGATTCCGAATCGGCTTGGTCGATTTGATATGGAGCATGTAAATGTATTAGCCGAAATGCCGGGTGCAGCGGGTGCTGTGGCCTTTGACGACTTTGATAAAGATGGATTCGTCGACATTTTTTGGGGCGGTCGAGCTTTTGCCAAAAATTCTCTGCGAAATGCGTCGGATGAGGCGTCGACCAATTTCTTTCTGTGGGGAGGCCCTAGAGGATTCGATAAACGCTCGGCCGGGGGCCTTGGTGCATCTAGCTTGTCGGCGCTGGCCTTTGACTTAGATGGCGATGGACGGAGAGATATTTGGGTTGCCAATGATTTCGACTTGCCAGACGAAGTTTATCTCAATCGTGGCGAGCGCAACATGGAGGCCCAAAAGAATTTCGCCAAGCTGATTCCACACACCGTTCTTCCGCCAATGTCTCTTGATGTGGGAGACATTGATAACGACTTACAACCTGAAATCTTCGAGGTGGGAATTTCGCTTCTGAAAGGGGGGCCCGGCGACTATTGTGAACACGTGGGCGTGGGGCAGGATCAGGAGTGTCGCAACGCTCGGGCTATGTCCGCCTATGCGCAAGCTCTACGTTTAGATTTGTGTGCAGAACTCGGGGGCGAGAACTCGCTTTCTTGTCTGATCACCGCTGTGCATCGACTTTCGCGTTCCCTTGAGGATCCTTCGATTTGTGATTTTATTCCGGCGCAGATGTCGATCGAGCGATACACTTGTCGCACACAAAAGCTCACTGCCATGCGCGGCCCAGATCGAGAATTTGTTGGCAGTCGGCAAGATGTTTCGGGCAACGGTCTTTACAAGCGCCAGGCGGATGGTTCTTGGCAAAATGTCGCCAAGGCCCTGGGGGCTGATGTCACCGGGTGGGGATGGACCAGCCGATTTGTCGATTTGGACGGGGATGGCTGGCAGGATATTTATTCGGCGAATGGAGCTCTTCGTTACGTCGATTTTACCAGCAACGTATTTTTGCACAATCAACAAGGCAAAGGGTTTCGCGCCGAGCAGACTAAGTACGGGTTAGAGGACTTTGTGGATACGACATCGGTGGTTTTTGCTGATTTTGATCGAGATGGCGACCTCGACATTGTGGCCAATGGAATGTTGTCGCCCATGCGATTTTTTCTGAACGACATTGCGAAAAATCAATTTGTAAGCTTTGAATTGCTGGATGAAAAAGCCAACCGTTCCTGCTTGGGGTGCCGGATCATCATTCGTTATCGAGAAGGGGATGAAGATCGCCAACAGATGCGTGAAGTTAAGATGGGTGGCGGCTATGCTTCCTATGATCCGGCCGAGGCCAACTTTGGAGTGGGCTCAGCAGGTCAATTGGATTCCATCGAGATTCTTTGGAGCACGGGCGAGTCCTCAACGATCAATCAGCCTCTTAAAACCGGCCGCCACTATCGTCTGCGTCGTTTACAAGACCGTCGCACGGCTTCTGCCGTAGGATTAGGGCACTAGCGCGGATTATCTGAAAAGCTGTGAAAGTGCCGGCTCAATACGGAAATGAGCTCGTGGAAATGGCGTCCAGGTTTGAACATACCCATTTGGCGAAAGTGATCGATACCGATCTCGGCTAAAACTTGCCCAAAGGGTTGAGAGTGTCGCTCGATAAATCCATCCGACTCTCGGGCAAAGTTTTTGAAGGCGGGCAGCCGATGCATTGTCCAAATGGGCCAGCACCAGTGTCGAGATGGTGTGTGACAGACGATCGAAGCCAAGGAGAGACTATTGATTTCCAGGTGCTTCCCAAGAGCCGCTTCGGGCTCCGTCGAAGTCACATCATAGCCAAAAATGGCGCTCAATCCCGAGGGTGCTAGCTCGGAAAACAAGTGAATTCGTTCGTCCACATCATAGCCAAAAGCCCGCAAGAACTTTGCTGTTCCTGGATTTTCAACGGGCATGGAGGTACAAATTTCGGCCAGCCGAGATCCCCGATGTGGGCTTGCAATCGTGACCGCTGATCTTGGTCGGCGGTTCAGTTTTGGCAGCGCCAAGCGAAGCACAAGTCCCCCAGCGGACTGTCCCAAAAGATGAACTTCGCGAGTCGTATCATTCCAAACTGGATGTTGCTTTAAGAACTCGACGGCCCGATCTGCGATGACGGAGAGCGATCCTGCACCTAGACCAACGACTGGATAAAATTCAATCTCCTCTCGACTTAAAGCCAGGGCTAGGTTTTTGTAAACGGGACCGAAATCAAACACGGACCATTTGGCCGTGTCGCGACCATAGGTACTTAATCCTCGAATGAAAAACACGACGGGCTTAGCCATCTAGACCTTTGTACCAAGGGTTCAGTTCTGCCGCAACTCTGCCGAAATCATATTGAGGAGATCTTATGGGAATAGTCGGCATAGTCATCGTCATAGTCGGCGTTTTTGGGGGCTACGTGCTGGCGGGCGGTCATTTGCACGTTATCTTCCAGCCCTTCGAGGTCATGATCATATTTGGTGCCGCACTTGGCGGTTACGTTATTGGCAATCCTATGGGCACAGTCAAAATGGGATTCGCTAAGGCGATTCACGCTCTGCTTGGCAAGGGTCCCTCGAAGAAAGACTACGTCGAACTTCTTCAGCTCATGTTCCAGCTCTTCCAGATCTTTCGAAAAGATGGTCCGCAGGCGGTTGAGAAGCACATCGAAGAACCCAATTCTTCGGAAATCTTCAAAGCCTATCCAGCGTTCTTGAAAAATCACCACGCGGTGGATTTTCTCTGCGATACGATGAAGATCACCCTTTCCGCGGATCTTTCGCAATATGATGTGGATGATCTTCTCGACCAAGATATTAAGACGATGCATGAGGAAGAGCATGCCGCTCAACATGCGATCGCCAACACGGGTGACGCATTTCCAGGACTAGGGATCGTTGCTGCGGTTTTGGGTATCGTGCATACGATGGGATACTTGGATCAAGGTCCTCAGGTCATCGGTGAACACGTTGCCGCCGCCTTGATCGGTACCTTCTTAGGAGTTTTGGCAGCCTATGGTTTTGTCGGTCCTATTGCGCTGAAGATGAAAAATGATATCGATGCGGAAGGCCGTTATTTAATGGTGATTAAAGCGGCTCTGGTGTCGCTGCAAAGGGGAGCTCCTCCGCTCGTTTGCGTCGAGTTTGCTCGCCGAACGATTTATCCAACGGAACGCCCAACATTTGAAGAAATGGACAACGCCACAAAAGAAGCTAAAAAGGCGGCGTAATGGCGGACAAAGAACCAGTCATAGTTATCAAGAAAATCACCATTGGTGGTGGTGGTGGTCATGGCGGTTCTTGGAAGGTGGCGTTCGCTGACTTCATGACCGCCCTAATGGCCTTTTTCTTGTTGATGTGGCTGCTCAATCAGACCCCTGAAGTGAAGCAAAATGTTTCAGATTATTTTTCCACTCCGAGTATTATCGAATACAATTTTTCGAACTACGGGGTCGAGCTGACTCTTGAAAAACTTTTTCTAGACATCATCAACGAACCCTTAAAGGTGTTGCAGGATTTTATGCAGCCGGCCGACTACACGCCGAATTTTCTGACGATGGGCTCAAAGAACATCGTGATGTCGGCCCTGGCGGAAGAGCTTGGCCAATACACTGACGGTGTCGATGTCACGGGCGATACCATTGAAATAAAACTCCCTGAGAGTAAGCTCTTTGAAGACAGTTCGGCATCACCCAAAGGCCAGTTTGCTACGATCATGGACAAATTGGCGAAATTCACGGCTGGGGTTGAGGATGCGGATATCTTTGTCGACTCGAGAGTGTTTCTCAATACGGTTCGTGGACAAGAAGAGTCGCTTGGTCGCCGGATCGCCCAGCAACGTTTGGATATCGTCCTTGAACAAATCAACGGACGCCTAGAACATCAAACAGTGGATTTACACCAGAAGAGCGAAGTGATGGCGGCGGCCCGGCGCTCCGATGGACGCCCCGAAGAGGGCTACATCAAAGTGCGAATTAAGCAAAAAGACCTTAGCTCCGAAGGTCATAAACAGCGAAAAATGACCAGTGTCATGGGCAAAGACGACGATTCTATGGACGTCTATAACAATTTCGTGAACAAGATGACCACCCGAAAGCCCTCTGGTAAGGCTAAATAGCCTAAATCTGGCAAATCCTTCGTTGTCATCAGACCTTAAGTCCTCTAGAAAAGTCCCATGTCCCACCAATCCCTATGGCATGAAGCGACTTGGATCGCGCTAGATCTCGAGACCACGGGCAAGTATCCCTTGGATGCAGAGATTTGCGAGATGGCCGCGGTCAAATGGAAAGGGGGCCAGATTGTCGATCGGTTTGAGACTCTGCTGAAGCCCACCCATCGAATGTCTGAAGAGGTGATTGCGATTCATCACATCACCAACGAAATGGTGGAGGGCGCACCCGTTTTGGCCGACAAATTGGCTGATTTTCATCGTTTTTTGAGCGACGGATATTTGATTGCTCATCATGCCCCGTTTGATATGGGTTTTTTGGCCTGGGAGTTTGAACTCGCCCGGCTTCCTCTTCTAACTTTTCCCGTGGTCTGCACCAGCCTATTGAGTCGCGCGATTAACTTCAATGTGGGCAATCATCGATTGGCCACCTTGGCCCAACATTTTCAAATCGAAGCCGGAGCGGCCCATCGAGCGATGGATGACGCAAGGACTTGCTTGCAGGTGGCGCTGAAGTATTTTGAAAAACTGGGGCCTGAGGCAAAGGTTTCTGACATATTGAGTGTGCAGGGACCGCAGCTTAGTTGGCCTCGCTTTTCTGTTGAAGCTTTGATGGAGCGTGATCAGTTTCGCGTTTTGGTGCGATCCCTGCGCGATCGGCGAGAAGTCATAATTGTTTACGAAGGCGGATCCCGGCCAGGCGAAGCCCGAAAAGTCTATCCTCTTGGCCTGGTGCGATCCTTGGATGGCGACTTTTTAGTGGCCACCGAGGGCCAAAACGAGGGCGACGAAACGAAGCCAAAACGCTATTTTCTGGAGAAAATTTCTTCAGCCCGCTTTGCCGGAGTCTGACTTAGAGATAGATTCTAGGCTGTGGGGCTGGGTGGATTCCTTGATGATGGGCTTTAGCTTGGTTGCCAAAAATTCTAATTTTTCTTTGAACTCGTCACCATTTCTGAGTTTTAACTTTCGCTCTTTTCCGGCTAACAAATCAAGAACGTACTTTTCAAAGGCGTAGATCGGGCCGGCCGTACGATGAGATAGAATGCGGCCCACGACAAATAGTGTGGTCATAAAGCCTAAGGTGATGACTGAATAGGTTTGAACAAAAGGAATTAGAAAACGATGTTCGACCGCCTGGGCAGGTCCTGCCACTAGGTCGTCGATCGTGATTTTCAAAAATGTGTAAGCAAAAACGCCGTTGATTGCGGCAAAACAAAATCCGATGCCCATGAGTTTCAGACAATATCGAAGTTGAAAGCTATGGTTAATCCATAAAGTCTTGCGCGAGTTCACGTCGGGCCAAAATAGGGCGCCGTCGCGTATCAGTCCGTACACGACCAGAACATACCCAACCCACTGAACGGCGTCGGCCACGTTGAAGGCAGGAGTTGAATACTCGCGGGAGCCGAGGAGAATAAAATCAACGACCTCACCTTGGCGAATGCGGTCGGTGACGTTGCCCAGGATTCCACCCAGTAAGAGCGACATCCCACAGCGAAGTTGAAGAGAGCGGGATGGAAGCAAGTACTGAATGGCCGCATAGATGAAGACCAGGAAGGCACCACCGGTGCTCAAAGAAACAATGCGAAGAATGGGAGGCAGGCCCGAGAATGTCCCGAGAATGGCCCCTGGATTGAAATGTAGAACGAATCCAATCGGCCCGTAGAATTTGACCTCAACCAAAGAGCGGATCGCCCATACTTTAGTGACTTGATCCAGACCCCAAGCCATGAAAATGAGGCCGATTACGAGGGCCCAATCGCGCGATTTCATCATGCCTTAAATTTATCGGCGCAATGCCCGGGCCCCTCGAGTGAAGTTAGTGAGTTTCTTTGTAGACTTTAGTCAGGGCGCGATAGTCGCTGGTGGCGATTGGGTGATAATCGCGAATATTACTCTGTGCGATGGCCACTTGTCTGTCGTACCAGAGTGGAATGATGGCCAGATCTTGATGCACGAGCCTTTGGACCTGGCCAAACAGCTTGGACCTTTCGGCAAAATCTTCAGCCTTTTGCGCCTGGTTGAGAATCGTATCTACCTGTGGGTTCTTGTAGAAGCCGCGATTTCGACCCGGTGGAGTCTCGGTCGATAGAAAGGCGGCGCGGTATATATCAGGATCGACGATACCCACCCATTTCATCGTGGCCAACTCGAATGCTCCTTTTTTGATATCCGCGTAGTAGGTCGCCCACTCGTAGCTTTCGTGTTTGATCTTGAGGCCCGACTCCCTGAGTTGGTGCGCCAAAACCCGGCCAACGGCTAGGGCCGTGGGATCGTTCGAGGTTTTAAGGGTCAGTGTGTGTTCCACTGCGCCTGCCGAGCGGATCAAGTCCGCGCTTTTCTTGCTATCGAACTCGGGATTTTGTAGTTCCTTCGAAAAAAATGGATTGATGGGACTTAGGATAGAGGTCGCCGCTTCGGCTAAATTAAAGAGTTTGTATTGTATTATGGACTGGCGGTCGATGGCGTGCGCCAGGGCTCGCCGAACGATAGGATTGCTTAACCATTTATCGTGAAAATTGATCAGCATGTAGATCATATTCAAGCCAGGATACGTCTGCACCTGAAAACGGTCGGGCTGGCTCAAGAAATCTTTCACTTTGTCAGGACCCATCTCATTCTGAGCAATGTCGAC
>JBFWON010000096.1:0-16922 GCA_050250515.1 Bdellovibrionales bacterium | reverse complement strand
ACGATGCACAAGACAGTAGTGTGGCGTGATCTTGCCCATAGCCACTTAATCGTTCTCGGTATGCTCGCACTGGCGGCGGTGGCCTCAGATGATGTCGGGCCAAGCCCCGGTCTTCATTCGAATGCACGAATTGCGATGAACTTGACAGATTCAGTACCAATCCCAAATTAGTCCTACAATCCCCATCCCACCTACCCACCCCCCGACCCGGCGGAGTCCTTCTGCCGGGTCCGGGAATCCCTTTTTCCGGTGGCCAACGCTCTGGCTGAATCATAAGCTTAGGGGGTGAAGTTCTTCGTCATCGGTCTTTCTTCAGTTTTAATTGTGGCTATGGCCGCGACCTCTTTAAATCCCCATTGGATGCGAGTGACCGACTTTCAGTTGGAATTGTCGGAAGCTTCGCAAGAGGCCTACATCTTCCAAAAGATTCGCAATTCGTTGATGCCACAGTTATCCTCTTACAAAGGACGATTCTTTTGGCAGGTGTCCCTGGCCGAGATACATAATCTCGTCAGTCACGACAAGCGGGTTAGAGATGTTCATATCTATCGGGACTTCCCAGCCGGTGTGCGCCTTGAGATTGAACCGCACACTCCGGTGATGGCGTTTTTTGATCGCGATGGAAAGTTCTATCCTGTTGCCACGGACGCCACACTTCTGCCAGCACTGGGCTCGCGCGAATCGCCGGATCTTCCTCTACTCAGAGGAAATGAAATCAAATCTGATTTGCATCTTCGAGAGCAAGCGCTGGATCTTTTGCACGCGTTTCCTGAGGAAGGCCCGCTCGTCAGTCGCAAGAAAATTTCTGAGATCATTTATTCACCAAAAGATGGATTTCGCGTGTTTGTTTCTGGCGCGCAAGCCGAAATCAAAATGGGCGACACAGACTTTGGTCCTAAAGTCGCGCGCGTGCAGAAGGTTCTGTCGTATCTCGAAAGTCAGGACATTAAAGGACGCGTCATCGACGCCCGGTTCTCAAAGAAAGTTGTTGTCAGAGTGCGTAACCGTCCCTAGCCTAAAATCAGGGAGCATGGAAGTTCCTAAAACTGCTTGAGTTTGGACTCCTTGGGACAAAATATGGCAAAGGAAGCCAAAAACAATACCAGAATCATCGCCGGCCTCGACATCGGCACGACCAAGGTATCTTTCGCCATTGGTCGACCGACAAATGGCCAGATAGACATCATGGGGCTCGGGACAGCACCGAACAGTGGCATGCGCCACGGGGTGGTGGTCAACATCGACGCCACAACCGAAGCGGTGCAAAAGGCCAAAGAAGAGGCCGAGCTCATGGCCGGAGTGAAGATCGAAGAAATCTGGCTCTCTGTCGGCGGCCAACATATTCAATGTATGTCTTCGGCCGGCATGGTCGCGATTCGCAATAAAGAAGTTCAGCAAGAAGATATCGACCGGGTCATTGAAGCGGCCAAGGCCGTGATGATTCCACAAGACCGACAGGTTTTGCATGTGCTGCCGCAAGATTTCAAGATCGATGGCCAAGCGGGGATTGCAGATCCTATCGGTATGTCAGGAGTCCGCCTCGAAGCCAGCGTGTTTATCGTGACGGGCGCGATTTCTGTTATTCAAAATGCTGTGAAGTGCACCAATCGCGCGGGTCTAAGAGTTTCGGGCCTTGTGCTTCAACAATTGGCCAGTGCGCTGGCGGTGCTGAGCAAAGACGAGAAGAATTTGGGTGTCTGTGTGGTCGATATCGGCGGTGGAACCTGCGATATGATCACCTTCTTCCAAGGCAGTGTAATTCAAGCGGGACTGTTGCCAGTCGGTGGGCAGAACTTCACGCACGATGTGGCGATCGGTCTTAAGACCACGCAGAGCCATGCGGATATGCTTAAGCGTAAATTCGGATGTGCTTTGCCCGAGATGATCACGCAGGAAGAAACCATTGATGTGGAAAGCGTGGGGGGCCGAAAATCTCGTACACTTATGCGACGAGATCTGTGTGAAGTCTTAGAGGCTCGGGCTGAAGAGACTCTCGAACTGATTCACACGGCATTGGCTGAAACCGGAGTGCTCGGAAAGCTCGGCTCTGGTGTGGTGTTGACGGGTGGTGGAAGTCTGATGACCGGACTGGTTGAAATGGGCGACTTCATCTTGGATGTGCCTGTACGCCGGGGCTGGCCAGAGAAAGTCGGTGGACTGGTCGATGTGGTGAAGCAGCCGACTTGCGCCACCGTCGTGGGGACGATGATCTATGGATTGGCTCAAGATAAGGAGAATAAACTCTCCATGGAAGCCAAGTCCTCTGGTGATTGGACTAAGAAAATGAAGAATTTTTTGGGGATCTGACGCTCTTAAGGGGGGCTCGAATGTTTGAACTAGAAGAGAACGCGAATTTCGGTGCCAATATTAAAGTCATTGGAATCGGTGGTGGCGGCGGCAACGCCGTGCAAACCATGATTGAGGGTGGTTTAGCGGGTGTCGAGTTCGTGGTGGCCAACACCGACCGACAAGCGCTGGCGGCTAACAAAGCGGAAGGCAAGATTCAACTCGGACGGGAGCTGACCAAGGGCTTGGGTGCGGGTGCCAATCCCGAAATTGGCCGACGAGCCGCGATTGAATCCTACAACGACATCGTGGCCTCGCTAGAAGGCACCGACATGGTGTTCGTCACTGCCGGAATGGGCGGTGGTACGGGAACGGGCGGTGCACCCGTCGTTGCGAAAATCGCCAAGGAGCTGGGTGCCCTCACGATCGGTGTGGTGACGAAGCCCTTTATCTTCGAAGGTAAAAAACGAAAGCGCCATGCGGATGACGGAATCCGTGAGTTGCAAGAAAGCGTCGACACGCTGATCGTAATTCCGAATCAAAAACTTTTAACCGTGGCGAGCGAGAGAACGCCTTTACTTGAGACTTTTCGCAAAGCGGATCAAGTCCTTCTTCACGCGGTCAAAGGTATTTCGGACCTGATCAACATCCGCGGGCTGATCAACTTGGATTTCGCCGATATCCGTACAGTGATGGCGGCCAAGGGCATGGCCATTATGGGGTCGGGCCTGGCGAATGGGGAAAATCGTGCGGTCGAGGCTGCTACTCAGGCCATCTCTTCGCCGCTGCTTGAGAATATCTGCATTGATGGCGCCACTGGCATCATTATCAACGTGACGGGTGGATCTGACTTGACTCTGTGGGAGGTCAACGAAGCCTCCACTCTGATCACCGAAGCAGCACATCCGGACGCTGAGATTATCTTCGGTGCGGTGATTGACGAGAGCATGGGCGATTCGGTCAGCGTAACGGTCATTGCGACCGGATTTGGAACGCAACCCACACGTCACGCTGCCAATCTCACTGAAGTTCAGTTGATGAACGCGGGCGTGAACCGATTGACGCAAGAATTGGGGACTCAAACTTATGAGACCATTTCCCTCTCGACAGAGATGGAGGCTCCGGTCTCCATGGCCGAACCCGAGAGAGAATTCCCGCTGCAGACAAGGCACGAGCCGGTGGCTCCACCGGTTTCCATGCCTCCGCCCCAGCCGAAAGCGGCCGCACCAGCGCCTGAGCCCACGGGTAAGTCTCCGCTTCCACGTGATGTGCTTTTAGCTAAAGCGCGCGCCTATCGCGAAAGTCAGATCACTCGCGATGCGGGACATCAGCCTGAGCAACTTTCCATGAACATGGAAGAGGCCATGCCGCCAAGGCTAACGCCCGAGCCCCCGCGCTCGCCATTTGATACCGAAAACCTGGAAGTTCCCTCATATTTGCGCCGAAAACGCGGATTTGGGGCTGATCAATCCGACGGAATAGAGTAAAGACTAGGCTCTGGTGAGCCCCTCTTTATTTGTTTCAGATCTTCATATTGCCAGCGCCGAGGATCCCAAGGCCAAGCTTCTGCTTGAGCTCTTGGGACGGGCGCAAAAACAAAACGTCAAAAATCTATTCCTGGTCGGCGACATTTTCGATCTTTGGATCGCCGATCGAAAGTATTTTGTCGAGACCTACCAAGCTGTGATCGACCGGATACGTGCTCTCGTCCAAAGCGGCACTCATGTTTACTACTTCGAGGGCAATCACGACTTGGATTTGAACAAGTTCTGGGGGGAGGACGTGGGCGTTCAGGTTTGCGAATCCGCCCGCTATTTTGACCTCGACGGTAAAAAGGTTCGGGTTGAGCACGGCGATCAAATGGATCCTGAAGATCGTGGTTATTTGTTTTTGCGCTGGCTTTTACGAACTCCGGTGATGCGCGCACTTGGCCGAAATCTTCCGGATGCCACAGTGAAATGGATTGGGTCGCGCGCCAGTCGTGCGAGCCGCGATTACACTTCGCAAGTCAAAGTCTCAAGCGAGGAGCGCACGGAAAAAATTTTTCTCGAGCACGCCCAAAGAGCTTATCGTGAGCAGCCCTATGATTATTTGATTTCCGGGCATGTGCATGTGGTAATGGATTTGGTCGTCCCGACCGAAAACGGATCGAAGGCACGGGCCCTTAATCTTGGCACCTGGCTGAAGGAGCCCATGTTGCTCGAGCTGAGCGCCGCCGGTGTCAAGTTTCTCAAAGTGTCGGATTGGATGGGTCAGCATGGTTGAAATTCGCAGTCTCGAGTTAGCTGATATCCCGATGCTGATCAAATATTGGTATCACTCGCCTCCGGGATTTATCGAAAGCATCGGGGTGGATCCGACGAAACTGGGATCGCCTGTGGAGTTCGAGGCCTTTATGCGTGGGCGTCTTGAGCTGCCTGATGAAAAGCGCGCGGGTGTGGCGATTCTATACAATGGTGAACCCGTGGGGCAGCATTCGATCAATCCGCTGGTCGAGGGCGATCATGGAATTTTTCATGCCCATATTTGGAATTCGGCCCATAGAGGTAAAGGGATTGGCCTTCAATCTTACGTTTTGGCGAGCCACCTTTTTATGAATCGCTTTAATCTTAAGCGCATCGTCTACAAAACGCCGAAGCAAAACACGGCCTCGATTCGCGTCAAAGAAAAATTGGGCATGCGCTTCATAGGTGAGGAAGAAATTGGCCATGGCCTCGTCAAAGCCGGCACCATTGCCAAAGTCTTCGAAGTCACGCGAGACGAACTGGCCGAGATGTTCGCTAATCGTGTAAAATTCCCAGGCTACTGCACGCACTGAAAAGCGTTGCGATAATCGAGCTTATGCTCCTTGGGATCGCCGCCGCCACCACCCCATTCCATATAAAGAACGTGGGCAAACTGCGGATGTTGAGGAGGAATACTAGAGGTCCAAAGGCGGGCTTTTGTCATTTCCGGCAATGGTTTGAATTCGGAATGATTCATATAAAAGCGATCCAAACTTCCATCCGGATTGCGACTGTCGACCAAGTAATAACCTTTTGGAGGATCGCCCTTCACATCACTTGGTTCTAAAATCTTGGTCCCCAGAAAAGCCACCACGCGCGCGTACTCGCGGGCCGTCGGCAGGTGGAAACCTTGTGATTGGCAGTAGTCCATGGCCTGCTGCCAAGTCGCCATGCAGGTTTGACCCTCATTGACTTCGGGGCAATAGTTCGCTGTGTCCTTGCTTTTGACCACTATTGAGGTCATCCGACCCTTTTTTGACAGCTCCCGGTTGCAGAGTTTATTGTCGCCATTACCGAGAGTCGAGAGCTCTTGATTGGGCGTGAATCGACGATAGGTGGCGCCATTCTGCAGTTCCATCACATGGGCATCGATCTTTTTGACGTCGATCTCCATTGGTTTATGCTCGATTTTCAATTGAGCGTCGATAATCGAGATATATTGATATTTTATTTTCATCCCTTCGAGGCTATACGACGCACTCCCATCCGACGCGCCGTTATCTACACCACAAAAATGCACTATAAGCATAGTGAGAATGTCCAAACGGCGGGAAGTGAAGCGAAGTCGATAGGGTAGCGAAGTGTCGCCCTTTTCAAGTTCCCAGTAGCCCTGCAATTGCTCCTCTAAACTAGGTCCAACGACGGTCTTCGAGGTCTTTTTGGCCGGGCAGGCCGACAGGGCGAAAGCGAACAACACAAAACTGGCAGCACGAAAGGTTTTCATGGAGAGACGAGCTAAGCAAAACAGATGCCCTTAGAGAATCAATACAGCGAATTAGACCGCCCAGGGACGATAAAATTTTCCGACGTGTGCCCTCGAATGGCGCCACAATTGGTATCACTTCTGAAAATGGTGGCTTATGGCGCGTGAATGAATTGCGAAAATGGAAGGCCCAAATTGGTCCCCCGTGTCCTGATTCATTGCCGCCGCCGGAGCGCGATCCGTGTCGTCTTCGGTGCCCGCATTCATTACCTGCCGGCAGCGATCCGCCAATTGCGGGCCATACTTAGGGTCTTGGGCGCAGGCACTGGTACAAACTTGCTGTAAATTTTCACCTTGTAAGGAGGCGGGATTCGAACCGCTGCAACTGGGGCACTGACTGCGCCCTGAATCAGAGCAGAATTGTTTGGTCATCATCGATTCGCATTCGACATCACCTTTGCCAGCGCCGGTGCAATAGGCTTCGGCGGCTTGCAGTAGAGCATTGCCTTTTAACACTTGTCCCATTCGCTGCAAGTTCGACTCAGGGGCGCCGGATTCATCAAGTGAGCGGGTGCCGTACCCGGAGACTCCGCCAGACCCATGGGAGCCCGTACCCGCCCGGGAGAATTGAGTCCCAGCGTTGAGCGACTGGGCAGCTCCTCCGGCCCCAGAGGCACCGGCGCTGCCACCACTCACCGAGGCAGAGCCTGCCGATTTGCCACCGGCTTTATCGCCCCCATTTGGAGTTGTCGGCTTTTGCGTTAGAGCAAGAAGTTGGGCGGCGTCACTCGTGGGGCCGCCTCCGCCTGCGGCACCAGCACCGGTGGCTCCGGCCGGTGCACCTGCGGGCCCGCCGCCACCGCTATCTTTTGTTGCAAGACCTGTGGATTTTCCATCAGTCGCTTTGCTGCCGTTGTAACCGGCCAGGTTTTCTTCTTTGCCACTGTCCAGTTGATCGGTGAAAACTTTGATTTCTTCCGTGCAGCCTTGGGCGATGTCGGCAAGACTGCCTTGGCAATTTTGTTTGCAGAACTGGGCGCCCGCATCGCACTTGGCCCTGGCGGCCTTTAAGATGTCCGCGATCTTTTTTGTGACCTGGGCTTCACGATCGGCGGACTTATTCAAACTGTCTTTTTTAACTGAGGCCGCATGTTGGGTTGAGAGTTGATTGGATTGTTGCACGGCCGCCGTGGAAGCGTTCGTACAATCCTTCACCGCTTGCACCGAGCCTTGCCAGCATTTGTTAAAGCCTGGCTCAGGCAAAATGATTTCGTGTGCCTGTGAAGTCAAAGGCATCAGAAAAAACAAAAAGGAAAAAAGAAAGACCCCCATGGAATTCACGTTTCAATTAGGCTTCACTGAGCGCTTTGTAGATTTCCTGCATTTCACGTTTTGCAGCTTCGATTTTGCCTTGCTCTTCCTTGATCTGTTGGCGTTCTTGTTCGTGTGGGGTCCGCCTGGCTTTCTGTGCGGTTTCTTGAATTCTTTGAATCTTCATCTCAGACTCCCTGGACAATTCTGCGAGCCGGTTGAATCGTGCCCAACCTCTTGCGGCCATGGGGCCAATGTATCTTCCAAATCCTGGCGAGTTCGGGATCCTCGCCCCCAAAAATGTCTGGGCTTCCGCCAGGAAGGGCACCGCTATCGAGAGCACTATGAGTACGTAAATCGAAAACTTGGACACACAAACCTCCAATTCGTCTGTTCCTGACGTCACCCCTTCATAGGTATCAATTGCAAGCGAGGTTCCGTGCTGAATCGTCGCCATCCTCTTTCTAGTTCGCGATCAGAAACACGCACTTGGCAGCTGCCGATAATTTCTTCGTCTCAAAATGAGAATTGATGATTCGATAATTCGCCTGTTTTTCTTCTAAGGTGGCTTTTGGTGAATTCTCCGAGGCTCATCGAGTGGTACTTCGACCCGTTAACGGGATTTAACACTTTCCCAGACGATCTATAGTGACGCACTCATTCGTCCTTGTGGCGTTCCGCTTCAGCCTTCTGGCCTTCGTATTTACGCTGAAGTCTCCGTTGGTATAGCGCTCTCAATGGCGTTGGCCCCGGAGCTCGTCGTCTCTTTGGCGATTGAGTTGTCGCCGCCCTATTTCACGGTCCACGAATAAACAATATCATAGAAATGGTTTATAAGACCGAAAAGGTTTTAGCCTTCTCCGAGGCTGTCAGATTTTTGTACGCTACTTGAATGATTGTTCAGGTATGGGATTGTATTGCCTAAAATTTGGCCAAGATTAGCTACGAGTAGCTTCATTGGCTAAGCCCGCAGGAACAGAAAGGGTGGATTCGAGCGGTTGCTTGCCATCGATGTCCGTTCCCGATCGGCCACCGATATTCGGTTGACCGGCAAAAAGACATCCAGATTTGGATCATTGCCCGCTTACGGATAATACGCGCGGAGCCAGGAGCCATCAGTGGATCGGCGGATGGAACTGGGGAGGAGAAGGAATTGTTTTTGAATTTCGGTCTGTATGGCTTGCGCTTTTTGAGAGGAAAACCAGACAGGTGTGGTTTCGACGGAGGTTTGAGTCCAAAGGGTTTGGCCGTCTGTTTTGGCAATTAAGCGGTCTTTGTCGAGTGTGACGGGTACCGAAGCCGAGCAGATTCCGTGTTTGCAGGTTTGCACATTTAAAGAATCGCCCTTTTGCAGGTAGAACTCGGCGAAATTAAAATCAGCGGTCAAAGAGAGGCCCACCCAGTTATCAGGTGGAGGTTGGCGAAATTTATTGGACCAATGCCTCGCCAGTTGGATGGCTTGGCTCGAAGTTGAATCCATAATTTGAATAAAGCTTGTGACCGAATTGCCCTCAGTGTGAATTCCCCACTGGTAGGAGGGGAAGTCCTGTGGCCATTTTGATTGAGTGGACTGAGGCGGCTTAGACCAATCGACAATCGGGGAGGAATCGGTCAATTGACCCCACACTTTCGAAAATCTTGGTCCCAATTGCGGCCAAATGCTAGCGAGTGTTTCGAGATCGAACTGCGCGTGATGGGCCTGCCTGTGGTTTTGATTCGGCGATGGTTGTGCGAATGAATAGGGAGTTGTGATTTTGTTAATTCGACTTTTTGGTGGAAGGTCTTCACTCCTGATTTGTGTCAAGTTCAGCCAGGTTTGATTGTCCAGATTGGGTGAGTGAATCCGTTTCGGCCACGTTAAGGGCTTTGCACTGGCCGCGATAAATTTGTCATCGTGGCCATAGCCAATCACGTGCTCAAAACCCGCCGCGTGAAGTGTGGAGGTCAGAACTTGCCAGTTGGGGTCATCACTTCGAGTGGAGGGAAAATCCAGAACAATTTTCCCATCGGGTAGAAGTGAATTTTTGACCTGCGTGTAAAACTCTTTGGAATAAAGCGGGCTGAGTTCAAGTCCATTGGGGAAGGGGAAGTCGATAAGGATTAAGTCATACTGGTTTTGCGAGTTGAGAAAGCGAATGGCGTCTTCAATATGAACGTGCACCCGTTTATCGGCGAGCGAATTTTTATTGAGCCGAGTGAGGCTGGGATAATGCCTGGCGAGATCGATAATTTTTTGGTCGATCTCCACCAAATCAATGCTTTTGATTTCAGGATGCCTCAAAAGTTCCATGGCCAAAATTCCATCACCACCACCTAGGATCAGTACTTTTTTTGGAACGTTTGTATGGAACTGAATCGCACCGTGAGCAAAGCTTTGATGGTAGCGGGCTGAGCGGGATTCGGCCACTTGCAAACGGCGATTGAGAAAAAGTTTGAAGTCTTTTTTTCCATCCAGCGCGGTCGTAAAGGTGGCCGGCAAAATATCAATCCATTGATGATCGGATCGAATGCGAATCGGGGATTCAAGGCGGTCTAGAATGTTTCTGGCCTCGCGCCAGTTCGCCGAGTGGGCAGCTTTGGGTGTGTAATAGATCATTTTCAGATGCAAATCGCGAATTTGAATCTGAGTTGGCCAAAGAAGGATCAGAAGAAGTCCGGTGGCCAACGTGGGAAGACTCCACCCCATCGGCAGCCGGGTTAGTAAAATTCCATTCACCAGCAAATTGACCGCCGCGACCAGCAGCGCGGATCCGAGTACGTCGAGCTGGGGAAGCAGAACGAGAGGCACGATCCAAGCGGCTATGAACGCTCCGGCATACTGCACGGCGATCAGCCATCCTGGCTTCTTTTGGTAAATTCTTAGAAGTATCGGCAATTCCGCGCCGGTTAAAAATCCGATCAGCCCAATCATCGGGACGACCGCGGCCAGCTGGATCCCCGCTTGTGGTAAATCCCAGAACCTTAAAAATATCTCGGTCAGAGTGAGATAGGCAATGGAAGTGGCACCGGCTAACGCCAATAGGGCCTCGATCCAAAAGAGCCGTGCAAGTGGCCTTGTGACTTTGTTTTGGCCCGCACTTCCTAAACCCATCCCGATCAGAAAAACGCTCAGGCTCGAGGCTTGGGCCAAAGTCATATTTCCTAGAGTGTCGCTTAAGGCGATGGCTAGAATTTGCTGATAGGCGAATCCGCAAAAGGCCGTGAGAGCGGTGACAAGGGCGACTAGCGAGGGCGCCATAATAAATAAACTCCCACAAATAAATTCAGCAAAGCGGCGCCTATTAATGGTGTCACCAGGCCCAAAGAGGGAAGTAAAAAGAGCGGGAAGGCAAAAGCGGCCGCCATCATGCCAAAGTGATCGGCCGAAATGACCCACGGTTGATTGCTTGTCGCCGAGCTTCGAATCAGGACCGGAAGCTCCGTGCCGGTCAAGGCGCCAATTAAGAATACGCTGGCGAGACCAACCCACTGACTCTGCGACGCCACCAATAGGGTAAAGCCAAGAGGGGCCACAACCGTCAGCGCGACTTGCACGATGGCCAATTGTCGAATCGGCCGGGGAAAGAAGTCCGACACCCAACTGCCGGCGCCCAGGCCCAGTAAAAAAGTACCAATGGTGATCGAAAACTGTAAGGCCGCTTGGCCAAAGACACTGGCCATGTAAGTCGCAAAGACGAATTCATAAATCAGCCCTGTGCCGCCAAGGACAGCGGCGGTCCCGATTATTGGCAACGTTCGCACAGATAAGATCCTGGCATCTTCGGAACAAGACTGGCGTCAAAGGTTTGCAAAGCATTGGCTGAAAAGGCCTGGCCGAATCGCTCTCGACATTTTTCGGCTTTGGAAACGATGCCGCCAATTTGGCAATTGGCTAGACTCTCCACCCGGTCGTTACGAAATCGTTCGGCCTTGACGGATTTACGACACTCTTGCATTTGCCCTTTGGCCGAAGGGACAAAGTAGCCACCGAGCTCGTTGCACAAAGTTCCACTGGATTCTCGGCCAAAACAAGATTGCACGATGCCAGAGGAATCAAGCCAAACATAAAAACTTCGACTGGCGAAGAGCGTCCCGTTGCCGGTCCCCGCAAAAACGGGCTGACCCTGAGTATCTTGAAATCCAGTGAGTAAGCGCGCGTGATATCTTTGCAAGGACACCGCGAGGCCTCGAGAGTCTAAAATCTCGGTGCGCATGTCTGGATTTTCACCGGTGTCGAGCTGCAGACTCGTAAGCACAAGATTAGGTGAAAGCTGTTGGCCCGCCATCAAGGACGAAGCGTTACCGATCGTGGCGTCCATTTCAATTTCGACCCGCTGTCCAGGGCTTGCGGCCACTCCGCTAATACTGCTCGAACAGATTTCGGGATGGCGAATTCGTCCTTCGATTAGGGTGCGCACCATAACGGCTTCATCGCGCACAACAAAGGCGCGACTTTTTTCAACGGATCTGCGGGAGTAATTGCGAAATTCAATGACCAGAGCTGTGACCACGGCCAATAGGCCCACGATCAGCGTTCTCATCCGGCGCCGCCCGACGGGCATTGAAAACACTGAATGACCGTATCATAAAGTATGGAGTCACAACCTTTGGAGCAGTTGCCGAGTAAATTGACTGAGCCCGCCGAAACGGGAGTGAATCCGGTGGGGCAAGAGCAATCCCTAGTGGCGGGATTGACGTCATTCGGTCGACAGGTGCCGTCGCGACGGGCCGTGTAGGCCCCCCCGTACAGGCACGAATCCGCCAGCACGCATTGAGGCGGATTGGTGGTGAAATCCCACTTATGACCGAGCGCCAGACAAGCGTC
This sequence comes from Bdellovibrionales bacterium, assembly GCA_050250515.1. Taxonomy (GTDB): domain Bacteria; phylum Bdellovibrionota; class Bdellovibrionia; order Bdellovibrionales; family UBA1609; genus JALHOQ01. The sequence goes on along the minus strand of JBFWON010000096.1, from coordinate 4,813 downwards.
GGCAATGCTGACTTCATTATTACAGGACTCGATTTTTTCAGACTCCAAATTGATCAGCACCGGAACTTCGAAAAATCGAGAGCGAAATGCGGTGCTAGAGCCCGCATTGCGTAGCTGAAGTTTAATTCGGGCCAAATGCCTTCGCACTCGAACCTCACGGATCGCCTTGCCGTTCGAAACCCCGACGCGGAAATCAACGGTACTGGGACTCTGATCCTGAATCGTCAGATCGTCGATCACAATCGAGCCATCGGCAAACTCAAAGCCTTTTTTCAAATTCGCACTGGCTTGATCGCGGTATCCCACTTCTAATTCAAGCGGGACTTCCCCTCCCGGCTTGAATGGTTTGCCATTGAGAATGGAGCTACAGGTTGAGTCCGCGCTCAAGAGTCCCCGCAAATAGGTGGAAAAGTCGCTCATCTCATCCCGGTCGGAAACCAGCCGTTGTCCACGCACGGCTTCACGAATCACAGTGGCGAGCAAAACAGCAATAAGAGCACCGACGCTTATCGCGACTAAAGTACCAAGGAGGCTAAATCCTTGAGTCTGTCGAAAAATAGGCCTTCGTCGCGTCACCACGATAGGATATTATTTCAAAGGAGCTGAAGTACAGATGAATTCCTTGAATAAACATGTGCCGACAATCGTTTTCATCTTTGGGTTGGGGTTGTTACTCGTCTCCATTCGTACCTTCTTCAATCCGGCTCCCGATACATCATTGACGCCAATGGCAATTCCCGGTGCACCGTCGACGACGGCCGGTGGTCCTCGCACCCGGCCCGTAGTGATTTTCAAACCGACCAAACCGAATCCTACGGTCGAGCGATCCGATCCGCGGGAAGCCCTGGTCCGCACCCAAGAAAAGATCGCCTACGATTACTTGGATCGCGTGGGTTTAAAGCTCAATCTGCCGGCCGGTTATCTTTTTGCGCAAGAGACCGATGGCCCCGTTCAGGTGCTGGTCGGATCGAGTGAGGCCGGTCGGCGGGACTTCTTTATGTTTTCGACCGAGGGGAAGTACCCGGTGAATCGAGTCATCAAGTTTATTAAGGATTACTTTGCCGACGAGAACGGAATGATCGCCAAAGGCAAGATTGGCTCGGTCTTCACTCGCTCAAGCTTTCGTGAGATGACCCTGATCCGCGGCTCAAATAAAAAGGGCCTCGACTTTCAAGCCTATTATTTCTCGGATGGAAAGCAGAATCGCTCCCATATGATTGTCTTCGCCAATCGATTGATGAACAAGCAACCGGCTCGAGTTCGCGAGGTCATCGACTCCGTTCGCCGTGGCGGTTAACTATTTTCGCTTATTGAGAGAATCGGCGAGCTCACGCAAACCTTGCATAATGGGCACAAGCTCGTCATTTTTGCGCAGGTTTCTTTTGGCGTCGTAGTTGCCTTTTTTAAGCTCCTCAATGTAAGCCAAGATGGCCACCACGGCGCCACCCACCCGGTGACCCAGGATGATCATGTAATACACGGTGAAAGCGACAAAGGCGAAAAAGCTGACAAAAAACAAAAGGGCGATGGTCAAAAGGTGATCCTGCACCAGGTTGGCCATCTGAAAATCGGGCAGGGTGGAGACCGCGGTGCGCACTTCGCTAAGAAGTTGCACAACATAATACATAATGATGCCCAAAAACGCCACGCCACCGGCAAAGACATGCAGGTAGTAGTTTTGCCTAAGTCCCGGGGAAACAAGAAGGTTTTTGATCTTACGTTGGTCTTTGGCCATTCCAAGTTTCATTGTTCATCAGAAACTCGAGGGCGGCAAAAAGAAAAAGCACAATCGCCATGAACGTGAGGGGCGAGTGCTCCACTTGGAAGTGAGTGGCCAGTCGAGCCAGTGCGACAATCACCAGATAATGGGCGAAATAGACAAAAATGAAGTAGCGGTTGATCGGACTGGCTGACATCCAGCGAGCCCAGCGCCTTCGCTGTAAAAATCTTTTTAAGGGACCAAGCAGGCTCAAGCGAAGAGTAAAAATCATCCAAATCATATGGGACCAAAAGACATAGGGCGATTGACGAAAGGCAAAACAGCCATAGTCAGCGCCGAGAGGGGTGAAGTAATACCGGCCAAGACCGGGTAAGCCCAAGGCCAAGAGCGGAAGCCAAGCCCAGATCTCTTTTTTTCGCCAGACGTTGAGATCCATGGTGGCGGTCATCCTTCCCAAGCCAAAACTAAAAATGGGAAGACCTATCCACGGCAAAAGGGGCCACTCACCGGCGGAAATTCCGTCCGAACAATAACCGACCAGAGCCGCCTTCAGCCAGGGCGCCACATGAATGAGAGGTGCGGCCTCCCAAAAGGGCACGCTCAAGATGACAAAGCCGATCCAAGTCATTCCGGTCGCGGGTAACTTTAGGACTTTGGCCAAAGTGATCACCGCGAGACTTGCAGTTAGAAATCCGTAGATGTCCCAATAAAATGGCGGTTCCGATGCCAAGACGATCCACACGCCACCCAATGCGACGATCATCGGAGCTAACCATTTGCTTTTACGCGAGCCATGAACTCCATAGAGGAAAAAAGAAATGCTGAGGACAACAAAGCCGCCAAAGGCAAAGACTCGGGCCGGCCATTCGAGCCACAAAATCCAAAAACTATTCACGGGGCGAGCGTTCAAGCCCGCGGGCGCCCAAAGCGCATAAGAGACATGAAAAATCAAAATGGCGTAAAACGCCATCCAGCGAATCACATCAAAGCCGAGCCAGCGCTCGGACGTTTTAATTGGACTCGGCCAAAAGTTGGCGAGCATGGTCCAGACTGGTCGTGGTGATTTTTTCGCCCGAGATCAGCCGGGCAATTTCTTGCACCCGTTGATCCGAATCGAGTTCGATCACGCTCATACGAACATGACCGGACTTGAGCGGCGATTTTTCAATATAAAAATGGTAGTCGGCAAAGCTCGCCACTTGCGGAAGGTGCGTGACACAAATCAGCTGCTGGCCCTTGGCGATGGACTTCAGTTTCTTACCCACTTTTTCGGCCGTTTGACCACTGACGCCCGTGTCAACTTCATCAAACAGATAGGTGCGCGGTCGATCCGAAGCCCCGACGACCCGTTTTAGAGCGAGGAGAATTCGACTCAGTTCACCGCCACTGGCCACTTTCGCCAGTGGCTTAGGCAGATCTTTTTTAGAAACCTGAATCATAAATTCCACATCGCTGGTGCCGGTGGAGGTCATGACCGACAGGGGGCTCACTTGCACAGTAAAGAGCACACCCTTCATATTGAGATCGGAGAGTTCGTCGTTCACGCCTTTTTCTAAAAGCTCCGCACCGTTCAATCGTCGCTTGTGCAATTCTTGCGCGGACTTCAAAAGTGAAGCCCGCAGCAGCACATGCTCTTTGGTCAAAGACTGCAGATTCTCGTCGTGCTTCTCAAGTCGCGCGATTTCTTCTTCGATGTCTTTGAGGCATTTCTGTACTTCTTCCCAGGATTCGCCGAATTTCTTTTGAATCTTGCGCCAGGCGCTCAAGCGCTCTTCTTTTTGATTCAAGTCCTCGGGGTCGGCCTCAAGATCGCGCGCGTACTCGCGCAGATTCATTGTCACGTCCTCAAGTAAAACTTTGGCTTCGGCCAACGGCTGCACGATCTCTTGCACGCGAGTGTCGTGATTCCTTAAGTCGGCGGCTCGCTGCAAAACTTGATGCAGAATTACAAGCGCGGCCTGCTCACTGGCATAAAGCGAATCCACGCTGTGACTGGCAAACTCCATCAGCCGGGTGGAGTTTCGCATGCGGGTGACACTGTTTTCGAGCTCTTGATCTTCGCCCTCTTTAAACCCCAGAGCTTTGATTTCATCCCTCTGAAAAGTCAAAAAATCCAAGCGCTGTTCGCGGGCGCGGGACTCATTTTCGAGTGTTTGCAGCTGATCTTCGATTTCTTTAAAACGTGAGTAGCCTTTTTCAAACTCCACCCGCAGGGTCCAAGTGCCGGCAAACATGTCGAGCACTTCTAGGTGATAGGCTTTGGACTGCAAATGACGATTGTCGTGCTGACCGGTCATCTCGATCAACGGCGTTTGATGCCCGGTCAGAGTGATCAGAGGGGCCACGATCGAGCGCAGCGCTGAAAGCGGGCAAAGGGCGCCATTCAGATAAATCTTGCCCTTACCTTGTTGCGATAAAATGCGGCGAACGACCAAAGTGTCTTCGCCACTCTCGATACCCATTTCCTCTAAGACTGAGACTACGTCGGGGCGCGAACTCAAATCGAAGTAACCTTCGATCACCGCTTGGTCCACGCCGGTTCGAATGATGTCACTGTCGGCTTTGTCGCCCATTAAAAGGCTTAGACTTTTTAGGAGAATTGATTTTCCCGCGCCGGTTTCGCCACTGAGAACATTGAGTCCAGCGCGAAAGTTCAAACTTAAATTTTCGATGATGGCAAAATTCTTAACCTTGAGTTCCATCAACATGGTGTGGCTCCTTAGGCTCGCTCCCCAAACTTCAGCTTTTCGCGCAAAAGGCTGAAGTAATTATGACCCGGCTTGCGCAAGAAGAGATGGTCCTGGCTGGCTCGCTCCACGATCACCTCATCCCCTTCGGCCAAGGTCAAGTGCATAACTCCATCGACAGAAAGGCCGGCTTGGGCATTGGCGGTAAAGAGAATCTTTCGATCATCTGGGAAAATAAAAGGGCGACTGGTCAGGCTGTGCGGGCAAATCGGCGTCACGACCAAGGCGTTGACCTCCGGATGGAGGATGGGACCACCCGCCGCCAAGTTATAGGCGGTGGACCCGGTCGGTGTGGCCACAATCAATCCATCGGCTTTGAATGAGGTGATGGGCAAAGAGTCCACAG
>JBFWON010000095.1:0-16932 GCA_050250515.1 Bdellovibrionales bacterium | reverse complement strand
CTGTTGTTCATCAAGAGGAGGAATCGAATGAATCAGTATGCAGAGTACACAGAGTTAATTACCGCACAGAATTTTCAGCCAAGGTCCGATCGATTAAAAGAGGGCGAGGCCATCAATCAAATTCTACGCGGCGAAATTTCAGGGGTAGAAGCCTATCAGGACGCAATTAAGAAGTTCGACGCTCCCGATACTATCGCCCAACTGCAAACGATTGCCAACTTTCATCAAGAGATGGTGGATCATTGGACCCAAGAGGCCAGTCGCGATCAAGTGGAGCCGAGCGAGGGCTCAGGTGCTTGGGGGTTTATCGTAGAAACCTTTGTTAAAACGGCCAAACTCTTTGGCGATGGCGCCACGCTTAAGATTCTAAAACAGGGCGAAGAACACGGGATCAACGAATACGAAAGCCTTCTGAAAAACGAAAACGTTTCGGAAGAGATCAAAGACTATGTGAAGCGCATCGTTTTGCCGAAGATGCGTGGACACCTGGTGACCCTGGACTCTGCAGCCAGTTTACATTGAGATCGATCGTTTATGCTTCCCGGTCCCCCTGATGGCGTAGTAGCCTCACAAGGCATGAAGGGGGACCGGGGTGATGCCGAGCCTAAAGCTATATCGGGGATTGTCCTCTGATGACTATGCCCGCAAGGTGGGTGGTCTGTTGGTGGAGATCTCAGTCCCAATGGCCGATGTGCTCAAGCACTTTGATATTGAATTTCAAAATTTTGGCCGCCGCAAAAAACAATTCGAGATTGTCTACTGTGTGAAAGGCTCTATCCTAGCTAAGTACGGTAAAAAATGGAAACTTAAGACGACGAGGAAGCGATGACCATCCTGCCCATTAGCCCTGCAACTTGGAATGATTTTGTCGCATTGATGCAATCAGAGCCCCAGTGTCGGGAATGCTTTTGTCTCAACCATCGCGAGCCTGCGGGCTGCGCGACGGGTGAGGGCGCCAAGGCCCGAATGAGTCAGTTACTGACGCAAGGGAAGGTAGGTGGTCTTCTGGCCTTTGAGGGCGAAAAATGCATCGGTTGGATTGCGATAGATCCTATGACCGAACTCGTGGGCCATGATTGCCAGCCATCGGCTAGAGATGGCGAATGGGCGATTCATTGCATTTTTGTTCTTGATGGATTTAGGGGTAAGGGTGCATCGACCGAGTTGATTCGAGCTGCGATTGAGTTGGCTAAATCGCGGGGGGCGCATTTGGTTTCGGCATTCCCAATTCCCGCGGAGAACCGCGAGCGATTTCCAGTGAATGAGGCCGAATTCTCCGGCCGGTATTCTAGTTTTTCAAAAATGGGCTTTCGGTCGATTGGACAGCCGGCTGATTTTTATCAACGAATGGAACTTGAAGTTTAAGAGGCTTCATTAACCCATGTGCTCGGCAAATGCATGAAGATGCTTTTTTAGAAACTCGCGGGTCGAGTCATCCACCAGCTTGCCATCTTTGATCTTGTCCATGGCCTTACCAATCATGACCTCGGGTTTATTTAGAAAATTCAAATTTAGGAACACACCCACCTGACGTAGATGGTACTGCATTCGAGCCGTGCCAATGGCTCCAGGACTAGCGCCGACAATGGCGGCGGGCTTTTTGTTAAAGGGCGCTCGTTCGTCTCGGGAGAGCCAGTCGATGGCATTTTTCAAAACGCCCGGAATTGAATAGTTGTACTCGGGGCTGAAAAATAGAACGCCGTCCGCCCCTGCTACAAGGGTCGCGAGCTTTCGAGCCGATTCTGATTTGCCTTCGAGCTCCTGGTTATAAAGCGGAAGGTCTTTGATCTCGCCCTCCACCAATTCAAACTGGTCCTTCGCGAGTTCTTTGTATTCATTGAACAGGACGCGGTTTAACGAATCTTTGCGTAAACTTCCGATCAGACCCACAACTTTTTTCATGAATAGGCACTCCTCGAGCGGCCTATTAAATACCCACTCTTCGTCTTAGGCAATGATGATAGAGATTTAACCAAGGCGCCTTGACGACGAAACGCCCCAAGGCCAATCTGATCGAGTGCGGAGGTTTAAATGCCAACAGCTAAAAGCTTGATATGCGTAATGTACGACAAGGGCGCCGAAGAAGCCGCTCGATTTTATGCCGAAGTCTTTCCTAATAGCTCGTTGGGGGCGGTTCATCGGGCCCCGGCGGATTATCCCTCTGGTAAAGCGGGAGATGTGCTGACCGTTGAGTTCACCGTTTGTGGAATTCCGTTTGTCGGGGTGAATGGTGGCGATTACTTTAAACACACCGAAGCTTTTTCTATTCAAATCGCAACTGATAACCAGGAAGAAACCGATCGCTATTGGAACGCAATTGTAAAAAATGGCGGCAAAGAGAGTATGTGCGGATGGTGTCAAGACAAGTGGGGGATTTCCTGGCAGATCACCCCGCGGGTCTTAACGGAGGCTATGAGTAAGGGTGGTCCCGAAGCCAAGCGTGCCTTTGAAGCCATGATGAAAATGAAGAAAATTGATGTGGCGGCCATCGAAGCGGCTCGTAAAGGCTGAGATTTTTTCCGCCGCGGTGCTGTGTGCGATTTGGCACCAGATTCTTTGGCAAGAGCTTTGCTATGTCTGAGTTCACCGAATGAATCGGTGTCAGCAAAAACTAAAATAAAAAAAGGGGAGACCTATGGGTCGTTTGTCACCTCGTATTGCGATGTTATGTACTGCTGTGTTCACTTCGATGGCCACTTGGGCCTGGAATGGCGACATTGAGTGCACCATTCAAACTGTCAACGGTCATTACCTGACCGCCGTGGGCGGCGGTGGCCGTATCACCGATGTCCTACACTCCGACGCCACGCGCGCAGGTTCTTGGGAAAAATTCACGTTGGTGGATTCGCGGGATGGCACTCCTATTATTCGATATGGAATTCGCACCAGCAATGGTCGCTATCTCACGGCCGTTGGTCGGGGCGGTCGCACGACGGATGTCATTCACTCCGATGCTACGTGGCTGCGCGATTGGGAAAAGTTCACACTGATTTCATTGGGTGGAGATTGGTACGCCATTCAAACCATCGATGGTCACTTTTTGACCGCAGTGGATGGCGGCGGCCGCATTTATGACGTGATTCACTCCAACGCCACCGGCATTCGCGCCTGGGAAAAATTCAAATTGAAGTGCGGTTACTAATTTAAAACCAGGGCCAGGCTGCGGTCTGGCCCATTATGACTTCGAAAACTGGCTACGGTATCCGCTCTGACGCTCGATCATCCAACCCGGGTATTCGGGTGGGAGCTGACTGACTTCATTGAGCGCGTTCAAATCGGCTTCGGTCAGTTGGACTTGGGTCGAAGCCAAGTTATCCACCAATTGATCCACTCTTTTTGCGCCCACAATAATACTGGTCACAGCTTTTTGATGGAGCAACCAAGATTGCGCCACCTGCGCGACCGACACTTGATGAGTTTTCGCAATGTCGCGCATGACATCGATGCAAGTGAAGGCGCGCTCTTTGTCGACCACTGGGAAGTCAAAGTTGTTGCGTCGGGATCCATCGGGTCCCTTGCCAGACTTATCGTATTTTCCACTGAGTAAGCCACCGGCCAGGGGACTCCAAACCATAAGGCCCAGCTTTTTATTTTGGATCAGGGGGATGACTTCTCTCTCAAGGTCTCGACTGGCGATCGTGTAATAAGCCTGCACGCTGACAAACTTGGCCCATCCGTGGCGCTCACTGGTGGCGAGCGCGTCGGCAATCAACCACGCAGGCAAATTGCAAAGTCCGATGTAGCGAACCTTGCCGGTGCGAACCAGGTCATTCAGCGTGGACAAAGTCTCTTCAATTGGTACCAGAGGGTCGACGCCGTGGATTTGATAAAGATCGATGTGATCCATTTGCAGTCGCTTTAGACTTTCATCGACCGCGTTCATAATGTGATAGCGGGATTGTCCGCGGGCGTTCAGATTGTTCTCATCCATCGCACCTGTGGACTTTGTGGCAATGACTAGCTCTTTACGAGGAATGCCTAGTTTTTTAATGGCCTCGCCCGTCATGGTCTCAGAAATCCCAAACGAATACACGTCGGCGGTATCAATGAAATTCACACCCTTATCCACAGAGGCTTTAACTAGCTCACTGGCCGCCGATTGATCCAGACCGCCCATCTGCTCCCAAAACCCTTTGCCACCAAAGGTCATCGTCCCCAAACAAACTTCTGACACCAGTAAACCTGTTTGACCGAGCAAATTGTATTTCATTAAAGCCTCCTAGGCGGCAAATCCATTGTTCGGGTCAATCTAGCCTAAAGAAGCTTCATTGACAAAGTAAGGAATTCTGGCTTTTCATCCTGTTTCGGGAGATAAAATGAACACGGAAAAGTGCCCCAAATGTGGATCATCCAATATTTATCAAGATGTAACGCTCTGGGTGTGCCCCGAGTGCGCTCATGAGTGGATGGAAAAAGCAGAGACCGAGACTTCGAGTGAAGCAGAGCCCGTAGAGGCTGGAATTCGAGATGCCAATGGAAATTTGCTGGCGGACGGGGATTCTGTGGTGGTCATCAAAGATCTTAAGATCAAGGGCACAAGCAGTGTGGTCAAGGGTGGCACCAAAGTGAGAAATATTCGCCTATCCGATGCGGGCGATGGTCACGATATCGCTTGTAAGATCGATGGCCTTGGTAGCATCAATTTAAAATCTGAATTTGTTCGCAAGGTGTAGGGGAGATCTTCTATGGAAAAGCGAGTTTTTAAAGTCGATAATGCGGGCGATCTTGAGCGCTGCTATCCGGTGATAAAAGAGCTTAGGCCGCATCTGACATTTGAACAATACATTGAAATTTATCAAGATTCCCATAGAGCCGACGGTTATGAAATCGTGGCGATTGAATCGGCTGGGCGCATACTTGCGGTGATGGGCTATCGGTACCTGTCGGACTTTGTTCGTGGTCGCCATCTTTATGTCGACGACCTGGTTTCGACTGAATCGATGCGGTCGCAAGGTTTGGGTGCTGAGCTTTTACAGTATGCGGAAGGTTTGGCAAAAGAGAATGGCTGTAAGAGCCTCAGACTTTGCACCGGGGTCGAAAACGAGCGGGCGATGACGTTTTACGAACGCAACGGTTGGACTAAAAGATCTGTCGCCTATACGAAGAAGTTGGCGCAGTGAAAAGCCCGCCATGAGGCGGGCCCTTTGAAAATCGGCTTATGACTTCTTGCCTACTAAGTTCAAAGTCAGTTCAAACGAGTCATTGATGATCTTGTCTGCGGTCAGGGCTTTGAAGATGCTGCCTGATCCATACTGAAGACCCCATTTGAGGCGCTCGATGGTCAGCTTGCCTTGTCCTGTTAGACTATCGCCATTCGCCTTGATGGTGGCGGGGAAACTAACAGGCACCGTCTTGCCGATCATCGTGAGATCACCGCTCACGGTGTATTCATCTTTGTTTTTGCCCGGCTTAACACTTTTGAGCGCAAAACTAGATTCGGGAAACTTTTCGACATTGAAGAAATCATCGCTCGACAGATGCCCGACCAGCTTTTTTTGCATATCGGGTTTTTCTTTGAGATCTTCATTGGCAATGGTCTTCATATCGACGACCACTTGGGCGGACTTAAGGGCTCCTTTTTTATCCGTCTCGACGGTGCCACTTTTGACTTTGATGTGGCCGTGGTGAAACGATCCGATTTTCTTACCGGCCTTCCACTCCACCTGGCTGGCGCTCGGATCCAGGGTAAAGGTGTCGGCCATGGCCGATGTGGCGAAGGCGAGTGTCAATGCTAAGAATGTGTTTTTCATTTTGTACTCCTTATTTCTTATAAACATTTTGATAATCGTTAACGTAGTTCTCAATCGATCTAGGTGCTTGTCCGGTGATCTCCTTTACGCTGTTCGTTCGTCGCTCGTTGTATCCCTCTTTTAAAAAACCCATGATCATGCCCAAAAATTGAACGTAGTCTCTGGGAAGACCTGCACCCTTTAAACCTTCAGTGAAGGCTTCTGGCGCGATATCTTCGTAGCTGATCTTGCGACCGGCGATTCTTGAAATTGCACTGGCCACTTGAGCGTGGTCAATGGATTCAGGACCTGTCAAATCAAAAGCCTGACGGTCGAACTTATCGCTGGTCAATAAGACGGCCGCGGTGGCCGCAATGTCCCTGGCATCGATAAAGCTGACTTTGGCCTGACCCGCAGGCAACAGAATTTTGTCTTGTGTTGAAATCCCGTGCATCCAGAACGTATGAAAGTTCTGAAGGAACCAATTGGGGCGAATAATATTGTAATTGAGCGCCGCGCGCTCGAGATCGAGCTCGGCCCGGCGAAAGGGCGAAGTCTCAACCGCGTTTGCTCCCATGGCAGTCATTAACACGACCTTTTTAAGACCCCGTCGTTTGGACTCTTGAATCAGGGGCGAGAGCATCGCGTACTGATCTGCATATCCAGGGGGCGAGAGGAAAAAGGCACGGTCCACGCCTTCAAAGGCGTCTTTGATTCCTTCGCCTGTGGCTAAGTTGATGTGCACTTGCTCGTTTGAGTTTTTGACGGCCTTGCTGGTGGTCGAGCGAACCTTGTAGCCATCCGATTTAAGACGTCTAACCAGTTCAGAACCCACCATTCCGCTAGCGCCGACTACCAATATGAGATCGTTCTTCATGTTGTCTCCTTTGCAGTTCATAACTGCGACTCAATTACTATCGCCCGAAAACAGATTGTTGATTAGACGCACTTATTGAATTACACTGTTTCTAATAGGAAACAGTGTGCAGATCGAACTCGTCCATATATTCGTACAGGTCATTCGAAGCGGTAGCTTCACCCGCGCGGCGGAAACTTTGCGGGTACCCAAATCCACCGTTAGCAAGGCGGTGTCTAGGCTTGAGACCGAGACCGGGACCAAACTAATGGTCCGCACCACTCGCAGCCAAACTCTAACCGCTGCGGGCAAAGTGTTTTATGACAGCTGCATTGGACCCATCCAGGCCATCGAAGATGCGCAAAAGTCCCTCTCGGGTAGTGACTCGCTTTTGACCGGAACAATTAAAGTGACCGCGCCCGAAGACTTAGGATCTGAGATTCTGGCGCCCGCCATGGCCAAACTGATCGCCCAACACCCGGGCCTGGGATTTGAGTTGAATTACACCAATCACATTTTGGATTTAGTGAAAGAGGGCGTGGATTTGGCCGTGCGAATTGGCCCCCTAAAGGAGAGCGGTCTTAAAGCCAAGCGGGTGGGGGATGTTCGTCTGATGCTCGTGGCCTCGCCTCATTTTTTAAAGTCGACTGGAAAGATCGCGAAGCCTGAGGATCTGAAAGACCTGGCTTGCTTGTCATTACGCGATGGTAGCTCGACTTGGTCCTTACGATCCGACGCAGGCAATTCCTCGCATGTTAAGATCCGACCGCGCATCGAGAGCAACCAAATGTCGAGCCTATTGAAAGCCGCCGTCGCTGGTGCGGGTGTTGCGTTGGTGCCAACTTTTTTGGCGCGCCGATGGATTGAAGACGCCGAACTTGTGCGTGTGCTTCCGAAGTGGATGTCGCACGGTCGGCCGGTCTCGATCGTGTCGCCTTTGGCATTTTCGTCATCGGCCAGACTCCGTACTACGACGGATTTGTTTTTGAGTGAATTGAAGAAAGCATTGGAGCAAGAGTAAACCCAACAACCCCTCCTCGCCAGGTCACCTCTAAAGGGCCAACCTAGGAGGAGGTCCATATGGAAAAAGATACCGTCTTTTTCCATCGGGCTAACTGGAGGATCTTTCGAGTCCTGTTGTGGACGCAGTTGTTACTGCTCAAGTTTTTGATCGTGACCATCCAGATCGCTCAGTGCCTCGACTAAGGGCTTAAGTGGGAAACCGTTTGTGGGCTACGTCTCGTGATCGACTATCCGTTTGTGATCCATAGCTTTTGCCTATCTTACCGGTTTTATATTTTGAGTTTTCTAATGTTAAGCGCCCGCGTAGGGTGGTTGCAACTTTCCGGGGGAGGGGTTCAATGAAAAAAACGTTGTTAATTTTAGTTGGGGCTTTTTGTGTAAATGTGATGGCCCAAAGTTTACCGAAAGAAAAATTGATCTGCGAAGTGCAGAATGAATTTGGAAGCGTAAGCGCCGTCTTGGATCCGCGTTCATTCACCCCAGGCAGTGGCTACCGCGATTTGGTGCAGTCGAGGATCATTTATAATTTCTCCGCCGTAAGCCAAATGGTATGCGAGGGAATGGTCAAGGGGGCTGATATCAATGTCAACTGTGTCGGCTACTATTCGGGCCGTGAAATTACGGAAGTTCTGTTTCGCACCGAAAATGGTATTATCATGGCTCATTGGCAAACAAACCGCGCTTACGGGAGCGTGCCTATGCACACCCCGTGTCGCCTAGAGGCGATGCAAGAGTAAACGGGGCTTAGTGACTGTTCGTGAGGCGGAGAATTTCGGCCTCCGGCATGAGCTCGACTTGGATGACGAGATTTCTGAGTTCACCGCGAGGATCGACCATTCTTTCGGCGTAATATTTGATCATGTTGTAATCGAAATACTTGTCGGGGCTTGTGGGGATAACAATTAGAAGTCGAAATTCTTTTAGCTCGGCGTGCGTAGGGGGTAAGAGTCCGAATACCTTATCCTCCGCCATTTGTTCGGCGGCTTTTTCCCAATGGATCAACTTTCCCCGTGCGTCTTCGAGTGCATTGTGAACGGCAATTTCGGCCAGCTGATAGGGATGTGGAGCCGCGTGACCGGCGTTTGAGGCCTCTTCGATCAAGTTAGGCACAGATATCGAAATTTTGGATTGAACCACTTTGGAGATGTAGTGTCCCCACTCGGCCGGTTCAACACCATCGATCGCGGGCATATTGACTCGGACTAAGGCATATCGACCATTCTGTATTCTTGGTACAAGATAGGTCTCAACGACAATACCCCAATTGGGGTGACGGGTACCTAAGATATGTTGCAAGGCGATGGCATTCCATCGGATCACGTCGGCTAACTTTTCTATTCCTGCCTCCGCCCTCTCAATGTCACCCAGTAAAATGGCGGCGCGCCGTTGAAGAACTTTGGCCTCACTTGAGAAAGCTTGCGCCATTTGATCTTCCACCACTGCCGCTCTGTCGCGAGTCGACTGGTGCCAGCGTGCCTCCACTTTTCCAGCTCGCAAGTTAGAGGCCCGGGTCCTGGCGGTTTGGGCTTTCTCAAGATGGTCGCCGATTTCGGACTCTAAAGATTTTAGTTGCGCCTTCCAGTTCTTTACGCGTTTCTGAGCTTCAGATAGCTGGTGTTCCATCATTGAGGTGCGGACGGTCAACTCCTCTGCCATCCAAAATTTTTCAATTTGCGCCGTGACGCCAGTGTCTGGGAGATCCTTTGGTAGATCGGCGATAGGACGTTTTGCAACCCCGTCCTCTGTGTCCGTCCCCCGATTAGAGGGACTTGTTTGACGTTGATCGGGATGAGTCCCCCGGTTTTGTATGGGTTCGGGTGTGACTGGGACACCTTTACTTGGCGGTTCTTGCACCGGGAATCGGGGGCGGGCTCGCTTGGCTGACAGGATAACGGCTGCAGAGGTAGCTTTTTTTAGGACTCCAAGAAGCGAGAAGACGCTCAACGCATAGCCAAATTTATCCAAAGCTTCTGGATTTTTGGCGAGCTCCATACATTCCTTAACATAGGGATTGATTCCAAGAGAATCGAGGTAGGCCTTTTCGTCTTTCTTATTGTGGTACTCGAGAATCGAAACCACGTCTTGAGCCACTCCGATTGTAAGACCGGCCCCGGCCAACAATGGTGATCCTGCTCCGAACGAGATCACAGTGACAACAACGCCCAAACAAAACAGCGCATAGCCCAATCGAGCCTTTTCTTCGGAAGCAAGATCGCCAGAGTAGGATTGAAATATTTCCAGCGCCTTCTGATGTAAATGGTCACTACCCGGTTGGCTAAGCGGGTAATCACGGTTCAACATGTATTGAAATGAAGGCCTGAAAAAAGCGAGATGGGTAGTATCCTTCTTCTCTAAAATGTCCCTGATAACCTCTGAGACTCGAAGTCGGGACAAGCTTTCTTGAATGATTTTGCCCAGCGCCTGTCGAACCATCGGGCGCGGCGCCTTTTCCCAGAACAGATTCCAGACGACCTTCCAGTGAGATCCTTTCAAAATAAAGGGAAAGATGGGGTGGCGATCCGTCATAGCGGCCCAAAGGTCCTCGTTCGAATACGCTCGGAATTGGTCCATTACGATCAATCTTTGAATCAAATCCCACTCCGACATGTCAGGACTCGGCACACCAAACGCATCGGTCTTCACTGGCCAAAGTTCGGGCTTGAAGTACAGCCATCCGGTCAAGGTGTCGAATAGGCTATCCAATAGAATATTGCGAACGTCAGACTCATCTTGAATGTCGGCGCCGAGATACATGAGTTCTAGGGTGGTTTTGACGATGTCGATAGCGTCCGCCCGTTGGCGAAGCTCGACCAGAAACTTTGCCCAGATAAACTTTTGAAAAGACTCGTAGTCGGTTTGCAAGCCTCTCGAATGAAAAATCAGTTGTGGGCGATGGAGGGATTCTCCGTAGAATTTTTTGATCAGCTGATAGTGGAGGGGATTGTCGATCCCTTCGGGATCAGGCACCCAATCAAATCCGGGAACTGGCTGTCGAAAGGAGGTCAACCACAAAATTCGAATGCGATGTTCATAGTTGGCCGCCGACAGGGTTTGTATAGATGAATTTGAGGAGAAGCCGTTTTCGCCCAGGGCCATTCCACAAAAATAGACAGTCGGTAGCGGCAAATCATTAGTTTTTTTTGGCCCAGGACCCCGAAACCACTCATCCAAATTTATTTGGCAGAGCTCCACAAAATGCAGCAATCTATTCCTTTCGATAAAGTTATGGAGGTCCAATGACTATCAAGCGGATGAGCAAAACTTCGGCCCGCAAAACTGTTGGGACAGACGAATCGGCACAAGCAATTGAAAAAACGCTTCTCTCCCGACTGGATCCCACGAGAAAAAAAGGGCTAGAGGCGCTGAAGGCAATCGAGGCCAAACTGGCTAAGGCGAAACCAAAGAAAGCTAAGAAGACTAAGGGCGAAGGCGAGACGGTGACGGATGACTCTAAAATGACTGTAGATCCCGCTTGGACCATCCCGGTGACAGTGGAAATGCCAGAGGAAGTATCGCAAGAGATGAATCTCGGCGCCCCCCAAACGTTGACCGAGAGTGCGGATTTGCTGTGTCAAACCTGTTCGGCATCAGGACATCCGCTTAAAAAATTCATTTTTGAAGCGAACGAAAAAGAGGGCGTGATTCGTATCAAAAACACGGAGAAGGTAATCAAGAGCGCGACCCGAGCCGCGGATCTCCACCAGGGGGAGGCTCTCTACATGCGATCGGTTTTGGCTTACACGAACGGATCAGCAGAGAATAATCCACAGCCAACACCGACTCCTACTTTAAATAATTTGATTGATCCTGAAATCATTGCTCTCTGCTCCAATCAACCGCAGACCGACCAGCCTCTGGCGAAGAGTTTGGCCACCAATAATCTTGACGATGTGACCTGGCAGGATTTCACCTCTTACAAGCTGCTTTTAGAAAAACCATCTTATCGAACAACTGCTACCATGCCGGCCATGCCGACAAGTGTAGACGTAGCGATTGATAGCACAGCCGATCCGGCCTCAACTCAAATGGGCAACGATCCATTTTTTATGGATTTCTTCCGTATCGTTCTACATAACAATGGTGCGAGTCGGATTGCATGGCCCCGTACAGGGGAGACACTATGGCAGATGAACTCTTTCTTTGCTGATGCCCATTCGAAGGCCATTGGTGCTGCCGGGCTTTGGTCCAAGCTCTTTCTGATGTATTATGCCATCCCGGACAACTTGATGAGGCTTCGCTTTTTGAAACTCATTGTTCCGCCGGAAGTTCGTGACTATGAAATTGAGATCAAGTGGCTCGAGAACCAGCCGACAATTCCGGGAGCCAATGGGGCACCACCACAAAATCAGCCGCCTATTGAACATTCATCAGTGCTAAAGGAGAACCCATTTCGGCTTTATTACAATGTAAGAATTCGAACTTCCAACTTGGCTGCTCGCGGTCATGCTATCAATCAGGTTCCATACGGCCCTGCGGGTTTGATGGAAAATGTCCATATGGATCTAGTCCAACTCTGGCCGGGAGTTGTGGCGCGAGCCCTTGAGATGTGGGAGGCAAGATTCGAAACCGACTATGAAACTTTCATGAACGCGATGTTCAAAACTGCGCCATTGGATTATCCATTTCACGTTGTTCAGCCTGAACATATTAATTTTGGTGTGCGCTTTACCCACCGTCAGGAGTGGCGACCGCTTGGCCTTCAGCGTGGCGAAATTGTTCGCACGGTTCCCCTTGGCCCCAAGCAAGTGCAAAAGATCTCTACCCGTCAACTAAGTCGGGAGAAGATGTCGTCAACTTCAGAGCGCACGCGTGACACTGAGTCGAATACGGAGACTAGTCAGTCCGGTAAGGATTCGACCGATGTTGTGGAAGAAACCGCCAAGAGTTTTGGTTGGAAGGTCGAGGCTGAGGCCTCCTATTCGAGTCCATTGAACGCGGGTGGTCCGGGTATTAAAATCTCGGGTGGTGCGCACGGCGAGGATCAAACTAATACCAAGGCCGCTTCCCAACATCTGACTGAAACCATGCAAAAGGTTTCGAGTAAGCTGAGAACACAATCAAAAATCGTCATTTCGACAGAATCTGAGTCTTCCTTCGAACAAAATTTTTCAAGTGAGATACAGAATCCCAACGACGAGGTGGCGGTTACGTTTATCTATAGTAAGCTCCAACGTCAGTATGAGGTACTGACATCTCTCGCCTCTATCGACAATGTCATTTGTGTGGCCGAGGAGTTACCCGACCCATGGGAAGTCTCGAATGAATGGGTTCGCCGCCATGGTTGGATTTTGGCCAAAAATCTTTTAGATGAATCTTTTCGGCCTGCACTGGAGGGCATTTTGAATGGAGTGCCACCTCTTCCGATGGATCCCATGGCGCAAGAAAAACTGGATCTAGCGATGGACAGTGCCACGCGCGGAATTGAGTCTTTGGCGAATGGGCCTGGTCAAAGTTCGCTGTCTCAGGTGGATGTTGTCCAGGAGGCTCAGCGCGCTTACCGTGAATCACAGAAGGAACGAACGAAAGCCGAGTACGATAGGTCTTTAGCTGAGGCGCAGTCCGATCGTTTTCTCGAACACCTGCGTGAAAATATTCTTCACTACTGTCGTGCGGTATGGGCGGCGGAAAGCCCCGAACAACGACTCCTAAGATATGAAAAGAGGGGCTTAATGGTGCCTACTCAATGGGCCTTTTTGCCGGCCACAGGGGGCCGAATCAACGTAGACTCGATTATGATCAACAATTATCGAGGTCAGGGATTTCGCGGAAGCTTTATTCCACATCCCACGACGCCAGACTATGTTCCCTTAATTGAACTTATCAATCCGTTTTCAACTGTTTCCTACGTGGGGAACTACGCAGTCTTTCAAATGAAATCGCCTGGTGAACTGAGGACAACGCAAACCAATGATCTGTTCCCTATTCTTAGCATCATTCATTCGCTCTATGAAGATCCTGGGCGTCCCGGACAATTAATGGATCCCTCACTTCGGGAAGCTCAAGACCTGGTAAAACAAGAGAACCCAAACACTCCGGATCGCCTGCCCGCAGAAATTGACCGTGCGACCCGCGAGCTCATGGTGGATATGGTTCCGAAATTGCGAGCTAAGTTCACATCAATGACGATGGAAAGTCGTGAGGCCTTCTTGGAAGGATCTGTTGATGCCTTTAAGCCCTTTTACGCGGACTTCCGCTATCGTTATGCAAACGCCCGCCGTATGGTGGTCGACACGAATAACCTGGTCGTGGATATTGAGAAGGGATCCGGCACGGTGCTCGAACAGTTTAAGGTTCTCCATCGTGCATTGGATGTTAAAAAGGCGGCTGCTGAGTCCGCCAACGCGGCTTTGGATTATAAGCGTCGCCAGCTATTGATCGATGCGGGTCGATACGGAGATCCAGATATTGAGAAGGTGATAGCTGTGTCGGGAATCGAGGGAATGACGGTCAACGTCGATCCCGGGAATTAACGGTGTAGAGGTCCATAGCTTTGAAGTGTCAGGCGCCAACGGTATTCTTTGGGCACGGATCACCGACCAACGCGATCGATGACAATCGATACACTCGGGCCCTTTGTGCCTTCGGGGCGCGGGTCATCAAACCCCAAGCGATCCTTATGGTGTCCGCCCATTGGGAGACCGAGGGAACCTGGGTCACTGGGATGGATCAGCCGAAAACCATTCATGACTTCCGTGGATTCCCGGAGGAACTCTATCAGATCCAATATCCGGCTCCAGGAGATCCCCGTTTAGCGGTGGATATTGCCAACGCGATTCCTGGAGTGTCGGTTGAAATGATGAAATGGGGATTGGACCACGGCACCTGGGCGGTGCTTCGTCATGTTTTCCCGGCCGCGGATGTTCCGATTATTCAATTGAGTCTGGACATGACTAAGCCGTTGTCCCAGCATCTCGAGCTTGGACGAAGGCTTCGGCCCGTCCGAGAGCACGGAGTCATGATCGTGGGCAGTGGCAACATCGTACATAATTTGCGACAGATTGATTGGGATCGGGACGCCAAACCACACGGATGGAATGAAGAGTTTGACCAATGGGTGGCCGATCACATTCGCAAACGGGATTTTGAGCCCTTGATCTCAATGGCGCGGCAAACGCCTGCGGGTCAGCTGAGCATTCCCACGCTGGAGCATTATCTACCTTTACTTTATGTCTTGGGCGCCAGCGATGAGGCCGACACTATGGAGTTTATTTTTGAAGGTTATCAAAACGCCTCCATGTCCATGCGATGTGTGAGTTTCGGGGTCTAGTATGGAAGATGAATTGGAAGGCTCACTTGTCCTGGAAAAGCTGGCCGAAATTGGCAAGGTGGAAGAATTTTTAGAGGCCGTGGATGGAGATGACTTGAGTACGGCCAAGCGCTTGCTCAAGCAAGCGGGAGTGGACGCGGCTTCGATCGCGGCTGTCCTTAGTGAGATGGGTCAGGGCTAAAATATTTTGCCAGAAAGGATTCCTTTTTAGCGCACCTGGGAGTGCCCCAACAAAGGCCGAATTCTTTTATAGTCTTCCCATCTTTTTTGATCTTGA
This sequence comes from Bdellovibrionales bacterium, assembly GCA_050250515.1. Classification (GTDB taxonomy): domain Bacteria; phylum Bdellovibrionota; class Bdellovibrionia; order Bdellovibrionales; family UBA1609; genus JALHOQ01. Next base: position 1,780 of record JBFWON010000095.1, on the reverse strand, counting down.
TGGAAAAAGGCTTCTTTAACAGGACGCTATGAACATAAGTGACGAAGGATTCGGCCCAATCATCATCGGGTCGGGTTGAGGCATAGAGAGTGGGGAAATTCGTTTTTTCCAAGTTCGCGTAGGTGGTCGCCATCTGACTGGCTGCTAGATCAGCTCCAAAGTAATAGACCACTTGCGGTCCTTCTGGAAACACGGCTGCATCAAAACGCGACACGTATTTGTTTTTTTCCCTATCAACCAGCCAGGATAAATTGAAAAACGTGAATCGGTCGATTTCCTGAATCGAACTAGGAGCCTTACCCCAATGTGGATGAATGTCTTCGCCGACCGATAGCACGTGGGCGATCTCGTGCAGTAGTACATATTGAGTCGCATACTTCACCAGGTCCCTATGCTTATTTTCGATTGTGGCTTCGATCGAGAATGTCGGGTCAGGTTTGAACGGTGTAGACTCTTTCCAAGTGGCCCATTGATTGGCCGTTCGGCTTTGTAGGACGTCTGAGTCTAAGATAATGAATCCACGGAAGGGGATTCCGTTTCCATCTAAAATGGAATCAGTGAGCCCGGAGCCACCTAGGTCACGCATTATAAGAATCCCAGCTAATTTGCTTCCGATTTTGGTCTGGACGGATGGGGGGAGCTCGGCCAAAGCCTCTTTTACAATCTCAAGAAATCTTTGGTCATTTGATGGTTTTGGCTCATTAGGATAGCCATTCTTGCGATTGTCCAACTTGACGTACTCGATGACTTCAGGCGGGGCAAACAAGACCTTGTCCGCGAGATGCTTACCTTCAATCCGAGTCCAGAACTCTTCTGTGCGAACCGCGTGGTTGTTCAGCATTTCCTGCAGACACTTTCGGTCGCAGTCGGCTTTTTTCTGGGTGCAGGCGGTCAGTGCCAAAGCTAAAAGGGTCAATTTGATGTTCGCCTTAATCGCAAGCACATATCCGCCGTCTCGAAGCGCCGGTGGCGGCACATGTAACGCTGCCGGGTGCGGTCGTGTAGTAGGAAGTGGTCCCCGTTCCGTTCGTCGCACAAGAGTAATTGGTAGCGCCGCTCGTCTGCGTCCCAACTGTGGTTCCAAAAGATTCAATCAGGCGTTTACACTCAGTTTGCCCGGCCACAGCTTGCGTGCCGGTGAGATTGCAAGACTTGCCCACGTTCGTGCAGATCGTGCTACACGAGCTGCCTCCCGCTCCGGGATCCAAATAATAACAATAAGCCCCATCAGAAATGCCGCTGCCACAGGGAGCTGTATTGACCCATGCGGTTCCATTGTGAACCTGCACCTTGCCGCTCACGTACCTCATCCAGCCCGCAGTGCCGGCCCCTGCTTGCGTATCCGAAGTCATCATGGTGCGCCAGGTGGTTCCGTTGCAGTATTCGGCTCTTGTTGATCCAGAATTCCAACGAATCTGTCCTGCTGGCGTACATCCAACGGCGGTGTCACCGTGGTCGAGTGAAAGCCATCTTGAGCCGTTGCTGTAAAAAAGATTTCCGCTAGAGATTTTGGTCTGTCCAGCCGAGGCTGGAGTAGAAGCTTTAAAACTTCCCGCGATGATGTGCCAATAGTCGTTCACAACAGTCCATGATGGACTAGTGGTTCCTCCGGGCGCAGTGGAACCGCCCGAGTTGTCGCATGCATTGTCGGCGGACTGATTGCTAATCCAGCGTTGGGAGTTGGTCGTACTTGTCACGCCACCACCATCGCAAACAGAGGTAAATACAAGAACATTAGCGCCACAAGAAGAAAGAGTTACGGAGGCAGTGGAGCCAAAAG
>JBFWON010000094.1:0-17114 GCA_050250515.1 Bdellovibrionales bacterium | reverse complement strand
CTCCGTTGATCAAGTACAACAAGGGGTTGCTCATAGCCAAGCCGCGCCAAAAAGCCGGTAAGGTTTCGACGCTAAAAAAGACTCCGCCCAGGTAAATCAGTGGCAAAAGAACAAAACCTCCCAGCGCACTCAATTGATCGAAAGATCGGGCGGCAAAGCCCACCGAAATGCCCAAGTTCCCGAACGTAAGCCCCCCCACCAACAAGAAGGTCAACAACAGACCGGGATGTGAGGGCCAAAGAATCTCGCCGAAATTAAAATAATAAAAAAGCTCCCCCACCAAGAGCGTGATGCCGGCGACGCACAGGCCCCGAACGACCGCCCCGATCGACATGGCCATTATGATTTGCATGGGACTTAAGGGTGAAGCCTTTAAGTCCTCCAAATCCCCACTAAATTTGGAGGCAATTATCGAACTCGAAGTATTTTGAAAAGCGTTGTTTAGACAACCCATCATTACCAATCCAGGGATCAAAAACGAAAGATAGGGAAGACCGCTGGCGAGCTTGATGCTCTCGCCCAGATTGACCCCGAAAATCAGCAGATACAATGAGGCACTGACAAACGGGGTGATCACCGTTTGTGCCACCACTTTCATAAAGCGAGCAATTTCTCGTCTTGTCAGAGTGACGAAGGGAAGCCAGATCAAATCACCCATTTTGATTCTCCTCCCGAGTGAATCGCAAAAACACGTCCTCTAGGCTACCAGGCACCACGCTGACATCCGCCACATCGCTGGCCGGAACCCCGAGTTCGCCGATCAGCTCGCCCACTGGCTTCTTCATCCCGGTTAGAAACACCCAGTTCTCCCCCGCGCCTCGAAACAAGTCGGGGTGGTTGAGATGCACGAGCGGTCGGCTCAATCGAATGTTGACCTGTTTACGACTGAACTTTTCGATCAGAGCTTGAGTTTTGTCGATGGCGCGAATTTCCCCTTGATGAATGATCGCCACGCGGTCACAAAGCTGCTGGGCTTCTTCCAAATAATGGGTGGTCAATAAGATCGAGACCCCGGAAGCCCGCAGCTCTAAGATCAACTCCCACAACTTGGCTCGAAGCTCGACATCGACACCGGCCGTGGGCTCATCCAGCAAGATCAAGCCCGGCTTGTGAATCAAAGCTTTGGCGATCATCAATCGACGCTTCATCCCCCCACTGAGCTGCTTTACTTTTTTATGTCGATGATCCCATATGCCCAGCATTTTCATAAGTTCGGGCAGCCGCGAAGACGATGGACTGACCCCGAAGTACCCGGCGTGAAAACGCATAATTTCTTCTACGGAAAAGTAGCCCGAGTTAATGACTTCTTGCGGAACCCAGCCGAGTTGGCACTTCACCGCCCGTGGTTCCACCCGAACGTCTTTATCAAAGACCAAGACCGAGCCTTCGGTGGGCTCTTCAAGGGACACGACCACCGAAATCAGAGAGGTTTTGCCGGCGCCATTGGGACCGAGCAGGCCGAAGACCTCTCCCGGCCTTACGTCGAAGCTGACCCCGCGTAGCGCCTGAACTGAACCATAGTGCTTGACCAGATTTTTAACCAAAAGTGGCTGCATGCTTTGTCCTACACCGAGACAGGACTTTGGCCAAGGTTCAACGCTCAATAAGGCAAAGGAAAATTCCGATAGGCTTTATCATGAGTACTCCGGCTGATTTCATGCCTATCCCAATCCACGAATTTGTTAATGGTATCACCATTCCCGTGGACCTCTACATCCGCTTGAGCGAAGAAAAGTTCGTTCTTGTCGGAAAATCCGGCAGCCATAACAGCATTGACCAGTTCAAAAATTATCAGAATAAAGAAGTGGCCTACTTGTGGGTGTTGAAGAAAGAGTACTACAAGATCACCCATCAAACGATCAGCATCGCTGGCATTGGGCTGTCGAAAAAAGATCTCGATGACAAAGTGAAGACCACTTTGATCTCACACGCCGCCCGTTCGGTCTTTCGCCAAATGGATGGACTCGGCCTTGACATGGAGTCTTACAACAACTCCAAAATGGTCTGCGAAGCGGTCATGGGACTGGTCGACACACACAAATCTTTGGCCGATCTCCTCGCCAGTTTCAAATCGTACTCGGATCAACTTTTGTCCCACTCAATCGCCGTCAGCACGATCGCTGTCTTACTGGGCCAAGCTATGGGCTACGAGAAAAAGGCGACACTCGAAAAACTCTCGCTTGGTGGACTTCTTCACGATGTGGGACTCAAGTCCTTGCCGCAAGATTTGACCAAAAAATCATTGGCCGAGATGACCCCCGACGAAGTGCAGCTGTGGGAGACTCATCCTTATCGCGGCATGCAGATGCTGCAAAGTTTAGGCATCGTTCCTGACGACATCGTGTCCATCGTGTACGAGCATCACGAAAATTCGATTGGCCAAGGATTTCCTCAGCGAATTCGCGATGTGAAAATTCACCCGTTGGCCAAAATCGTTTGCCTAGCCGACGCTTACGTGGATTTGATTCTGCCGAACCCCAATTGCCCTGAGCCCAAGAATCCCCGTGAGGCCCTGATGTACATCGAGCACACGTTGGGAATCCCCTATAACAAAGAGGCCTTTCGCGCGCTTAAGAAGGTCATCGAGGCCGACAAAAAGGCCGCCTAATTGCCCGCTTAAACAGCGCATAAACATTTTATTTTCCAATAGTTGACACATCTAGCTGGCGGGCGTAGCTTCCACGCTCTTGCTCAGATCTTTATATATCTTTTGTCGCGGGGTGGAGCAGCCTGGTAGCTCGTCGGGCTCATAACCCGAAGGTCGTCGGTTCAAATCCGGCCCCCGCAACCAATTTTAAATTAAAAAATTCAAATAGTTAGCGAGATAGGTGAAAAGGCCGAAAGGCCGAAAACCGTGGTTTATGGTACATTTATGGTACAACTCAGTCAGAAATTCTCCGAACGTCGCCGCAAAATTCCGTAGAAAAATCATCTTTTCCAACAGTGTTCGACAGCAACCTTGGCTCAGACTTTTCCGACACTAGATGCAGACTGCTTACGCGATTCACACTTCCTCCAACCATATGGACATAGCCCATTGTCGTTAGAACATTCTCGTGGCCAGCCATCTCTTGGATCACTTTCAGATTCACGCCTGCGTGCACCCAAAGTGTAATGGCGGTGTGCCTAAGATCGTGAAATCGAATGCGCTTTCCTCCCCAGTCTTTAACCATTCGATCAAATCGATGCGCAAAACTGCGATGTCCTCTGGGATTACCACTCTCACCATAAAAGATTGTCTGGTCGCTTCGGACTTGCCTTTGCGCCACGATGGCGAGCAACTCCTCCCTGACCATTTTGTGCAAAACCGTATGGCGATATGGCAAACGGTCCTTGGCTTTACGATTCCGCTTTCCCTTCGGAAGATCAAATCGCTTTTCCAGTTCCAACCACTGCCGCTTGATATAAAGAGTTTCCTCTTTGATATCTCCAGGCATCAATCCCCAAAGCTCCCCTGCCCTCAATCCGCAGTTCAACGCCACGAGCATGGCGACATACACCCAACGCTCGTCATGACCCTTTGGAAATCGCTCCGACAGATACAGGAGAAAATCTTGAACTTCTCCACCCTCCCAGTAGCCAATCTCCATTCGGTCATCAGGCAACTTGACGTAGCCCTTAGCCGGATTGAAGGGGATTCGTCGCGTTTTGGCCGAATAATTGAGAATCGCGCAAAGAACCTCCGTAATTCGATTCACCGAGGCATTGGCTAATTCTTTGTTTTTCAGCCTACTGCCTGACTCTTTTAGCTCGCCTTGCATTCGGCGAATGAACGGAATCGTGAATCGATCTAACGTTAGGTGCCCGTACCTGGGCACCAAGTCCTTGCTAATAATTCCCGAAGCCCTGCGCATCCAACCATCGGACAATTGCACACGCATTTGCTCCAGCCAAAACTGCGCTTCGTCGTTCAAAGTCATGTCCTCAAATCGGCCAGTCGAAGCGAACCCGTGTCGATTTTCTAGCTGTTCACCTTGAATCTTGGCCAAAAACTCGCGGGCGTCAGATTTCCGACTAAATCGTTTCGAAACATGCTTTAAACTGCCCGGCAATCGATACCGGGCATCGTAGATTATTCCATCTTTAGTTTGTCTTGTTCTTATGCTCATCGTTTACCTCCCACCGGAAAATCCGGATTCTGGGCAAGCACCCAAGAGCGTAAGACTTCAAGACGGACAAATACTTCTCTATTAAATTTCAAAAACAGATCTCGTGGAGCCCCGTACCTTCTCGGCCTGTGCTTCCAATCGTAAACAGTCTTGATTGGATAACCGAAACGATCACAGAACTCTCTGAGACCAATGCATCCACCCTTGTTTTCAAAGAGCAAAAAATTGATGAGATTTTCCCTCTCATCACTCCCTTTCATCATATTTTGTTCCATGAAATTATCTAGCCTTTAAGCTCAACGTCATTCGATAAATCAGGCGCTTTCACGTCATTGGTGGGGGTTTTTTCGTCATGCTTTTCTTTACGTTTTAACGCTGTCTTTCGATTAGAGACCTTGGCCTTCGGCAGCGCCATTCGGGCCAGCACCTCAGTCAACGAGACGCTCTCACCACGCTCCTTGGCCTCCTTAACTTGCCTGAGGGCCCATTGGGCCGCTCTGATTTCGTCAAAGAACTGTGCCCGAATTTGGTTAAGGTCTGATGCCGTCAACGCCGAGGATCGGCTCTGAAGCAGATAATTCACAACGTCCTTAGTTCCGAGCTTCACAAGACCACCAAAGGCCTGCTCGATCTGGCCAACAACATTTGCCACAGTTTCCATAGACGCCTGATTTAGGACAATTCTATCTGTAATGGGCTTTCGCTTTCGTTTTGGCTTAGCTTCTATTTCGGTCATATTACAAACTCCATCCAGTCGCTTTTTCGATGACATATTCGTAGTGACCATCAATATACTTATCGCCTTCAATTCGAGCCGGTACGAACACACGCCTAACTCTTGGTGCCGTCAAAGACGGAGCCTTCGGCTCTAGCCCAACTTTCTCTATTGGGGTGTTTTGAGTTTTAGATTTGTCTTTGTGTGCGGCGTAGCCGATCAATCCTCCAAGGATTGCGCCAATGGCAACTCCCTGAACGGTAGCCTTATCTCGATTGTAGGTTCCATCCTTATTTCCTATTGCTCCTCCAGCAGTGCCGCCTACGGCGGCTCCTAGAGCAATACTCTTCTCAACAGTGGTACATGCAGTGAGGATAAGTGGAACCAGAATCAATATTAGATTTTTCATATGGATCTCTCCATTCTTGAAATGCTGAGCAGCCGACCAATAGGCCACTCAATTGAAACCGAGCGCCGGCTCGCGTTTCAGCTTAGCTATTGAGTCCTTTGGGTTTTTTCGCGTGTCGAAAAAATCAAAGTCCAGAACATGTTCTGGGCTTGTTCTGGACATGTTCTGAAGTACGGTCACGATGGTCTGGCCACGGTCTTTGCCAACGGTGATTCTCGCTTGCCAAATGCTCCTTAAAAATTCACTAAGCACGATGAAGGAATGGACATGAAAGCCATCGGGAATGGCTTTTCTAAATCGCTCATGCATGCGTTTGGCTGTGTCTGCGTTCTTAACGATCCACAGGACCTGCGACACCATCGCATCTTCATAATAAAAGCGTGCAAATGTGTCGTAGACGTCCCAGGCTTTTTGCGAAAGTTCAATTTCCAATGCCACCAGTTCAGGTGACTCGTCTTTTCTAAACAACCAATAGCCATCGGGCCTATGGTTCTGGGCCTTTGGAATCCCGGCAGGATAATTTTCTGGATCTATTCGCCTAAGTTCCTGCTCGGTAAACAAACGAACCGATGGGGGCGTGGCCTTAAGCCATGCGCCAAGATGAGCAACCGTTACCAGATAATCGTGCCTAATATTTTCTGAACCGAAGCCTCCTTGGACGAGAGCCGGAAGCTCACCGGCAACAATTATGTAACCCTTTTCAGCAAGCCTCCAAAAGTGATCACCTCCACTCTCGGGAAAGAGAGATTTAACCAAACCTGCCTGGGAAAGCTGATGAAGACGCTGATAAACAGCCCACTGAGAGGAGCCTTGGTAACATCGAGCTGCCACAAGGCTCGTGGGAGCAAACTTAAACTGCCAAAGGAAATGCAACATGTCGCGATCTCGCGCGCCTAAGACCACCCTACTCATGACCACCGCCCGTTCGCGAAGCTCGAAATGGGACCAGGGCCTTATTCACTTCCTCAACGGAGACAAATGGCGTCTGCAGCTCAACCATGTCTAGACCTGATTTCCAAATGGCTCGACCGGGCACCTTTGGCAAATGGGCTGCGCGAGTGTTATCTAAGATCGTCATGCTGCTGGCGTGATTTGGCATCTGAAACGAAAGCGCCCCCGAGAGATTGGCCTTGATTTGGCCGTCTACCGCGCGAACGTCAGGCCGTTGGGTTGCAACGACGAGATGAATGCCAACAGCTCGACCCTGAGCCGCAATTTTTATGCAATGAGCTTTAGCTTGCTGAGCTAGCGCGGCCTTTGATTTTTCGCCTGCCAAAAACAATTCGGCGGCTTCATCGATTACAACTATGTGGCGAACAATCGGCTTCACAGAGAAGAAATCGCCTTCAAGTCTCTGCCGCTCACCTTCGGGCTTGTCCATATACGCCGAAATGTCTTTGGCTCCCGATCTCTTAAAGACCTCCATCCGCCTGCCCAATTCGCCTTCAAGACGGGCGAGAATATCCAATGCACCCTTTGTGCTGGGAATAGTTTGTACTCGTTTCAGGTCCTCAAAAATCTGAAACTCCAAACCGCCCTTAAGATCAATCAATGAAAAGCGATAAGTTGGATTGTTGAGGTATAGAGTCGTAATAAGTTGGCGCAAGAATGTCGATTTGCCGCCACCACTTTGACCGCCCACGAGAAGATGTGGGGTCTCATCGAAATCAAAATAAACACTCTTGGCCCTTGTCCCTCCGACAAGGAATTTTCTCTTTCCGATGGATCTAAAGTCGGAAATCTTAACTTCTTTTGGCATCGCCAGGGTCGCGTAGATAATATCCACAGTCCCGCGCTCCCTGTTTTCCGAAATCTCATCGATGTAGACCTGAAGCGCGCTTTCTAATGAGTCCTTGGCTCCTTGGAACTGCGCCAAAGTCAGATTGGACCTGGTCAGACGCATTTTTCTTGTGGCCTCATCGAGTGGCTTATCAAATACAAACCCAGGCAGCTTCCCCATGGCATTTTTAAGCCCAGCCGTCTGAAACACGGTCGTAAGTCTCTTCATCACCCTAAAATAAAGTGCAGTTTGCCAAATTCCCCAAAAGTAAAAGCCGCTGAGGCTAAACGAAATGGCGTAGATCAGGTGAGGGACTGCGCCACCTGGCGGAAGCATCCAGCCCATATGGACTAGGGAAAATAGCTTGGAATCAAGCCTTATCGCAATTATCGAGCTCGTTACGGCCCCAACTGAGAGGCACCACAGCCAATTGATCGAATTTGTCCTTAGACCGTAGGCGACCTCGACAGCGGGTTGCCAAACAATGGCATGCAGTACCCGTTTAACTCTTTCAAAGTCGAAATCTGGTTTTTTATTCATAGTTCCCCGACAAAAATCAGGCAGATTTCGGTGCCGCTTTTCACCTCAATGATTTTCTTCTTTTCCTTCCAGTCCTCGATGATAGCCTTCGATTGTTCAAGCGAGGCGGCCGCAGTGCCGTTTAAAAGCGCGTTCTTCATGCTTGTTGTTTTGTAAGCGACGCCCCCATTCACCTCAGTCTCTTGAAGGCCTTCAGCCATTCCCGCGACAAAGTTAAGGCCCGCACCCGCGGCAAATCCGGTTGCATACTTTCCCGCCCGGGAGCCGCGAATTCCAACTGTCTGGTCCTCGCCATCGCAGGCTTGAGCCCTTACGTCCTGAACGGCACCATCTTGATAAATAAATTTGTTAAAGGAAATATCAAGACGATCCACACCCGAGGTGCCGACGCCAAAAAGTCTCGTGCCGGCCGCAACTAGCGACTCACCATTCACAATGACTGGATCAAGCAAAACGGCACTCACCGGACCGTTAGATGCTCCCCCGATAAGCCTCGCCCTCCCCATTGTGCCCGGGGGAATCTTACCAAAGCCCGGACGCCTGGACACTTGAAGTCCGCCAGTCCTAAAAAGGTTACCTCGGCGCTCCTTTTTTTCTCCAGTTGCGGGACTTGCCGCTGGGATATCCAAAACCTGCACATGGCCCGCGACCCCAGAAAATTCGATTGGAGATTTCTCTTCCGTTTCAGTAGGTCCACGAGCAATTGCGATAAAGCTGCTTACGATAAAGGTACCGGCCACGAGGGGCAAAATTACCTTTCGGTTTAGGGTCACCTTATTGCCATCCTGGCGATAAAGAAATCTTTTTAGTCCCCAGCGATTCTTGTGGCCGTTATCGGCCACCGCCTTCACAGACTCGATTTCACTCATTGATTTTCACCCGAATCTTGTTTTCATCCGGGTCGCGCACTCTTACGACGCTGTCAAAATTGGCGCCGGACGTTTTGATAAGGAACCCACACCTTCTTCCAAACAAATAGACGAACATGTTCGTGGTGGCTCCGGGGAAAAGGGCCGTCAGCGCGATATCATTTTTGATGTACTCAATCCCAAACTGCTTTCCGCCACCGAGCAAGACGTGGTCCGGCTTTACCGGGAAATTGACGATCGTACCGAAGTTGGGCCTAACAAAAATAGGAACCACTTTGGATTCATCGCAATTAACCAATCTCAAATCTGCCGCCAAGACAGGTGGCAAGAGACTTAATAGGAATATGAGCAAGTTCATTTTCCATCCTTTTTCTCGACAGTCTTTACTTCCGATAAAATGAGACCATAGGGATTTGCAGAAGTTCGAGGCACAGATTCGACTCGAACCAAAAGCGGAAACTTGATGGCTGAGCGAATATCACCGACCGAGATAAGACGATCCGCATCGACAGCAATTCCCGAATCAGCGACTGAAACATCGCGAACGACAACCTTTTGCGAGAGCTTTCTGACCTCAAGATCCTTTTGCTCTTTCCGTTTCAAACTGGACTCAGAATCCGACAACAGGTGGCTACCCGTGCCATTAGAGTCAAACCGCTCGACCACCGCCGCCTCCACAAACGCGGCGATTTCGCCCACCGTGTGTTTTGAGTCCACAGGCTTAACCGCTTTTGAAAAACATGATCTTTCGATTACAAGCGGGTCTTTAAGAGCCAGCTTTGAAACGCCAGCCACAAGCACAGCACACAGCATGGTCACAAGTAATAAGGCAAATTTTAAGATGGCATTTTCCTGGGCCACTTTGGCCCAAGCTACGTTAAATTTCATGTATCAAACTCCCTCTGATTTTTCGATTTTTTCTTAAGCCCGGACTTTTTACCCTGAGACGCAAGGCCCTTTGGCATATGAGGATTTTTTCGCTCGTCATACTTCGTCCTCATCCATTTCGCCGCGTCCATGGATTTCGGTCCAAATTTTCGCGCCGTCCGCACAGCTACGCCCGGAGAAAATGCAAGCCCCCCAATTGCCAAAGCACCAACATTCCTCGTCATGCTACTTAGTCCACTGCCTGCAAGGGCGTGCACAACAAATGGCGTAAGCAATAAGGACCCAGCAAGAATCACATTGAAACTGATCGCTGATAAAAAACTGATATGGTTGCCTGGTTGATTGATGTCGCTTAGTGCGGACGACCACAGGAGAGTGGCTAGCACCGACCACACGATCTTCCACGATGCGACCTCAATTAAGGACCTAAATAGGGCCTTGGTGGCAGCGGCCGTGGCCGGCAAAACAAACATTGCCGTCAAAATGGGCGAAAATACGTAAAGCAGAGTCCACGTATAGATGTAAAAAGCCTGCGCGATGTGAAGCGAGAAATATAGAATGAAAAATGTCAGAAATGAAATCAGCAAGATCACGGAGTCTTTGACCGAGACCCACGACCATGTGAACTCGCCCAGTTTGTCTCCCATTCTATCGAGGACCAACTGAAAGCTATTTAAATCACCCAATCGACTTGCCACGGCGTCACTCACGTCGGCCACCGCATTTGTGATGGTTGGATAGCTGTGAAGTAGTAGAGCCGCAATGAGAGCTCGCCCCACAAGTGGTGCAAAGCTAGGAATGCTCCCAAGTGGCATTTTGAAATATTCAACGATCACGCCCAGCGCTAGAAATACGCCAATTAAGAGGTAAAACACGTCTTGAAAAATCCCGTGAACCCTCTGGGCCTCAGTTGCAAGCCAGGTCATGTCCGTCATTGAAACCTCGGCACGTTGAAATCAGCTTTCTGCGATTTCATAGCGACCTTAAGTGCATTCGCATTGCTCAAATATTCTCTGGTTGCGTCCTTTTCTTTTTTGTTTTGCAGCGCCATGGCCTGAGCCTGAAGCTTTAGGCCCGTGCCTTGAGTCCTTAAGGATTGATTCATCACATGAAGAACCACACCGAGAGTCTGCGCCGTCAGCTTTTGCGCACCGCCTGGGGAGACCTGATGACTAACTGACTTGATCGACTCGCCGAGTTCATCGATCTTTTTGGTGTAGTCAAAAATGGAATTATTTAGTTTTACGGCTTCGGCTACGCTTTGGTCCGCATCCTGATAGACCTTTTGATCCTTCGAGGATTCGGCAACGCCATAAATAATCTGAAGCTGACCGAGAGCCTCCTGAACGGTCGCCCAATTCTTGTAAAGGCCGGGATCAATATCAGGGCTTATTGTTCGCGCTAGAGAGAGGGAATCATTGATTCCACGGTTGATGTCTTCCATGAGACTCAGCGTGTCCTGACCTGTCTGAAGCATTTGTCTTAGCTGAGCAAGCTGCTCCAGAGCGTTAGCCAAGATTTGCATAAGAACGGCCACATCGCCACCGAACATGTCAGCCCGCGCGGGCTGACATGAAAGAGCGAGCGATAAGAATATGACTTTTAAGAACTTCAAACGGCACCCCCGGCGGCAACGCCCCTCGGATAAAGATCCGCAAGTTTTTTTAAAATCTCCAGATCCTCTCTTCCCACATCTGATCGCTTTTCCTTTTCGATTCTGGCCAAATCTCTTGGATCCGTGGTAGCGAGCCAATACTCAAGCGGAGTGGACTCAATGACGACCATTGAGCGTTGATCTTCCGCCATCAAAAAGGCCTCTGAGTACTCCCCCCGCTCCTGGCGAATAGAAGAAATAAGCGCCACTTCGTTTTCATTGAGACTCAGGACCTCCTTAAGACGGTCTTGATCAGCACCCTTTTGTTTCAGAATCCACTTGATTGAGGCATTTGGTAAAATGGCGTTGGCCACCTTACTTTGCGCGAAGTCGTCGATGTTTTGCGAGATAGCAATGGCGCTAGCCATGTACTTGCGAAACGTTCGAAAGACTTCGGCAATAAAGGTTGCCCCGGAGTCATTTTCAAGCAGCTTCCAACACTCATCAAAAATAAGGAATTTCATTTGAGTCCTATCCACCTGAACTTCCCGCCACACAAAATCCGTAATAATAAAAAGAGCTGCGGCCTGAAGGTCCGGCAGTGACTCAAGGCCCTTTAGGTCAAAGCAAACGATCTTACGGCTAAGCTGGATCGAGGTTTTTTGATCAAGAAAGCGGCCATAGGGTGAGTTCCCACACCAGGGGCTAAGAATTTTTCCGATTCGCTTGATTTCAGGATCGGTGTGCCGCAGAAGGTTCTCCCGTAAATCGGAAAGCACGGGCGCCTTGACTGTATCGTAGGTCTTTTGAATGGCTGATTCGATTTCTGCACGTTCGAGACGGCCGAGTCTGCTCTCACCTTCTTCTTTGGTCATAATCTCAATCAGGCTCACCAGAAATTTGATCTTGGAATTTGAGGGGACCGAATCGCCCTCCGCAAGATCAAAGGGATTGATGGAAAAAGTGGATTCAACACCAAGGGGAATATACTGCCCGGAGAAATTATCGCAGATCTTTTTATAGGACCCACCAATGTCGACCACGAAAACTTTAGGATTTTCGTTCAACATTTGCATCAGCAGCAAATTGGTCAGAAAACTCTTTCCGCTACCACTGCCGCCGCTAACGATTTGATTGGAATTGGTTAGGGTCGTCGAAAACGGGTTGAATCCGATCAGATTGCCGTAGCGAGACCTAAGCAAAATTTTAGGCTCCTTATGTCCACTCCAGGGACCATAAAGTGGAAGCAGATCAGCCAGATTGGACGTCTTAATAGCCTTGACCCGCTCACGCGTCCTGGCGTTTGGCAGAGCAATTTCGGAAAATATTGAAAACGCGGCGAGGCTTTCCTCAAATCCTTCAGCCCCGGAAAGTTCTCGAATCTTCATAAGGGCCTGCGTGACATAGTCATCAAGAACTTCAGACGATGCTGCCCTAACCACGATCTGCAGGCTAAAGTGAAACACCTTCTCGCCTTGCGCGACCATCTGCTCTAAAAGACCCTCGAGGTCCTTAAACTTGGCCTCAGAATCAAGATCAGATACGCCCGATTGACGGCCTGAGATCATTGAGTAGGCCACTCGGCGCTGAAGCTGGAGCCTCTCAAGCTCTTTTTGCTGATTTGGCGAATGGACAGTGAGCTGCAACCTTGAGCCAAAGGGTAGGTCCCTGAGAGCTGAGGCCATGGTGGAAAATGTCTGGTCCGGCAAGAGCTTTAGCGACACCACTCGGTAGTGCATGCCTCCAATTGAAAACCCCCGCTCCGAAACGCCGACATCAGAAAACAATATTGAGTGCCTTACGTCGTCAGGGTCATAACCCTTTAAATCAAGGGACCGAGTCGGATTCCACTGCGAGTAAAGCGCGCCGGCTATTTCATCTGATGAAAGAGACCGCGCTGAAATGCCGAGTTGGCTCAAAGAACTCATCAAGTCTGACTTCAGCCGCTCGGTCAGGCCAAGTTCCTCCCTCAGTCTTTCATCCGAAATGGCCTGGTAGTTTTTTGTTTTTCCAAAAAGGCGGGGCTTTTCAACCAAACCTGTCTTTACGGCCCTTCGAACAGCGAGCTTTAGCGAATGTCTTGGTAGACTGCCCATCTGATCGAGGGTGGAAAATCGCTCTATTCTCGTTTCAGTTAGGGCAGCGACTGTCTTATTGTCGCAATCAGTCTTGTAATTCGAATGAGCCGCAAGGATTTGAGCGCTACCAGATTCAACGTCCTGAATGAACTGAATATCGATTCCCTCTGGCAACCCGTTTAAGAACTGCCGGACCATCGCAGAAAATTCATTCATTCGAGAATCGCTCCAACAAGAAGGATCGAGTGGGCAAAGCACCAGCACAAAGCCAAAGGTCCCATCGGCAAAAATTATGTAATCCTCCTCAAAGCCCCATACCTGTAGAAAGTCGCTCAAGGACTTCGTCATGAAGCCCCCTTTTTCAACCTTGGCGGCAAAGCCCATTCACTTGACTCCTGAAAGGCGGATAAGTGCCCAGGAGCGATTTGAAATCGAATCCAATGCACCAAAAAGTTTTCAGGCTTGCCTCGTTTGCCGAGCCAGAGTGTTAAGGCCAATGCGAGGCTTGGGAGCCACACCAACACGATCTTTAAGGAGGTCGTTCCGAACAAATAATTAAGCACCGAAAGGGTTAGAAAAATTAAAAGCAAATCCGGAACCTCAAAGCCAAAGATCACCATCTTTTTATCCAGGCACCGGCTCACCGGCGATGAATTTATCTCCATAAAATCCCCTCTCAAAATAGGCTCTCCGCACATGCGGAGAGCCCACGAATCAGTGAATTAGTCCTTGAATCCAACTCACAATGCTTGGCGCACCAAAACCAATCACGGCCCCGAAAATTGCTAGCATGAGATGCGATCTCGCATTTTGTGATCCCGCAACAAATGAGAGTCCGGCAAACACCAGACCTAAAATTGCAGCGAGCGGTAGAATCGTTCCAATGAGCCGGGTTTGAACAGCCATTAGACTCGATTCAACGCTTGCGTGAGCAAGCGCAGGCATTAGAAATAGACCAGCTACAAATAGTAATTTTGTTTTCATTTTCACCTCTCAGGTTCTCTATCGAGAGCTCGGAAAAAGGCACATGTACATTTGTGACCGAAGTACTGGAAAATAAAGTTCCATGTGGCTCGGCAAAGTTTTATCCAATCGGCCTGATCCGACTGGATTTAAAAACTTGGGCCTCTCCCCGTCTGAAACCATTTTCGCAAAAACCGTGTACCTGTCCGCTGAGTCCTTCTTCTTCGTCAGAAAATATGTGGTCCCCGGAAATATCATGAGCTTAAGCGTGTAAAAGCTGTCGCCCTCCTGCAGGTAACAGCTTCCGGTCTCAAGTGTATGGAGAAGTCGCCCGTCCTCTCTCTTACCGATGACAATTGGGTATCTTGTTTGATTCATCGATTCCTCCTAAATTCGTGTCCGATAGATCTCGTATTTCAACCGAATAGCCTGAATCTGCTCGTCGACCTTGGTGTGATCCACTTGAGAGTCCCAAAGCCTCCGGCAGCGCCTTAGAAATTTTGAAACCGCGCCTTCCATTTCAGCCTCCAAATTGGTTAAGAATCTTGAGGCGCAACGGCAGATCCCAATGAATCGCCCTCACATAGTCCTCAAAGAAATTGCAGCTTACGCAGTGACTGTATCCCGCTAAGCGCTCGAGACCGTGCTCACCACATTTCGGACACGGTTCGAGAACAATCGCTCGATCAGCGTTCAACATGACATCTCTCCTTTCTTGCGGCTCTCTCGAACCTCAGTTTGTTTTTCAGCAGGTGCCCTTACTAAAGGGAATTTGGACAGGGCTTCTCGGGCCTTATTTTTGAGATTGCGAAGGGCTCGCTTTTTTAGATCCACGACCCCTGTCCGGCTAATCATCATCATTCTCGCCACTTGGCGTTCACTGCGGCCTTCGAAAAATATTTTTTCGATCACAAACTTTTGCTTTTCAGTGAGCGATTTCAAAAGCCGATTCATCGACTCTGAAAGTTCCGGGCTGCATCCGGGCACAAACATGGGATAAATATTTTCCGCGAGTGCGCTTTCTTCGATAAGATTGGTTGAGGCTTGGCATTCCTTCTGATGGCCGTCTAAACTGGAAAGATAGAACTCCCAATTCGTCGGCCCCCACGACTTACTGATTTGGCGAAGAGCAGCCTTGTCTAGAACCTGTCCCTTCTCCCCAATCCAGGGCTTTTGCTTGGGCGGTTTCCCGTCCATATGGTCTCCTTTCCCGAGGCATCCTGCTCGATGCGGAGACCATAACGCTCAATAACGCATTGCGATATATTTAAGAATTTTATTTTATACTGATTTGTATATCTAGACTTATATGAACTGACTTAAATATCGATAATTACTTTACTATGAACATCTACGAATTCACGGACTACAAAGCCTTTCTAAAGGCCCTAATCGCCACCTTTCCAAAGAAGGGCCGCGGACAATCGAGAAGGCTTGCTGAGCACATTGGGGTTGCGCCAATCGTCGTTAGCCAAATCCTCGCGCGGGAGAGGCACTTTACCGCCGACCAGGCAGTCCTGGTTACTGAGTTCTTCGGCCTCGATGAGAGAGCCACGGAGTATTTCGTATTATTGGTAAGCCAAGGACGCGCGGATACGAAGAAGTTACGAGAGTACTACCAGCGCAAGCTCGATCGCCTTCGATCGGAAGCGCAAAACATCAAGAACCTAGTCCAAGGGCGGGAGGAACTATCCGACGCCGACAAAGGACGCTTCTATTCAAATTGGTATTATAGCGGCATAAGACTTCTGACCTCAGTCCCCGGATTCCAAAGCGTCGAAGCCATTGCAGACAGATTCGGCCTGAAACGCGCAAAGGTTGGAGAGATTGTTTCCTTCCTTCTTGAGACCGGCCTCTGCACAGAAAAGGATGGCAAGATCTGGATGGGCAAAAAGTCCACGCACGTCGACGACAAAAGTGAATTCGTGAACAACCACCGGCGGAATTGGCGCGAAAAGGCCCGCGAAAAATTCACTCAGCCATCGGCCGGCGATTTCTTTTATTCCTCACCCGTCTCTATCTCGGAAAAGGATGCTGAGAAGTTTCGACTGGAACTCCTACGAATTATCAAAGACTTCTCAAAACAGGTGGCCGATTCACCGGCCGAGAAGCTCATGTGCTTCAATATTGATTGGTTCGAATACTAGCGACGTTCGCAGGTACGCTCGGGCATAAAGATTCTGGTTGTCATACCATTCTGCCTCTGATTATCCGAAAATGTTTGAAAATTAAAGCCCTGATCAGGAAGAACACATTTTGGTTTGGCCGATGGAGTTCCCAGAACAGCAAGAAAGTTCTCTTCAATAGTTTCAAGGTCTAGCAAAAATTCATCTAGAGTGGGGACGACTTTCTCAGGGGGCATCAGATTGAAGGGAATCCGAAGCCCCCCTGCCCTCACTTGCCCATTTCGAAAATCAAACTTGTAGTAAATTTTCGAAAGGAGAGCGAGGACCGAGTTTTGATAGACTTGGATCAGATCGGGATGGGGCGGATTAGCCTTTAGCTCTATGGCGAGTGCATCAGCGAAAAAGGGAAGGCCGGACAGAACTTTGTTGAGCTTACCCACTTCACCGAACACCTTTGGATCATTGGGATTCTGCGCGGCAATTTCCTTTGCGTGCCGGAGCAGCAAGCGGGCCTCTCCGATAGATTTCACCGTGGGCGTAGTGACATTGTCCGACGTCAAATCTCCAAATCGATTGCCAAAGTATTTTGAAAAGGAGTCCTGCCAAAATTGAGCCTCGGTCTCATCCCCGCCCCCGACATGTACCGCCTCGTGAATAGCGAGCGAGAGTACCTCCCGCAACAGGCCTGTCGGCGGGATGCGCCTCAAATTGCCAATGCTAAAGCAAATTTCAGCCGCCAGATTTTTAGAGGATACCGAGGCATCAGTATGTCTGCCATCCGATGGCGACATGCAATCGCCTGACTCCAGTCGCACCAAACGATTATGTTTCAAGCTGTCCAAGGGCGGCGACCTGAACACCATCGGATAGTCCGCCGCCTGATAACCATGGTCAGATTTGGCTCCCGGAAAAATATGTACCGGCGTTTTGATAAATTCAGGCGATTCAGCGACCTTACTTTGCTCAAGCCAAAACTGAACCATGATGTTTTTTGATCGATCCTCGATGCTGACTAGCGCGATCGCCTTGTCGAGAGCCGCATT
>JBFWON010000093.1:0-17218 GCA_050250515.1 Bdellovibrionales bacterium | reverse complement strand
AGCCCTGGTTGCAACTGAGCGAGGTCGAGCGACAGAAAGTCATCGATATCTTGCTGCCGTACGTTTTTCGCCCAACTCTGATTCACGAGTTAGGCCATAACCTCGGGCTTCGGCATAACTTTGCCGGTAGCGAAGACAAGGACAACTTCTACACAGAAGCGGAGCTGAAAGAGATGGGTGTAACCCGACCGTTCGCTTATAGCTCTGTGATGGATTACCCCTATCGCACCAACAATGAGTTGCGGGTGATGGGTAAGTACGATGTCGCCGCCCTTCGCTACGCCTACGCCGAGCAAGTGGAGACCGCCGACGGTCGCATGATTCCTTTAAGCGAGCTGCATGCCCAGCCCGCAACTGAGATTAAGGCCTACGGATACTGCACGGACGAACATGTCAGCGCCAACCCGAATTGCAACCGATTTGACGAGGGCACGAACATTTTAGAAATCGCACAACACTATGTTCAATCCTACGAACATCGCTACAAGCGAGCCAATTTTCGAAACGGCCGAAGAAAATTCAGTCAGTTTCAGGATTCGGCACAAATTGGGGCGATCGACGGGATGATGCTGTCCATGCGGTTGATGTTCGAGCGCTACGAGAGCATCAAGAACACCTTCGATCTCGCAGACGATGCCGCTGAGTGGAAGTCGATCCCGTTCTTGGCGGATTTACGAAACGCAACGTTGGTGGCCGGCAACTTCTTTATTAATGTAGTAAAGACTCCGGATTTGATGTGTGCTGTTTCTGAGGCCGCCAATCCCACGCAGATCATTGCGCTACTCCCCATTCGCCAATTGTCGAAGCGGGCGGTCAGCTGCTTTGACCAAGAAGAAGTTCGCCTGAATCCGAAGTATATGATTGTCGCAGAAGCTGGAAAGTCCTTCCAATCTAGAAAAGATCCAAAATCCGACAATCCTTATGCCGATCAGATCGACGTGCGGGGAATTTACATCGACAAGCTCCTGGCGACGCATTACCTCTTTGCTCGCGAGCTCGGCTCGTCTTTGTTTGATCAGTACACGGAAAACTTTCTGCATATGCCAGAGCTTCAGGGACCCGTGCTCGATATGATGAGCCAGATCCTGTTGGATGAGATGGCCGGACCAGTTGAATTCCGCACGATTTTTGGACCGACCGTCGAACTCGAAGTGAACTACAGTCTGTTTGACGTGGTGGACGCCAACAACTCGCACAAGCTTCCGGCGGTCATGGACCCCGTGGCGCGTGCGATCTTTGGACTGCCTGACAAGACGCAGCTGTTTCCGCAGATCTTTATCGGTCAGATGAAAAAACAGATTCCCAGCGCAGGTCATAGCGGTTTGTCGAATGCCGTATTGAACCTCGTGCAGGTGCATCCGTTCTTGCCGCAAGATGGTCGACAGAACGAGTATCAGCCGATCGAACTCCAAGGGCAGAGACTGTTTGTTCATCCCTCAAGTGTGATGGCGAATCAGATTGCCTTGAGCTATAACGTCACGAGTCTGTTGCAATCCTTAACAGAGGAGCAAATGGCTAAAGTTCTAAAGGCGATCGCGGACAAATCGGATGAGGGATTAACCCCCATTGAGCTTGCCGCGAAGTCGATCGGACAAGAGAACATTCAGAGGTTCCAGCAGGGTGGTTTTCATCCGGCCGCATATTACGCGTTTATGTTACGTTCTCTGGCCGGGTTAAATTAATTCGATCGGGCGCCGGCGCCGTAAGCGCGGGCGCAGGTAGAAAAAGTAAAAGAGAATTCCAGCAGCGGCGCCCCCTAAGTGGGCGCCGTGCCCTATAGGAAGACCGCCACCCTCCGCTTGTGCCACCAGCCCCCAAATATCCAGACCGACAAAAGCAAATGCACCCAGGATCGCTGGGACAGGAATGATCCCAAAAATCAAAATTTTCTCCCTTGGAAAGACTAACGAAAAAACCAAGACCAATCCGGCAATCGCACCGGAAGCCCCAAGGGCCGCTTGTTCAGGGATATGCAAAATAAATTCTGAAACGAAGATGTGAACAATGGAACCAGACAAGCCTGCCATTAAATAGAATAAAATAAATCGAGCACGGCCCAGAACTTCTTCAAGCAAGGTTCCGAAGCTACGTAAGACAAACATATTGATAAAGAAGTGAATCAACCAGTTGTGGGAAAAAACCGAACTCATTAGGGTCCAGTACCGGCCCTCCGTGAGACCCATCCAACTCAATGTGAAGTTATCGGCCATCCATTGTTCCTGGGCTCCATTTGCCAGTTGCCAGCCGAGAAAAACCAAAAGATTGAGTATGAGGAGAATCGGAACAAAGAACGGCCGACTTGGCCTCGGCATATAGTACGACATTTAATTTTCAAACTATCGCCAAGGCCTACGGCAGGCAAGGGTCTAATTCTGCGCTTGCGTTATCTTCCAAGTTGAGCCGTTGATAGCGGCACCGATTCCTGTACCCGCTTTCACCTTGCCGCCGAAGCTGAGGCCCGTCTCTTGATTATAAAAATCGAGCGAGAGACCAAGACCCACGCCCACGGCCAAGTTCGCGTCGGCGACGTAGTAAGTGCCCATAATCTGCCCGAGTTCCACCACACCGAGATTGCCCGAAAGGCCCTCATAGCTAAATCGGCCAAAACCAAAGCCATAACCGGAAATTTCAATCTGAACAGGCACCGAGCGAAAAACATGGCCAGCGGCGTCTGAGCAGGTCAGCTTGCCATTACCACGGCCACTTTGCCAAAACAGCGTGCTGTCAATCTGCACCTTGAAATGCATGCGGCAACCCCCGAGATCGGAATCCGCTTGTGCGAAAGCCCCCATCAAGCCCAATGAAAGTATAAGACCGGATACGAAATTGAACATATCTCCTCCTTCTAAAAGTGAATTGGCAAATTTTCGACAGACCGCCGTCAAAAACAAGAGGCCGGTGAAATTTGAAGAGAATTTGGTTCCCTAGGCCGAATAGCCGGGTCGATTTAACAATTCATCTACCAATTCAATTAGATTCGTGCGGGAGATGGGCTTGGTGAGGTGGTAGTTGCAACCCGCCTCAAAGGACCGATCGACTTCGTCTTGAAGCGCATGGGCCGTGAGTGCCACAATGGGGCGCTGAAATCCCTTGCCCCTAAGATGGCGAGTCGCCGCCAGGCCATCCATCTCGGGCATTTGAACATCCATCAATACCAGATCGGGCTCGTTCTTTAAGGCCGCGCGAACGACGTCCAAGCCGTTCTCAGCAAATTCAACCTCGGCCCCTGTCCCATAGAAAAAGAGATCCACCAGATCACGTGCATCGGGCGAATCTTCAGCCACAAGAATCTTTTTCCCTTTGAACTTACCCTTTACGTTTGTGGCCGGTGCGATACTCACGGGCGACGCGGAGTCTGGCGTTTCCACAGTAGGTTGATCCTCGCCGATCTCAAAGACAAAGCGAAATACACTGCCCTTGCCCGAGGCTGATTCAACCAATTCCACATTTCCGCCCAACATCGTGGCCAATTTTCGAGATAAGTGTAATCCAAGGCCAGTGCCACCATGTCTTCTGGTGACAGACCCATCCGCCTGGCTGAAGGGGCGAAAAAGTTGATCCTGCACCGAAGGCGCTACACCTTCGCCCGTATCCTTAATGGTGATTGAAAGCGAATCATGAAGGGGCTCTACCACAATATTGATCTCGCCCTTCGCGGTAAACTTAATCGCATTTCCTACCAGATTGTTAAGGACTTGTTTGACCCGAAGGGGATCCGTGTAGGCGATCTCCTTGACCCCGTCGGCAAAATCAATGTTAAGGGCCAGCTGTTTCTGCTGGGCGAGAGGTCGCATGGACGCCACAGTCTCTTGCACCAAGGTCCGGATGGCGACATGACTCTTTCGCAGTAACAAAGCACCTGATTCCATCTTAGAGATATCCAGAATGTCATCGATGATTCTAAGAAGATGCTCACCATTGTTTCGAATACGCGAAAGATAATCGTTTAGATCTTTTTTACTGACCCCGGGATCCCCACCGAGCTCAGCAAATCCCAAAATAGAATTAAGGGGAGTGCGAATCTCATGGGACATATTCGCAAGAAACTGAGACTTCGCTTGACTCGCCATTTCAGCGGATTCCTTATCCCGAATCAGAGCGTCGATCTGCGTCTTACGCTCGTGAACGTCAATCACATTCCCCATGTATCCGACAAACTTCTGATTGTCGTCAAAGCGGGGAAACCCTGAGCTGATTACCCAGCGATAGGCGCCATCTGCTCTTCTCAGGCGGTATTCAACTGAGTAGGCCTCATTGTTTTTTACACCGATGGAGTGGGCGTGGTTCATCTTTTCTTTGTCTACCGGATGAAGAGCCTCCATCCATCCAAAACCAAGGTCATGGGCCGTTTGCCTACCCGTATACTCTTGCCATTTTTTACCAAGAAAGGTGCAGCGCCCTTCACTATCGGATAAATAGAGAATCACGGGCGAGTCCTCGACAAGAGTCCGAAAGTAAGCCTCACGGTCCTTCCAAGAATCCTCGAGTCGACGAAGCATCAACTCTCTTTCTTTTTGTATTCGGTAAGTCCAGACCCCTGCCCACAAAATCATGACCCAAAATGCCGCAATGATAAAGGCCAGCAAAAAGCCAAGGGTCATGGGTTCACTGAAAACGCCAGACAGAGAGAGTTCGTGAAAGAGAAAGCCAAATCCTACGGGAATTACGGCGGCCGCCAACATTTGCCAGCGTAAAATTCGGGCGCGAGTTTCGTTACCCGTGAGGGCGGTCAGCGGCCATTGCAGAGGCTGCCTAAATACGATTCTGACCCATAAAGCGACAAGGACGACGATGGAAACCGGTGCCATTTCAAAAATCGAAGGCCCGCTCCCCAAGGTGTCGAACCGAAAGATTCCGAAAATAGACGCCATTAAGAGTTTCGGAAAGACTAACAAAGCAAGAAAAAACGAAACCGGCAGACGCCGCCAAAGAGTGAGCTTGAGTCGGTCGGACAAAATCGCGAGTAAAAGAAGTCCCGCGCAGCCTTCACTGGTCGAAGTCAGGGACTTCGAGGCAATGTTCAGAAACGAATCCTCTGGCAACGTGAGCTTCACAAGTCCGGAGGAAACCGCGCCTAAAAAAAACGCCGTCAAAGCCGTGAAGAGGTTGGCCACTAGTAATCCCCGGCCAGATTTAGCCGAGTCGGTCAGAGCGAAGACCACGGTGACCAGCACAAGGGCTATGCCGGTCGTGGACTCTGAACTCCAGTCGATCCTTTGGTACCACTCACCGGCGAGCAGCCAAAATTGCCAGTCAATAAAAATGGCAGCTAACGCTACGATCAGTGAGCCCCGCGCCAGATTCTTATCTTTATCCATGACGGACTCCTACCCTACAAGAGCCTTGTAAAGCGAAGCTCCGACAATCTCAACTGAGGATAGGATACCCTGTAAACAAAGGGTCTAGCCTGGGGCAAGATTGGACGTGTGCCAAACCTATTTCACGACAGCGGCACGGACAAAGTCTTTGCCAAGGTCATCATCGGTCTCAATCCAGGTATAATAGATTTTACAGCTCGAAGTGACGAGCCCAAAGGGAATGGAGGCATCAGCTTCCGAGTTTTGATTTAAGTTGGCCGTCGAACTCGACAATAAATATGTGAAGGGACTACCGCTGGCCCCTGAATAGTAGGTAAGGCGGACCGAAGAAACCCCGCCGTCATTTTCAGCCCAACCCATAAATAAATTATACCCCAGGTAAAACAAAGCCGCAGCCCCCGATTGAACTCCATAGGCTACGTCCACACTGACTCCATTGGTGCCCTGTCCATCTAACCAGCTCCAGGAGGGACTCGAGTCGATTCCATTGTACTTGCGAACCCTCACCTGCGTGCTGGTCCCATTGGTTTCGAGCCACCCGACCGTGAGATCTCGCCCACTGGACGCGAGCGTCGGCTCCTTGGCGTTTTGTGTGGCCAAATAATTGAGTCCGGAAGTGGAGTTCCCGTCGACAAAAGACCACGACGGTGAAGAGTCATTGCCGTTATAAACGACAGCACGCAATTGCGTGGCGGTGCCGTTGGACTCAGCCCAAGCTAAGTAAAGCTTCGAGTTGAATACAGAGGCCGTGACACCATCCGCATCCCGGCTGCTACTATAATTCAGACCATTGGCCCCATTGCCGTCGACAAAACTCCAAGAGGGGGAGGAGTCGCTACCCCCATAGACGGCGACCCGCACCTGGTTAATCGAACTCGCATTTTGCTCACGCCAGATTAGATAGAGTTTGCCTGACAAGACAACAGGCTGAGGCACCGTTGCCGATTTCGCCGTGTTTTTGTTAAGTCCATAGGTGGAGCCACCATCAACAAAGGACCAAGAGGGGCTGGTCGTACTTCCGTTGAACACCGCGATCCGAATCTGAGTCGTCGGGCCTGGAGCTTCTTCCACCCAGGTTGCATAGAGTTTACTGTTAAAGCTGACCAAGCGGGGATTGGTCGCATTGCGCTCCACCGTGTCCTTATTGAGTCCGTTGGTCGAAGCCCCAACGATTCGAGTCCACGACGGGGAGGAGTCGTTGCCGTTGTAACTATAAACTTGAATTTCATTAAGCCCATCGGCGACCACCATTTCACTCCAGGTCGCATAAATGCCACTTTGCATTTCGGCTAAGTGAGGAGTCGCAGCCGTGTCGGCGCCAAAATTAAGCCCTGTAGTTCCAGAGCCATCGATTACAGTTCTTGCCGAATACGAAGCCAGTGGACATGTGGCATCGTCACCCAAAGCGGCACCATCACCCTGACCGCAGCCCTGGATCAAAATGGGAAAAATAAGAAGGAAAAAAACAAGACGAAAGTCCACCTTGAAAAATCGGTAGAACTCTCGGGAAACTATAACTTTTCCAGGAATGAAACGCCATTTGAAAAAGACCTAAGACCAATCTGGGCAGCGTTTTGTCGGCACCGAAGTAAACATCCAATACCTTCGCCAGTATTCCGTTTCGAGAAATTCCACCATCTCAGGATGATCCGGCGCCACATTCACCTTCTCCAGCGGATCTCGCTTGAGATCAAAGAGAAAACGCTGCCCCGAGGAGTTGTCGACAATGTACTTATAAGTGTTTTTGTATCGAATTCCTCGAACGGCGTTGAGACAGTCGCGCAGCACTAAAGTGTCTTCTCGCGCTTTCGCCAGAGTCTTAGGAACCTCAGCTTCCCGAACATGGCCCTTCAAGATCTCGCTCACAAGATAAGACAAATCCCCCAAATGAGTTTGCTCCTGAATCACTTGGTTGCGTCCTCCCGAATTGGGAAACTTCATTAGCGTCGGAATACGAAGAGATTCATCAAACACCGAGATCGCGTGCGTCAGCTCCCCTCTTTCCATATGGACCTCGCCGTGATCTCCGGTCAGCATCACAACGGTCCGTTTTTGCAAATCTCGATCCCCATATAAGTTTAAAAGCGGTGCCAGTTTTTTATCGAGATAGCGTGCGTTGGCTCGATAAATTTTTTCAAGGATTACCTTTTCTTTAGGGAAATTCGGGCTCTTCCGCCATCGATCTAGGAGTTCCTTATTGGCCACCAATCCTGCCAGATCCCGTGATCGCAGGTCTTTGGAACGATTTCGAATGTCAGAGTCCAATTTCGCGACCTTTGGGTCATTCTCCAAGAGCATCAAAAACGGCAAGCTAATCAAATGCCTATCGGGATGATCAACCAAGTCTTGAATAACTTCTTTTTCTTCCGGGTTGAGATAATAGTCCCATTCGGAGTCTGCATTAATCCGATCAATTAAGGGATAATGCATGTACTTGAAGTGAGCGATCAGAAAAAAGGGTCTGTCACGCGCTGCGAAGATACGACGTCTAAGCTCGATTCCACTCGGCTCGAAGGTTTTCTCAAAGTTGTTATCGTCCACGGCTTTGAGTTCGGGATGCGCGAAGGATCGGCGAGGCGGCACTCTCACATAAGGATAGGACCGAAAACCCGAGAGAACTTGCACTCCCAGCTCTTCAAGAATGGCCGTATAAGGCTTAAAAAAGTCGAATAGCGATGTCCATGGCACTCCATTAAATGAATTTTGAACGACGATGCTGCCCCTGGAAAAAAATTTTTCCACGTTGGGCATAGTCACTTGCTTGTCCTTGGAAAACGCTGTCAGAAGGTCACTTCGAAAAGAGCAAATACTGATGATTAAAATATTCTGAGGATCTTGGGGTGCCTTTGGCCATTCGGTCTTGCGTAGAGTCAACCAGGAGCCAGTCACCGCGATGGTCAGGGTCAAAACTCCTGAGACCCAATCGAATTTCATGGAGCCTCTGCGCCCTTTTCCTGTGGACTGGGTGTTGGCGCATTGGGTGCAGGCTTGTTGGCTCCATCGCGTCCACGCCTGCCCTGTCGCCGACGGCGATTTCCACCTTTTCTTTGCCCACCATTTCCCTGCTTGCCTAGGCCAGGGCCTTGGCGATTCAAACGACGATTTTGGGGAAGTCCGGCATCGACCTCACCAAATTGTTTAAGTCGATTCTTGCTCTTTCGACCGATCCAGTCTTCGCCTACTAGAACACGAGGTCGTATGGGACAACAGGCCCGCCCAATCTCGATTTCATGGCGTTTAATATCCACCTGCGCTTCTTTTAGTTTGGTTCTCACAAAAAACAGAACGCTCTTGGTCAGCGTTCGCAGACGAATTTGAATCTCCGTTAAGCTGCGATTGACTTCCGACCGGGAATACCCGCCGTTTGAATCCTTAAAACTTCGTTCAATTTCCTCGCGAACCAGTGATTTGATTTTATCCTGGGGCAATTGACTCCAGGCCAGCTCATAAGTGAGGCCAACCGTGCTCAATAGGACAATCCAAATTTTTTTCATGACTTCTTTTTGCACAGCTCTATGATTCGATTCTTAAGGCGAATGGCTTTTTCTTCGAATTTTTGATCCGAGTTCTTACCGCCTCTTCCCCCGCCCTGTTTTGATCGACTAAGTAAAACAGTTGCCGCTTGATTGAATTTTAACGAAAAGTCGTCAACCGCGGACTCTAACTTCGCCAGCCGTGCGGCCTCTGTATCACCCCAGGTAGTCTTCCCGCCCTGCGCGGTAGGCAAGGAGGCCAGTTGCGCTTTGACTTCAACCTGTATCACCTTCTTCAACTCGTCGTCGTCCATGCAGTCGCCTCCGCCGCTGGCTCTAAGCGACTGATACTGCTGATAAAGCTGGCGATAAGCCTGCCCTTGATTGTAGTTCAGATAAAACAAATACCCGCTACCAAGAAGGGCGACCACGATCAGGATAGACCTGACATCAAAATCCATCACTTAAGGGTAACAAATCAAAGCCCCCAGTCAATGATCCTGTGGATTAGCCCTTGCACTTTAGTTTTGAAAAACTACTATTTTATCCATGATTTCGAAGGAGCCAGATACCTGGTTTCTCGTCGGTGGAGGCCTGAGCAATGGGCTGCTCGCCCTAAGGCTCCATGGAGCTGGGAAGCGCGTACGACTATTTGAGAGCCAATCCACCGTCGGGGGCCACCACACCTGGTCTATGCACCAGTCGGATGTGGACGATGAAGATCTGAGGTTTCTAGACGGGCTCAAGCCCAAGTTCTGGGCCCAGCATCGAGTGGAGTTTCCACGTTTTACGCGAATGCTTAATTCTGGATATCTCACCATTCGATCGGAAAATTTGCACAAGGCTGTACAAGAGGCTCTTGGCGAAAAAGGTCTATCGCTTAACACCCGGGTTACAGCCATTTATGAAAATCGAGTGACGACGGATAAGGGTGAGTTTGAAGGCCAAGGTGTCATCGCAGCAAGGGGCTTTGGTGATTCTTCCCTTCTGGGTGGCGGGTTTCAAAAATTTGTCGGATGGGATGTTCGATTTGATCAGCCACATAACCTGGCGTCTCCCGTCTTAATGGATGCGCGAGTGGAGCAACGAGATGGATTTCGATTTCTCTACCTACTGCCGTTTGATGAACATACTTTGCTCGTTGAAGACACTCGGTACTCCAACGAAAGTGGAATCGGGGCTGAATTTCAGGAAGACCTGAAAGTTTACCTATCGCAGCGCTGGCCAAAGCTCTCCTATCAAATCCTAAGGAAAGAGCAGGCCGCGCTCCCGATACCCACATTTGCAACGCCGACCAAAGGCAATGAGTTTGGTGTCGCAGGTGGTTACTTTCACCCCACCACCGGGTACTCCTTGCCCTATGCCCTAAAGATCTCAAAAATTTTGGCAGAAAAATGCCGGATCGGCCTAAAGCCCGAAATTGAGCCTGAGCTACGGCGACAGCTGATTGGCCCCCATGGGTATTACCGCTTTTTGAATCGCCTTTTATTTTGGGCGGCGCCTCCAAAAGATCGACGTCGAATTTTTGAGCGCTTCTATCAGCTCGATGAAGGATTGATACAACGCTTTTATGCGGGACAATCTAGTCTCAAAGACCAAGCTCGTATTTTGTTGGGTCGCCCACCGGTGAAATTGACTTCGACGGCCTTAGCGCTATGGAAGGGGGGACCCGCATGGACTTAGGGGTTCTTGGTCAAAACTTGACACCTTTTGCCCGATCGTCGGTGGAGCAAAGTCTTGTTCAACCTGCCCTGCAATTTCTTAGACGAGAAAGTAAGCAGGTTCGATACCAATTGGTTCTATCTGGATATTTTTGGAATGGCTCACAGGTTCATGAAGTTCGAGTCAGCGAAAGGTGCCAACAGATTGGCGAAATCCTCGAGCTTTTGCATTCGGCGTCCTTGATCATTGATGACATTCAAGACGACAGCGCGAGTCGTCGTGGACTTCCTTGCGTGCACCGACAAATCGGAGTTCCAAAGGCGATCAACTTGGGCAATTGGCTTTATTTTGCCGCTTTTCAAAAATTACACGAAATGGGACTGGCACAAAATCAGGTAGCACGCATGTCGCAGTTGTTTTCGCAGGCCTTGTGTAACGGTCACGCCGGGCAAGCACTCGACTTGGGCATTCGCATAGCCGACTGCCCTCCCGCTCGCATTTCAGAAGTCTGCCACTCGAGCATGCGTTTGAAAACAGGGGCTCTCACAGGTTTGGCCATGGCCAGTGGTGCTGTGCTAGCCGATCTCTCCACCCCGATCCAGGATGAAGCCTACCGCTATGGTGTTGAGATTGGTCTCGTGCTCCAATCCTACGACGATTTGAAAAACCTAAAGTTGGATCCACTCACTCCCGAAAAGCGATTTGAAGATTTGAAATCGATGCGACCGAGCCTGATTTGGCAGTGGGCCGCCGAGCATTCCAATCCAAAGTGCTTGAGCGATCTAAAGCAAGCGGCCGACTTGCTGCCGGAGGAAGACAAAATCTTTCAATGGTTGACGGACTACGAGGCTGAATTGCATTTGGGACGTGATTGCAAGCAGCGGGTCGCCGACTTGCTTGGTGTTGCGCGAGAGCGCTGGCAGTCCGAACGAAATGAATCCTATTTACGATTAAAAGTCATTTTGCAGAAGTTGGTGGATAGTTATGAAAAACTCTAGAGCCATCGTCATCGGTGGGGGATTTGGTGGCCTTGCGCTGGCCATTCGTCTTAAGAGTCAGGGGTTTAAAACTCTACTTTTAGAAAAACGGGACAAGCTTGGCGGAAGGGCCTATGTCTTCGAAGACGGCGGATTCAAGTTCGACGCGGGCCCAACGGTTATTACAGCTCCCCATTGCCTGGAGGAGCTCTTTCAAATGGCCCGGCGGAAAATGCAGGACTATATTGAGCTCAAGCCCGTCTTTCCGTTTTATCGGCTGAGCTGGCAGGACGGATACACCTTTGACTATAGCAATGACAATGATGCCCTCAAACGGCAGATCCTGCAGAAGTCTCCCGCCGATTGGCAGGGGTATTTAAAATTTCTGGATTATTCGAAGCGGGTCTTTGACGAGGGCTACACCAAGCTCGTGCATGTACCCTTTCTCGATTTTTGGAGCATGGTCCGCTGTGCGCCCCAACTCGCTCGTTTGCAGGCCTTTCGCTCGGTTTACTCCATGGTGAGCCAGTACATTCAGGATCCTCAATTGCGCGAAGCTTTTAGTTTCCACTCGCTACTGATCGGGGGAAGTCCTTTTTCATCGTCGAGTATTTACACCTTAATCCATCATCTCGAGAGAAATTGGGGCGTTTTTTTCCCCATGGGCGGCACTGGGGCTTTGGTCAAAGCGCTTGGGCGGCTTTTTGTTGAAATCGGCGGCGAAGTCCGCACCGATGCGGAAGTGGGGCAGATCCTTACATCGAGCGATAAGGTCACCGGAGTTCGCCTGAAAGATGGGCGAACCTTCCCGGCAGATATAGTTGCGTGCAACTCAGACGTCGCGCATGCGTATAGGGATCTACTGGGACATGAGCCCGCCGTAAAACGAGCGCGCAAGAAAGCGCTTGGATCTTCCTATAGTATGTCCTTATTTGTCTTGTATTTTGGCACCAACAAAAAATATCCAGGGCGTGCCCAGCATGAAGTTCTGTTTGGGCCTCGGTACAAAGGTTTGCTCGATGACATTTTTAAAAAAGGACGACTGGCGGACGATTTTTCTCTCTATCTCCATACACCGACGGTCACTGACCCGTCCCTCGCACCCGATGGGCACGAGGGATTTTACGTCTTGTCCCCTGTTCCCCACTTGGGTAAAGCGAACTTAGACTGGACCAGCGTGGGTCCCATGTACGCCGATCGAATTTTGTCTCACCTTGATCAACATGCCTTGCCCGGCCTGAAACAAAGCTTGGTGACGAGACGTATTTTCACCCCGCTCGATTTTAAAACTGAGCTCAACTCGCATCTGGGATCCGCCTTTTCCGTAGAGCCCGTTTTGACCCAAAGCGCTTACTTCCGAACTCACAATCGCGATCCTGATCTGAAGGGGTTATACTTCGTTGGAGCGGGCACCCACCCCGGCGCAGGTGTGCCAGGAGTCGTGAATTCGGCCAAGGCCACGGCTATGGTGATCGAAAACGATTTCCGACCTGAAATCACCGTTCCTGTCTTTAGCAAGGACCTTCTCCCCATATGAATGATGCCGAGGTGGTCCAAGCCTGTCAGAGCGCAATTGAGAAAGGCTCTAAGACCTTTCACTTTGCTTCTCGCTTTTTCGGTCGCGAAAAAATGCAAGACGTGGCGTTGCTCTATGCTTGGTGCCGTCATTGCGACGATGCGATCGACGAATCCGAGTCCGCAGATCGTTCGCAGGTTCTTTTTGATCTTAAGAATCAAACCAAAGCCGCATTGGGTGGTGATCCCAACGTGTCCTTGCCCTTTCGGGCTGTTGCCCATCTCGCCGAAAAGCACAACATACCTCGAGCTTATGTATTTGATCTTTTACAGGGAATGGCGATGGATGCCCTCCACCAAATTCCCGCCAACAAAAGTGAGCTTTATACCTATGGCTACCATGTGGCCGGGGTGGTGGGCCTTATGATGTCGCACATTATGGGCGTCAGTGACGAGCAGGCCCTGCGCCACGCCTGTCATCTGGGGACTGCCATGCAGCTGACCAACATAGCGCGTGATGTGATGGCCGACCAACAGATGGGTCGCTGCTATCTACCGCTCGATTTA
This sequence comes from Bdellovibrionales bacterium, assembly GCA_050250515.1. Lineage (GTDB taxonomy): Bacteria > Bdellovibrionota > Bdellovibrionia > Bdellovibrionales > UBA1609 > JALHOQ01. The sequence continues at coordinate 3,706 of JBFWON010000093.1, read as the reverse complement.
CTTGAGCAGCACGGATTAAGTGAATCAACCTATCATCTGATGGAGAATCGCCAAGCACTCAGTCAGGCGACGTGTGAAATGTTAAAATGGGCTGATGATCTTTATGTCTCGGGCCAGCAAGGGGTCCAATATCTGGATGCTTTGTCGGCTTTAGTGATTTTGATCGCGTCCCGCACTTACGCTGAGATCGGAATGAAGGTGCGATCCGCCGGACCCCGCGCTTGGGATCAAAGACTTTACACAACTCGATTTGAAAAACTGAAATGTCTGGCCCTGGCCATTTTCGACTGGACGCGTACGTGGATCACCAGGCCTCTTGCCTGGATCCGCCATCGGCCGGTCGCAATTCAATCTGTATGGAGACCGCTATGAGAGCTTCAAGTCCGACCTTTTGGCAAGACACCGTGGCCTACGCCATGGAAATGCGAAACTTCACTAAGACCGACTGGTACGTGTACGTCGCCTGGGTCGGTCTGATGCTGGGCCTTCTTTTTTCCACGGCTGGATTTGTGCTGCTTGGTCATTTTAACGGTGTGGAGTATCCCGCCTACGTTTGGAATATCCCGATTGGGGTTTTTGTGTTTATCGGAGCCATCGCCTTCGATACGATTGGCCATCGAACGCGGTATAAAGAAGAGCTTAAAAAAGGTGAATCTCTTGTTCATCACATTACGATATTTGACGGCGTCACAAGCTGCCTTGTGCTCTGTCTCGCCTACACCTATCCGGTGTTTTTGAAATTTCCAGCGCTGGCTCTGATTGCCTTGTCCATTTTCTACAGTGTGATCGACGAAGCCTTACACTGGCATCGCTACTTAACGGGGCAGTCCGACCGCGTGGAAATGTGGAGTCACTTTTTTATTTTCCTTGGCCACACGATTTTCATTTTGGCTTGGTACCATTGGTTTTCCGAAGGTTACCCCGGCGTCATGGAAACCCTCAAATTTCTTTAAAATCTATCGAACAGCCACAAACTCGTGGGTCGACCTGGCGCCCACGGGTGTTGAAAGATTGGTGGCATGGACTTCCGCCATCAGCGTGATACGGGCTTTTTCTTTACGCTGAAACCCCTTAAGAAAACTCGTCGTCTTTTCCGCCGGAGGGGCCACACACCGGACGATCAAATCGCCTCGGACGGGCGAAAGATATTCAGCCTGCGAAGACTTCAAGACCACATGTCCATGGGCCTCATTCAGCTGCAAAAAGTTAAAGAGCCATGCATAGCAAGTCAAAATCATCGAGACATAGAGACTGCCGCCAAAAGCCGAATCCATGTGATTCTTGTTCGGTTCAAAGGGCATCCAAAGCTCCACTTCCTCACGCGAAGCCTGGCGGATTTGAAAGCCGAAGGCCTTCGCGATGGGAATCTGGGTTCGAAGCAATTCTTCTAGTTTAGAAATCGTCATCGGCTACTGGGTTGGAGGAGGTGGGCTCGATCGATCCGACGGCGGCGGCGGCATAACGCCACCTCGGCCACCACTTCCATCTCCGTTCATCACTTGCCCCAGGTACTCGGGCAGCTTCACGCCGGCCACAAGACTGATCGTGGGCGGCACATCGGAAAATCCGCGGGAGACGGCCAAACCCACCAATCCAAACATCAAGAGAAAGCTAGTGATTCCCTGAAAACTCAAAAATTTAAAGCTGACGTCCGCATCTGCCAATCCGCCATCGTGCTCGCCCAGGGCGTCTGAAGCCGTATGGCCGTCCATCTCCGTATCGCCACCACCAATGAGTTGCATGGAGGTCGACAGAATATAACCCAGACCGCCCGCGGCCGCGGATATCGCAAAAATCTGTTCTAGAGTTGAATAGTTTTCGATCATTTCCATAAATTTGTCCCAGTCAATGGGCCATTATCGCGCGCGGATTTTTCGATGCAAGTTATATCTTCTGCAACCGATGATGCCATAGCATTCGAGTCGCAAGGACCATCGCACTCAGTGCACCAAAGGAAAAAAGGTAGGCGACGAATCGCCAAGGAATCTCATGTTCCAGCAAAACCGCCCAAGCCAATTCCCCAAGATGTCGAGTGGGCAAAAATTTTGAAAGCGTTTGAACTTTCTCCGGTAGCGCATTGGGCGGCATCCAAAGGCCACCAGCGAAAGACCCTAAAATATAAATGAGATTAAATACAGGCAAAGCGGCTTGTGCGCTGGTCCAGGTGGCGAGCGCCGCGCTAAAGAGGGCAAAAGGAATGGCGCCAAGAAGCAAAATTAAAGAAACCTTGAGCCACATCGCGGTAGAAACATCGGCCTCAGTGGTGCCGTTCACAGTTAGGTAAACGAAACCCGCGGCCACAAGGGCGAACAAGATCGCGTCGAAACACATCGCCAGCCAAAGCTCACTCGCTCGAATGGGAAGGGTGCGAATGTAAGAGTGCCAACCCATACGAATTTCATTCGCAAAGGAGACACCGAAATGAAAAACGCAAACGCCGACCACGGCGAAACTGGCGAAGGAGCCAAGCAGCAAGCGAGCGCGTTCAGGGCTCGAAGCATTAGGCAGGGCAAAGATCAGAAAAAAAAGCGACGGAAAAATCAAGGTGCTGACGACAAAGGCGGGCTCACGGACCAGCTGGATAAGCCGAAGTTTGATATGGGCGGCGAGTCTTTTCATAACCCCTCCCGCTCAACGATGCGTATGAAAACTTCTTCCAGAGCTAGGGGCGCCACCGCCACGTCACGCGCCATTCCCCATTCCATCAAAAGTCGAAGCCGCGCATCGGAGTCATGGGCTTCAACCACCCAGGATTCCTGATCGAAAATGGCGCCGATGGGAGTGGGAGGAGCCTCATCTGCGGAAAACGTAATTCTTTTGAATCCAAAGCGTTGCCGAATGGCCTGGGGCGATCCCGACTGCACCACCACACCTTGATTCAGAACAAGGACCCGATCGGCGAGTTGTTCGGCCTCCATCAAAATATGAGTGGTCATAAGTATCGTTCCACCCCCTTTGACAAAGGAACGAAGAAATTTCCACACCGATCGCCGAACCTCTAAATCCAGTCCCACGGTTGGTTCGTCTAGAATCACCAGCTCCGGTTGGCCAATAAAAGCCCCTAACAAACCGACGAGTCGACGCTGCCCGCCGCTCAGTTGGCCAAGGGGACGATCCATTGGAATTTCACAGTCAAATTTTTCGGCCAATTGCGCCAGTGAGATCGATTTAGCAAAGTGGGCCCCCACAAAACTTAGCCACTGTCGGGCCGTGACATTGCTCGGAAAAGAGCAGTCCTGTGGTGCATATCCGAACCGAGCGCGAACCTCTGGCGAGACCCGGGCCGAATTCAAAATTTTCACCGTACCTGAGTCCGGCTTTAACATACCCACGAGAAGTCCGATGGTGGTGGACTTTCCGGCTCCGTTAGGTCCTAATAGACACACAAACTCGCCGCGTCCAATGGCAAAATTTAAACCAGACAGGATCGTCTGAGCACCGAAGCTCTTTCGAACCTGATCAAATTCAACGACAATCGGAAGCTCCACGCTCAAAGTCTTTCATAAAATTGATGATTTGCCCAAGGAATCGCGCGAACTTAAATACTGTGTTGAATTTGAGCCATTTTGAACAATTGGAATCCTATATACCCCTGGATTTGAACCAGATGGCCCACTGGCCCCTGGCCCTTTTGGTTTTGAGCGGATTTGTTCTTTTTCGCTACTTTCTGCTGGTGGGGGCTTTTTATCTTTATTTCTGGTGGCCT
>JBFWON010000092.1:0-17316 GCA_050250515.1 Bdellovibrionales bacterium | reverse complement strand
CTCCTGTCGACACTCTTAACGCTGTTTGTGGTGCCTTCACTCTCCAAGGTGCTGTCTTATTTTGAGAGTCGTCGAAAGATCGAGATTTAAAAAGAAGCCCCGGGGGGAGTATGCCCCGAGGCTATGGAAATTTCCCCATTGGCGCCACCGCAAGTAGCGTCCCCCCAACTGAAAATGAATCTACACCTGTGCCTGTTAAAAAGCTCGCAAAGCCGTTGTCAAAAAGTCCGGAAATCTGTCAATCCAGGATGCCCAAGCCGGCGGCCAACGCTTGTGGCGTCAGCACGGGGACCGTGACCAAACCGAACAGCAAGGCAAAGAGGCCCTGGCATTGCTCCTGTGATAGGTCGGGCTTGAGTTTACGAAGCTTCTTTAGGTAGGCGGTCTCAAAGCCTTGCAGGCGCTGCTGCATTTCGGACTTCGTGTGCCGCCAATGAAAGTAAAATTCCAAAAGATGGGGGGCTTTCATCAAGACTTCACGGCTTTTGCTGATGGACTCGGACATTTGCCCATTCTTCCAAAGATTCTCTCGTTCTTCAGATAAACCAAAAATTTCGTCACCGATCATTTTCACGGCGGCTTCGATCAATTGCCCTTTTGATTTGCCGAAGTAATAGTAAATGAGAGTGCGACCGACCCCCGATGTGCGAGCTAGATCCGAAATGGACCAGCGAAGATGTCCCTTTATCACATCGAGACGAACAACAGCGTCGAGCACTTTCCAATATTGTCGGTCTGTCATTTTTCAATTCTACCTGGACACTGACAACAACCTCTACAGATTGCCTTCTCTTTCTTAATCCGATTTTTTTACGCAAAACGTTATGTAACTGAAAGAATTTAGTTCACCTCATCCTGGACCTAAATTTTCGTCCAGGACTCTATTGGACCAACGTCGCGCCGATAAGTTATCGAGATGAGAAAGGGGCCCCTCCATGGTGCGCCGGTACCACATCCTAGGAATCACCTTCAGCGTGCTGACTATGATCGCATGGGCCACCTTTATCGCGGGCTGCGGAGGCGGAGAGTCCAATAGTACGGGAGTTCCCGATCCATCCCCCACACCGACACCCACACCATCTCCCCCTAGCGATCCTGGGAGTGCGCCCCCTGACACAGTGAACAACTTAGGATTTTACGTCAAAGTCATCGACGATGGAAAGTTTCTTAATTACATGACAAAGAACAGTACGTTTAACACGAGTTGCTTGGTTTCGCCTACGGATCCCACCAACACCGATCTCAACTGCATTGCGGATATTCAAGAGGGAGATCTGTTTTATCACCCTCTCAAGCTGAACTACAATGTGTCGCCCAATATGTGTACCTATCTTAGAATCACCCCCTACTACTACTACAACTTTGAATCAGGCACTGGTCCAAGTGCTATCACTCTCAATATCTTTGCGACCAATGGCACCAGTACGGTCACCGGCTGCTCGGTGACGGGAAGCCAAGGAACTAACGCTGCTTGTACCGGAAACTCAGAAGTCACGATCAACACGAGCAATCAAAAGTATTCTTGCATCTATGACAGATCTGGTTCAGATCAGCCCAATTGCTGTTTTGGAAATTACACCTTTACCAAGGTCATCACCGGTGAAGGTGCTGGTACCGACGTACAAAATCTCAACTGGGGTGGATCGATCAAAGATTGCCTGGGCGGACCTGGAATTCACTCTTGGACTCACCATTCGAAGGCCGGCTGGCCGCAGTCCGAATTGAATTTCACCGACAAGACAGGGCTCAACGAGACTTGGACTATTGAGTCCCCCATCAAGAGAGTGCTTACAACCAATTTTTCAGTGGCCAACTACCACGGTGGAAACGTGAACCACGGCCACGACGCCTTCTACATCGCGGGCACATCCAATCTGCCCTATGCCATTGAGCCAATGGACGACCGCGATGGGACTTCCATGACCACAACCAATGCCTCTTACAAGTTCGAGTGTTTGGATCAAGCCCATGAGGTCAAGCACCGTATTCAGCTCTACGTGAGAGAGTGGGACACCTACGCCAACTTTGTCACATATGGAACGACGAACGGAGTATCAGGCAGCCCCGATATCGCCGGATCCGAAGACGGAGTCGCCTGTAATTATGGCTTTGGTAGTGGATTTCCCTGCGATGACCGCTATGATGTCGACGATCTTTTGAACCTGCAAGACAGTGATTTGTCGGTCACGACAGATACCTACAAGACCATTGTCGGTAGTGAAAGTCTTCGATACAACTACTTCCCGGCTGAGCAGTAGTCATTTTATTAGGTTTGCCCTTTAGGCAGACTTTTTCTCGGCCTTAGCTGCAAAAAGAGCCCGAGCTTTATTAAGGATGGTCGGCGACAACGATCCATTCTTAGCGATAAGATCCAGAGCCTCAAGGGGCTGAAGTAGCTTTTGTCCCGAACGGGCGATCGTTAAATAGTGAAACTGGTCCGCCAATGAAAGAATCTGCGCTTCTTCGCTGATTCGTTCCCCGCGGGTCCCTTTAGGAAATCCAGTTCCATCGAACTTTTCATGGTGTTGGAAAATGGCCTTTTCGGCCTCGGCCGGAAGAATCATTTTTTTAGCCTTCACCAAATTGAGACTTTGTTGAGGATGGTCTTTAAATGTCTTAACCAATTCCTCACTCCATGAAGAGTTGACGTCATAGCCATATTCCACCGGGAACCCGGCCAAAGCGACGTCGTGAAAGAAACCGGCAATCGCGAGTTCTTCCACCTTTTTTGAACCAAAGGCCATACCAAAAAGAGCGGCAATGGTTGAGACATCCGCGCTGTGGGAATAGTCTAATCCCAAGCCACCGACGGACCTCATCAAGCGACTGTGAAAATCACCGCTTGATCCGGTCGGCATCACGTAGGTTGACACCATTTTTCGACAAGAATCCATCAACTCTCGGCCGACTTCAAAAGTCCCCTCTGCCGCTTGATCAAATACTTCCCGAAAAATATTTCGAACAGAGTCCTTAAGCTTTTCTTCACGTTCGGTCTCGCTCAAACTATTGTCGGCCGCCTTCATCTGAGACGCCACATACTCAAAAAATGAACTTGAATCCTTTTGGTCAATGAAAAGTGCCCCAACATGATGCTGCTGAAGCTTGGTCGCTTTTTTCTCGGAAAATTCTTCGTTTTTATTGGCAAACACCAGATATTTATTATTCAGCGGGAGATGAACATAGGTGGTAAATCCAAGCCTTGACTTGGCCTTAAGATCCATACTGAGCACACGCTTATAAGCTCTCTTAGCCAGTGCCTCTGGTGAGATCGCTGAAGAAAGAGCCTCATCAAAATTTTGTTTGTCTATAGGGAACAAAAAGGCATCGGTAAACCCATTTTTCTTTAGGTCCTTAGGTAGAAAGCCCGATTTGTCGAGGGCACAGGCAAAACTAGGAGTTTGGGGACATAGACTCCGCATCACCTGACCCACTTCCATTGCAAATTCGGGGGGACCTTTCATTTCGCAAATAACAGCGCTGAATTCACCATCTTGGTATTTGTCGACTTCTTCAAAGAATTTATCTTTGCCCTCGACAAATTGAACCGCATCGCTTTTCAGTTTTTGAGACAAAAGCGCCTTCAAATCCGAACTGAATACGATGGCAAGTACCTTCAAGCGGCCTTTCCGCCCCGTTTTTTGTGAATCTCGCTGAGTTTGGTCTTCAGCGCATCTGTCGCAAACGGTTTTACCACGTAGCCATCGACGCCAGCCAAGATAGCCTCTTTGACCTGCGCCGCCTCGCTCTCCGCGGTCACGAGCATAAACGGTAGGACCTTAAATCGTCCGTCCGCGCGCACGCGTTTTAGAAGGTCCAGACCAGAACAATTGGGCATGTTCCAATCTGAAATGACCAAACCGATATCAGGGTTTTCATTCAAAACCGACCAAGCGATCTGACCGTCCGCGGCCTCCAGCAAGTTCGTAAATCCGAGTTCTTTGCAGGCCTTGCCAACGATTTTTCGCATCGTCGTCATATCGTCCGCAATTAAAATCTTGGTACTAGGTGCAAACATGGGTTCCCCTTTTCTAAGAAATCAGTTTCTTAAAATAAATCTCAATATGAAAAGATCCAAACTTACATTGAAATGGCAAAATCATGGACTTTCCCGGATCCCCGACCTTGACTCGTAGTTTATCGCCGGCCAAAACCACGGGAATCGCCATTTCAACTTTAATTCCTTTTTCCGCCAGTTTAGTTTTTGCGTGACCGTATATAATATTTAAAAGTTCACTGGCCGCGTCCTGAATTTCGTCATTGATTTCGGTGTGCTTCTCTCCCACCATCGACTCATACACGCCAAGAAAAACCGCCTTGGGAAAGGCGATGGCAATGGTCCCCGGCATGGAGGGATTGTTCAGCGAGATTACGCCCGCGATTTCCACCCCTTCAAGTAAGCCTGTTTTGAGAAAAGGCTTACCCGCGCTAACTGGAAGATTTGCTTGAATTTGCAAGGCACTCACTGTTCCTTCTACGAAGGGAGCCAGAACGGTAAAGTCAAACTTTGCGGGCTTCGCCTCAGAAGGGACAAGCCCAGCGACCACCTTCGCTTTGTCTAGATCGGCAACAGGTGAAAAAACTTGGTTCATGCCAGCAGAGGACACCTGCTCAGCCAAAGTGGTTCGCAAGCCCAGAGAACACAGAAACTTTCCATTCTTCGTCAATGCCCTACGATAGGTGGAAATCATTCTGAAAAAGCTCGGATCTAAGCTTGCCGTTTCTTTAAAGTCAAAGATGTGCAAGGTCGCCGTACTCAACAACCATTGAGTGGACTGCTGCTCAAAGTTCTCTGTCACGGACCGATCGACCACTGCTGGAACTTTGATAATTTGAATCTGGTCGTCGTTTTCAACTGCAATAGCCTGCGCTGCACCCATGATTTTTCTCCTATAGTCGTATCGGATCTTTAGGCAGCTCGATTTACAGGAATGCTGAATTTAAAAAGAGTTTCCGCAATCTCGCCGAGGGGAACAACCTTCTCTGAACCACCGATCTCAAAGGCCACTCTTGGCATGCCATACACGGCCGAACTCGACTGGTCTTGGGTAAAGGTTCTAGCCCCGGTCCGACGAAGATCGAGCAGACCCTGCGCACCGTCTCGGCCCATTCCAGTTAAGACACCTGCTACAATGTTATAGCCTTTGATTCCACAAACCGTCTTAAATAGGTAGTCCACACTTGGTTTGAAACGGTTGACCGGAGCTTCATCGCGAATGGAGATGCTCAGCTTCGAAGCCTTCTGGACAAGAGCCATCTGCATACCACCCGGCGCAATGTAGACTGTGCCCCACTTTACCTCGTCTCCATCTTCGGCCTCCTTGACCTTACATTTGCAGACGTCGTTCAGAGACGTCGCAAACGCCTTGGAGAAAACCGGAGGGATGTGTTGGACAATCAATGTCGGTGGAATATCTGCGGGCAATCTTCGAAAGATCTCTGTCAAGGCCTGAGTTCCCCCAGTCGAAGCTCCCAGACACCAAAGCGAATCCCGCCCAACCGAAACCGATGGAACCGGAGCCAACAGTCCTGGAGACTTGCGCTCACTCTCAATACGACTGCCAGCCGCCATTAGTAGTTTTTCTTTAAGGTGCTCTGTAAAAGCTTTGCGCTCTTCCATTTTGGGTTTTTGTAGATAATCGAAGGCCCCGGCATTTAAGGCCTGAAAAACCAAGGAACCATCGTCCAAGCTCAAACTTGAAATCATAATCACCGGAACAGCCATTTTAGGTAGAAGCTTTTGCACAACCTCAACCCCAGTCATACCGGGCATTTGGATGTCCATAGTGACGACATCGGGCTGAGTCTTGACAATGCGATCGACGGCTTCCGCTGGATTGGTGATCTGATCTACGGTTTCTACAAAAGCCAACTCAGCAAGGGAATGATTCAGTAACTTTAGAATAACAGGGGAATCGTCCACGCAAACGACCCGCAGCTTAGATCGAATGCTGAAGGTACTTCCCTGTAGACGCACCTTTAAAAAGGAAGTGAACTCACATTTGATGTCGGGGGGCAAAAGGGTCTTGGCCCGCTCCCGGCAATGGGCAGGTAAGAAAAGACCGAAGGTCAAATTTTTACTCTCTTCCCTCTTGCGTCTCTCCTCCATTCGTTGGATCCAATCCGGGTTCAAATCACCGGGCTCTAAGACGCTGATGGCGACCACCTCACCCACGGAATTGGCGGCCCATAACAGGCCATCGTCCACCAGAGTGAACTCGGAAACTTCTAGCTTGACCCGTCGGGCGTCGAGCCATTTTTTTCTAAACTCCGGATGGAGGCTCACGCCGCTTTCCTCAAATTGGCGAAAAATTCAACGGACAAGCTAGCAAAACTTGTCGCTGGCGTGATGTCACTGACACGCACGCCAAACAGTCTTTCAATTTCCTTAGCTCTGGAACCAAGGGCCTCATCTACCAAAACCTGCATATTGCTGCCGGCCGGAAAAGAGGCGCCCACAAGCGTAGGCACATCCAAGAACTGAACAGATAGTGACTTGGCCTTGATCTGCTTCAGCTGTGCTTCAGCAAATTCTGCGGCTAAAACATAGACGTGGTTTGGCCTTAGGAAAGACTCCGCCTTACGAAGCGGGGCCAGGGTTTTCTTAGTCCAAGTCAAAATGTCCGCTTCGAGTTGAGTCATGGCTTCTTGATCTCGCCAAACAATTAACAAAGCCGGCGAGCGATACTCGGCCTCCTGAAACTTGACCAATTGCTCGACCTGGGCCCGAGATGGCTGACCAGCAAAAACAAGACGCAAACATTGCGAGGCATCAGGGACCACAATCTTTTGACCAATCGACTGGTCAAATCCTCCCACTTCTTCGGTTTTCGGAAGCTCTTTAGACCTGAGCGCCATTTTGGCTTTGGTCAAAATCTCCGAGGCACTTTTCTGCAGATTGTTCATTGCCGGCTTCTCAACGTAATCGAAGGCACCTAAAGATAAAGACTTCGTCGCTAACTCCAAGTCCGTTCGATTAACACTTGAGACCATCAACACAGGGGGATCGGATTTTCGCTTGTAGAGACGTTCAAGAAACTCAATCCCGTTGACCTCTGGCATATGAATATCGAGGGTGATTAAATCAAATTTACCTTTGTCTAACTTTTCCCTAGCTTCGCGGCCGTTCATTGCCGTTTCGACCCGATCAAAAGTGGGATCCGAGGCAAAAATCTTTTTCATTAAGAGTTGAATTGTGCCGGAATCATCAACACAGAGGACCCTGGCTTTTTCTTGCACCGGCGTCACGACCGTGGGAGCCTTAGGTTGTGGCGACTTAAGCTTCTCCACCGATTGAACAGCTCCAGCTTTTTGATAGGCCGAAGGTCCAATCGAGTTCAAATCCCAACCCTTAAATCGAAGGGGCTCAGACATTCCACTAATAAAAAGTCCACCCGGGGAGAGTCGTTTGGCCAAAGAAGATGCGATTTTTTGAACATTCTCATCAGAGAAATAGATAAATACATTACGGCAAAAGATCACATCAAATTGGCGTGTGTCCGACCATCTATCCAATTCCAGTAAATTCAACGGTTGGAAGGAGACCTTTTTCTTTATATTGGGATGAATGGCGGCGTAGTCCTTCACCGATCCCGTCCCTTTTTTCCAATAACCGGCAAGGTACTCGTGGGGAATGGTGTTCACCTCTTTGAGAGGGTAAACTCCGTTTCTCGCAAAAGCGACGGACTCCGCATCCACGTCACTTCCGAAAATCTCGAATGGGATGCTCATGCGTTTATCTAAAAACATAGCTAAGGAATAGACTTCTTGACCGCGGCTACAAGCGGCCGACCAGATTCGAATCGGCTGACCATCCTTTTGATGGCGTGGCATCAGCCGTGTCTTCTCCGCAGCCCACCACTTTTCCAAAATTTCAAAATGGGCGAACTCGCGAAAAAAGAAGGTGTAATGGGTGGTCATTAGGCTTTGAAGGGCGTCTCTCTCTAACTCCTCATGCGCCTCAAAGTAATCCCAGTAAGCCTGCATATCTTCGATACCAAGACGACCTAAGTGCGCTCGAATGCGAGACTCAATCATGGAGAAATTTTTCTCCATGACCTGATTCCCGGTCTCCTCACGAACGATCTCTGCCAGGCGCTCAATATCCTGGCGGGCTACAGACTTCACCATACATTAAAATTCCTCAAATCCCGGATCGTCGCCAGAGGGGACCACATCGGACCCTGCCACTTTTTTGACTCTAGAGGCGTGCGCGACAGATCCATTGGAAGCCTTTGGCTTGCGCTGATCCAAGTCTAAAAAAACCACGTTTTTGTCACGAGATTTTGATTGAGTCGCGCGAGCCGCAGGCGAATGGCTGGGCGAACGGCGCTGATCGTCTTGATGAAGTCCGGCAAAAGCCACGAGGACCTCCACCGTACGAGACAGATTTACAGCCTCTTTGCTTAGCTGTTCCGCCTGAGTCGAGCTCAGCTGAGCGACCGAGGCATTTTGCTGAGTCACTTGGTCGAGTTGACCAATGGCCTTGTTAATCTCTTGAATGCCTTGGGCTTGCTCTTTCGAAGCGTGGGTGACCTCAGTGATCATCGACGCAATGGTCGAAGCACTTTTCGAAATGTGGTCCAGAGCTTCCTTACACTTCTGTGCCGTGGATTGGCCCATACTGATCTTATCCTTACCCACTTCGACCAGTTGATCGACCCGGCGGCCGTTGTTTTCAACAATCGAGTTCACTTTATCGATAGAACTGGTCAACATGTCAGTAATTTCACGGGCGGCGTTGCCGCTCATTTGAGCTAGGTTTCCCACTTCCTCGGCGACTACGGCAAAGCCTTTACCGTGCTCACCGGCTCGAGCGGCCTCCACCGAAGCGTTGAATGAAAGGAGTTTTGTCTGAAAAACGATATCGTTGATCACCTTGGTTTTTTCACCAATCTCGGTGATGATTTTAACGATATCAGAAAACTCCGTGTTGCTGGCTTCCATTTGCTTTAAAATCTGATCATTGGTTTCTTTGATTTCATCGATGGCGCGAATCATTTCGGACACTCGCTTCGAGCCTTCCTCCGAAACGGTTTGATTCTCATCCACTGCGGTTTTAGCCTTTGTGGAAGACTCTGCATTCTGGTTCACCATGGCCGAAATTTCTTCGACCGAAGCCATCGTTTCTTGTAAGCTCGCGGCTTGTTCAGTCGAAGCTTCACTTAACTCAGTGGCCGAAGAAGAGCTCTGCGACGAAGAACCTGTCAGTTCTCGGCTAGAGGCCTTCAACTCCTCAACAATTTCGCCAAAGGTGCGCATCATCGATCGAATAAAGGAAATGGACAGCAAGAGTGCGGTCAACAATCCGATCAACTGCACGGCGACGTCAAAGATCTTCAGGCGCCGTGCGATCACATGGCTTTCTTCCGTAACTTCGTTTGCGTCTTTTTCAATGGAATCGGCGAGTGCACCGAGCTTGATCTCCAATTCATTGAACTTGGATTGAAACTCAGGGAGGCGCTTCAAAGCTTCCGAGCGCTGACCACTCAGCGCTAGGCCTACAATTTCCTCAGCGCCCGCCGTGTAGGTAAGGACCGCTTCTTTACTGGCGCCAATTTTTTCCCGAGTTTCCGGATGCAGTCTCAGCTTTTCGAGATTGGCGAGGTGACTGTTCATCTCTCCTACAGCGCCTTTCAAGTCCTCGGCCACGCTCTTTTTTGTCTCCATATCGCCGGTCTCGGCGGCGACAATGGAACGATAGGCAATCCCCATCAGGCCATCGTGCTGCATATCGACCAAGGTCATTTCTCGTACGGCCGGCAATTGCACATCAGCGACTTCTTCTAGAGACGTTATGAGGGTAAAACCACCATAAAGTCCTGACGCCCCGACCACAAGAATGAGCGCCATCAGGCCACCGCAGAGCCAAATTATTTTTTTCTTAATCGACCATTGATTCATAATTCCCCCAAATCTTATTTTAAAACTCAACTTCAAATCTTAAGGTTCCGACGGTGGCGTCTTTCGTAGTGCTGGTCACCGACGGATTCATTACATATTGAATGTCCGGCTGGATCATAATCCCTCGCGGAAAATGAAACTGATAGGTCAGCTCAATCGCGGTCTCACTGACCTCAGACGCATTCACTCTCTCATAGGCCTCAGAGACTTGCGTTCGAGCCACGCCAAGTCCTAGGAAATCCTCATCTCTCGACGGGAAGAGTCCTTTATAGCCCAAACCAAATTCTTGCGCGGCCTCAAATTGATTGACCGTGGGCGAAGCAATTCCCCATCTCACGAAGGCCGTGAGATTCTTGGTCAGGTGGTGATCGAACAAAAGATAGTATCCATAGTTGCGGTGTGGGCCGTCTGTCGATGAATCCTGGGCCGCACTTTCTTTTGTATAGGTCCAGCCACCAATGGCTGTTTTGCATTCGTCTTTGGACCACCCGGTCTCCCAAATCATCAGATGACCTTCGTGGGTGGCGTTGGTGATTTGCGTTCCATAGGGCTGTGCAGGATCACCCGCCTGCGCATTGAAAATACCAGACTGAAAATAAAAAGCATTGGGTGAATTGTATTTGAAATTCAATGCCAAGGCCGTCGTCGGGAAGATGGACGGCCCATTCACTCCCGACTGCGAGATCGACTTGCTGATTCCGAAAGAACTGTTGATAAAGTAACCCGAGGTCTCAGTGGCATAATAATCCGCATTCAAATCCCGCAAGCCAAGTAGTATGAAAAAGCGATCATCCATAGCTTGTTGAAGATAAGCCTCATACAGCTTGAAGGTGCTCTTAGCCTCGATATTGCTTGTCACTTGCGAGTCACCCACGTAGGTTGACGGCGTACCGCCGTGATTGCCCAGCCCATAAAGAACCAAGGTCAATCCCTTGGCGCCCACCAATTTTTCAAAATCGAACTCTGTCTCTAAGTCGACATTTCCTAGATAGGCCGTCCCGCGCTTAAGACCGCCTGACATGTTGGACATTGTGTCGGCTTTGTAAGCGAGGCCCACTTTAATTCCCACTTTTTCCATACTGCTCTTGGCACCACCCCAATCGCCGAGTAAACCCGGTGGATCTTCCGCCACATCAGGTGCCGCGGCCGAGGCTGGAACTCGACTGTTAACAGGCTCGGCCTTGGTTAAGACCGGAGGAGGTGCTGTCAGCGGGGCCTCTGTCATAGGCTTGGGCGCCGCTTGAGCACGAGTGGCTTTCGGTGCCTTTTTTGGTTTGACCGTCTTTGCCTTTTTGGCCACTTCAGCTGGTGTCTCAGCCACAGGTTTGGCATATTTCTTCATTAATTCTTCGTAGGCATCATCGGCCTGCGACGACGCTGCAGAGACAATGAGAGCGAACAGTGCTGTTGCACAAGAGATGGACTTCACTTTACGAGGCCTTTCTTTCCATTTTGTATTTGTCGAGTTCAAGTAGCTTAGAAACTTCTAAAATTAAAATCATATTGGCCTTGTCTTGGATCACCGCCGCAACAAACTCTTTCGCTGGATCATTGTCTTTTAAAGGGGCCGTGCGCATCATTTCGGTTGTTGCATGGAGGACTCGATTCACTTCGTCGACCAACATGCCCACCATCACACCACCCGACTCGATGACGACCACAATCTCGGCGCTGGCCTCATTCTTGTCCCGAGCCGCGGCGCCCAGTTTCTTACGTACATTGAAGACACCTAAAATTTGTCCGCGCAAGTTCATCATGCCCTCAAATGTCGCTGGCATATTTGGAACCGAAGTGACCTCGGGCCTCTGAATGACCTCTTTCACGGTCAGCAATGGGATGGCGAAGAGGTGTGTCCCCATTCGAATCTCCATAAAGCGATTGTCTGTTTTAGTGACTTCGGTCACGCAGTACCTCCCATTAAGCGTTTCTCCAATAAATCGGTCGGACTTAATATTAGCGTCGGCAAACCATCACCTAAAATGCAGCTGCCAATCCAACCTTTTTGAGCGCGAATCCCATTGGATAGCGGTTTGATAACAATTTGTTGAGACCTAACCACTTCACGCACCAATAAGGCGATCGGCCGTTGACCGACTTTAACGATCAGGCCCGTTTGAAAATCTTCATTAACGGACTTTTCACCGAGCGCATCATCGATTCGAACCAAGGGCACAACAGCGCCGCGAAGGTCTAAACACGCACCGATTCCCAATTTGTCTTTTTGTACTTGATGGTTTTGTAGATTGATCGTTTCCTGAACTTGACTCAAGGGAACCACATATCGCTGAGCTGATGAGGTGACAATCATCCCCTCAATCACCGCAAGAGATAGCGGGATTTGTAGACGGAAGACAGAACCTTTGCCAACCTCGGTGATAACGTCGACCTGCCCGCCCACTTTTTCGATATTTGTCTTTACTACGTCCATACCGACTCCACGACCACTGATCTCGCTCGTAACGGCCTTGGTCGAAAAACCCGGATGAAAGATCAGATGAACCAACTGTTTCTCGGTGAGCGTGTTGATCTCGGGGATCAAACCCTTTTCAACGGCCTTTTTCTCCAGAACCTTGGCGTTGATGCCTTTTCCGTTGTCCCGAATTTCGACAACCAAATTATTGCCTTCATTACCAAAAGAAAGAAGCACCTGTCCTTGGGGACTCTTGCCAGCTTCAATGCGCTCATTGGTGGTCTCTAGCCCATGGTCCACGGCGTTTCTCAAAATATGGATTAAGGGATCGGCCAGGCGGTCCAACACGGACTTGTCGATCTCCATTTGCTCACCAAGGACTTCAAATGAAACATCTTTGTCGAGGGCCTTCGCCGTGTCCCGCACGACTCGCTGAAGCTTTTGCACCAAGGGTTTGACCGGAAGCATGCGAAGACTCATGGAGAGATCTTGAATGTCCTTAGATAGCTTCACCATCTGTCGGATGGAGGCCTGTAGGGTTCGCATATCGCCAGTCAAGGATTGTTGCTGAATCACTGACTGAAGCACAATCAGTTCACCAACAGAATCATTCAGTCCATCGACTTTGGACAAACTGACACGCACAATTTCATCGTCCGACACCTTTTGGTTAGACCCCTTGGACTGGGACGGGGGCGTCGCCACTTGAGGCGCCACTTGAGGCGCGGCAGGATTCGGTGCAGGAGCCGATGGCGCCGAATCAAAAAAGGCCGAAGCATCCGGCACTTCAGGTGGGGCTTCGGTCGGAGCGGGAATCTCTTCGGCGACCAAATCTTCTGCAAATTCCGCGCTGGGAGCAGGTGCTGACGGAGCCAGAGCTGACTCGACTACGACAGCGGGCGCGACACGGGTCGAGCCCTGCAGTTTTCCTTCAATGGCTCCCTGGATCTCGACTAATAGATCCGAGTTGTCGAATTTGGCCTCGAGGTTGCCCTTGAGCTGAGAGAGCATCTCGACCAGTCGATCATTGGATCGAAGGAGAATTGTGACCACGTCGGAGTTAAGAGCCACACCACCCTTTTGAATCTTCTGAACTAGATTTTCCAACTGATGGGTGAACTCCGCCACATCGCCAAAGCCCACCGCCCGTGAGCCGCCCTTCAGGTTATGCGCAACACGAAAAATTTTGTCGAGAAGCTCTTTGGGGTTAGCCGACGACTCAAGCTCCATAAAGGAGCCTTCGGCCTCTTCCAAATTCATCAAAGCTTCATTTATGAACTCTGTCTTGAGCTCTAGATCAAAATCGTCCATTCGTCCTGCCTTTTTGCCTCACCTTCTCGTTTCGTCAAAGTTCAAGAGTTTGTTGACAGCCAATTGAACTCGAATGAGTCCAGCTGGACCAAATAACTGTTAACTTGTCATGACACTTTCAATTACTCATCGAGCTCACAGACTTGAGCTGGATCTAGTATGGATTAAAATGAGCCGAGCACCGACTTAAGGTGGGGGGTACTTTCATCTGGAAGGTTCCCCCCGTGAACGCAGGTGGGGTGATTTCGTAAAAACAGAGGCAAGAGCTGTCCAATTGAATTGTGATATTGGCGTTTTGCAGATCCATTGGGATTTGCGAAAAATCCCCCACCGCAAGCGATTGAACGCCTAACTCCTCGAGGACACTTTGCCTCTCGGCCCCGGAAATCAGAGAAGACTCCGCGGTACAGATCTGTTGACTGGCCAGGATCTGGGCCAACTGGAGCCGCCCGCAACTTGGCACTGGCAACGCCGTATGAGTTAAGTTGTCTAAATAATTGTCGCCAAAAATTTCATCTGGAAAATCAAAGAGATTGTCGAGCTGGCACACTCCATTTGCCCATTTGAGTTCTGAGCTTTGAATAATTCCGTCGGGCCGATACAAGGTCAGTTTGAAAAACTGTTGGCTATCGGGGACGGATGGCGTTGAGGCTTCAACTCCGGAAGTGGAGGCGGTCTCGGAGGAATCTTTTTCACTGCCATGGCCCAAGAATCCAACATCGGCGCAAGCCCCGAGCAGAATCGAAAGTTTTATCAAAATGAGACTACGAAGACCCCACCTAATCATAGCTTTGAAAGTAGCAAAACTTTTGCCAGTGGGACCGTGCTTGGCGATCACACGGGAAGCTGCGGTGACACTGATTCAGGCAGTGTCAAGCTGGTGAACGTTTCAATTAAGACGTCCTATGACGAACGCGACGACCGGGAGGCCCCCGTTTAGAAAACGCCGCTTTTCTTTCACTTTCCAATTCATAGGGAGCTTCATCTTTCCCTTCAGAGGCTTGGCCGGTAGAAGCAGGCAAACGCGATCAGGTGCAAGCACTGACTCCATTTTTTCCATAAGTTGTTCGTAGTAGGTTTGAATGGGACCCTGAATTTCCAATCGCTCACCATAGGGCGGATTGGCGATCACCCACTTTTCAGCATCGGGAGAAATCTCAGGGCTCTCCGCCGAAAAAAAGTCCTGCCTTAAGAACGTTTTGGAGACCGACTTGTAGCCCGGCTCACCACTGAGGGTCGCCTCCAGATTTCGAAAATTTTCGTGCGCAGCCTTCACCGTCTTTTCATCGCTCTCGAAACCGATCAGCTGAGTCCATCGAACCGTTGATAGGTTTGGATTCGCGACTTCCTCCGGCTGGGGCTTAATGTTAAACTCGGCGAAATCTCGACCACGAATTCGAACGTTTTGAATCATAGCCTCAAGCAAAAAGGTTCCACTCCCCATCATGGGATCCACTAGGACCACATCTTTCGATGGATTTCCATAGCGCGCCATTAGTTGTAGCAACGCGGAGGCAATGGTTTCTCGAAGGGGGGCTTCTCCAATGTGTGTCCGATACCCCCTTTTGTGTAGACGATCGCCCGATGTGTCCAGACTCAAGGTGCATTCATTGTCGACAAAGCGAACGTAGAGTTTCGCCTTAAGCTTCTTACTGGGAATGGCTCTATTATGCAGCTGATAGGATCTCCAGCCTTCAAGACAGGTCTCTTCAATTCGCGATTTAATTTTCACGCGAGAGGACTTACTGCTCACAAATATCTCAAGCTGAGCGGTCGGATCCAGCCACTGCTTCCAATCGAATTCGGCCATGGTTCGATAAAGTTTTGGAAAATCTTTGCAGCGAAAACGCGCCACCCGCACTAAAATGCGGGTGGGGATTTTGAGCCACTCATTCATCAGCAGGCCTTCACCAAACGGAGCCCAGACGGTCACTCCCCCATAGACAACCTCGGCTCGCCAGGTCGGGAAGAACCTTTGGACCTCGGACATCGCCAGGTCTTCAAGACCAGGTAGACTCACCAGATAGAATTCGCTAAGGGCTTCTTTTTTCATTGATTCAGCGTATGGCTACCCATCCTATGGGGGCATGTCAAGATGAGACGACCCAATCTGCGACACGGCTTTAGTTGGGGCGCGAATGATCCGACAGATAAGTATGGTACGATTTCTTGAACGTCTCATGTGGATTACTTTCTCTTCTGGCATCACCATCGTGTTCATGAATTTCTCTAAGGCTCCGACTCAGGCGCCTGTCACAAACTATCCGAAGCCCTTTATCGAGCCTAAGCCCGCGGCGGCGGCGCCACCTGTAGTGGAAGAAGAGCAAGAACAAGAGGAAGACGAAGTAGCTCCTCAGCCTCGTAAGCGATACGTGACCATAGGGGGCAAGTGGTACGAGTATCGACCTGACAATACTTACATGGTGAACGGTGTCCCGACCTTGTATATCAACGGTCAACACAGAGACCTACCCGATCCACCGGCCGCGCCGAAACCACGCAAGCGACTGGCCCGCGCAGAAGATTCCCTTCCCGCGAGTAAAATCAGACGAGCGGATCGGCAGCCCCCGGCAGAACCAAATGTGAATCCATTGAAGGTTTATTCCCCTGGCGGAGTAAAAAATATTCTTCGCGATGCCCAGGAAGCCCGCCGCAAGATGGAGCTTCGCAACCGAGAGCTCATGCGCGCTTATTCAGCGAAGTAACCTTCTATTCGTTACTGCAAGTCACAGTCGTGCACACTATGTTGTCGGGATTTTGATTGGTGAAACAGCCCTGCACATAGGGATCACATTGTAAATATCCAACAGGACCCTGAGTCGTGGTGTACTGATGGATTGTGTTGTACCCCAGCGCTACACAAATTTTGTAGGCGGCAGCATCAGACGGAACTCCCGGCTGGCCCGCCACATGGCAGGAACAATATCCATAACAAGCGGGTCCAGTGAAAACATCAAAGGTCACCTTGGTCGCCGTTCCCCCGGTCACTGTGACCGACGCCTGGGCCGTTTTGACCGGACTCGAAGAGTCGGTCGCTGTCACGGTGACGGTTCCACCCGAAGTGGGCGCCGTGTACACCGTCTGATTGAAGCTACCAGCAGTAGCAGACAGATAGTAAGGAGGTGTTCCACCCGAAACTGAGAACGTCACCTGAGCTCCGGCGGCGACAGCCACGGTTGAAGGCGTAAGCACAAGTCCACCCGATCCGGTGTTCCCGATCAAAATATTAGCCACGGCCGAATTTCCCGATGAGTCTTTCACTAAGACCTGACCGGCGGAACCCGAAGTGGGCGCATTGTAGGTAACGGTCGTCGCAGATCCCTGGCTCAAACTGCCCGGACTGCCGGGCCCAAGACTAAATTGGTAGGGAGGACTTCCACCGGACGCGGTAAACTGAACTGTTCCACCAGGAACCACGTTAGCCGAGGGTGGAGACAATGTTAGCGTGGAAGCTGTCGCCGCCGCCGTTGAATGCGTGACCTTTTTCGGAGAACAATTATTAAATGGTGAGAACGCCACGATAAGACAAAAGAGGGCAAAATAACGAAATCGGACGTCTTGCAGGATTTTTCGCACGGGGGTACTCCTGATTCTAGAAAAACAGCAAAACGCTCAAGAATTCCCCTATTTTAGAGTAACCCTAGGTGAATGAGAAGCTAGAGAGCAATTGCTGCTTCTATTTGAGACGGTGTATT
>JBFWON010000091.1:0-17386 GCA_050250515.1 Bdellovibrionales bacterium | reverse complement strand
GATCTCGAACATCCCACAAGATTCCGAACAACAGAAGCTGTTCCAAATCGTATCGAGTGATCGGGGATGTCGGGCGCGCTTGGACTTCCGGAGCCGCGACAAACAATGCATAGGCTAAAAACGGATCTCGACGATTCACAATGTCGTAAATGAAGGGCTCTAGGAAACCTTCTAATTCGGAAATACCAGAGTTGGCTTCTTCCGTCGTCATCGGGTCGTGACCCTCGTCGGGCTGTCCTGGTGCCGTTGCGGCCGGAGGAGGAGGTGGTGGAGGAGGCGTCTGCGCGCGGGTGGCTCCTAAAAAGCGCATGGCCACGACAAATGCCAAGCTGACGGACAGAACTGAAGTCAGCGTGAAGGCGATGAGTTGTGGCCATTCCATTCTCCTCATCTATTTACCCTTACCCTTTGGCTTTGGCGTGTCTTTTTGTCCGCCACGGTAACGGTAGGCCACGATCAGGGTTTTCATTCCTACCGTTGGGGACTCGTCGCCCTTACCATCCTTTTGATAGCTAAATTCAATTTTTCTAGTAATTAGAATTTGATTGATGCGAGTCAAGTTGGACAAGAACACCATATGTTGAAGAAAGTTTCCACTGAGCTCGACATCGACGGATAATTCTTCGAATTCGGCCGCGATATGACTGACCACGGACGGTTGCGGACTCATCGCCGCCAATGACAGATTCGCCCCTTTGGCTTCGTTCGAGATAATTCGCATCAAATCGGGCATGCCGAATTTTTCAGGAACCAAGCTAAGGAGTTTGGTGATGGTACTACCGATCTCCGCCGCGGTTTTCTTATAGACCGCTGCTCGATCTAATTTTTTCTGATTCCCGGTGATTTGGGCTTGAAGATCTTGAATTTTCGAATTGGTCGCGGCGATCTGGGCCTGTTGCGCGACACCTGGATCAAAAACCATAAAATAGTAAAACGCCGCAAGGGCCATCCCCAAGACCATAGCGCGTACAACCGTGAGTCTAGCTAAGATGTCATTGATCATTTTTTCGCCTCCACGTCTGCGGTGAAGGTAAACCTGCGAATGGTCGCGCTCTTACCCGTGACGGCAGTCTCTTCATTCTTGACCACGATCACTTCGGTCAGATAAGCGCTGTCTTCAAGGCGCTTAACAAACTCTGTTAAATCCTCGGTCGCAACCGCGTTTCCAGTAAACTCGTAACGGCCGAACTCGACATCATCCTTGTCCGTTTCAAATGTTACCTCGCGAAGCCAAACTTTTTCTGGAATCGAACTTTGCATGAAATCCAGGGTCTTAACTTCTCGCAATCTCAATTTGGAAAGCAACTTGAGGATCTTGAGCTTGTCTTCCAGCTCACGAGCCTGTTGTTCGACGTCTTTTACGCCCTCAGCCTCTTTGGCTTTCGCGGCCGATTCGGTCTCAAGCTCATTCTTACGG
Organism: Bdellovibrionales bacterium; assembly: GCA_050250515.1. Lineage (GTDB taxonomy): Bacteria > Bdellovibrionota > Bdellovibrionia > Bdellovibrionales > UBA1609 > JALHOQ01. The sequence goes on along the minus strand of JBFWON010000091.1, from coordinate 15,969 downwards.
CCCGCCAACCGATTGGCTTCCTCTTGAAGATTTCTCTGATTTTGGCCCTCATAGAACATCAGCGCCACGGTGAAAATCGTGAGAAACGCTATCTTAATAACATTTTCTTTGGTGTTAGACGCACCTTCTTCCGCCGCCGCAATGGCAGTGGGCTGATCTCCTACTCGATTTCTAAGAAGGTTTACGCGAATCATCTTTAACCATCACCCGGTGCTCGAAGTCCCAATCCAACCGCCACTCCAGCAAAATCTCGAATGTCTGAGATGAAATCGAGACTCAAACTACGCTCGTTCACTTTAATCGCCCGAAAAGGATCCATGCCCTCGCAGTTCAGCTTGGTATGTTTTGAGATGAACGGGACGAGTCCAAGGGTTCGAGAGGCGCCACCCGTAACAAAGCACTGTTTAATCGGTAAACCCGGAGTCGTGTTCACAAAGAAATCCAAACTACTCTGGACTTCATCCGCAATAATTTCGTGAGCCTGCTGAAGAATGGGGCCCACTTCTTCTGGCGCCGCCCGGCCGGTGCAGGCCGAAATCTTCATGGCTTCCGCCTCTTCCAAAGAAATTCCCATGCTCTTCTGAATTTCAGAGGTATAGGTCAATCCGCCAACGGGGATATCGCGACAAAAAATGACCTCGCCATTTTCGATCACGACAAAATTGGAAATCGCGGCACCTAAATTAAGGAGGGCTGCCGTTTGGCCTTTCTGCGCAGGCCAGTTGCTGAGGAAGCAATTGGCCAGGGCAAATCCGGTGACATCGATGATCGTGCACTGTAGGCCCGAGCTCTGAATGATATCCTGAAAAAGAAAGGCCGTATCCTGACGAGCGGCAACCAATAAAATGTCCATACTTTCTGGGCTGGCCTGAAATTCCCGCAAAATCTTGTAGTCGATATTCACTTCATTGATGTCGAATGGAATATATTGTTCAGCTTCCCAACGAATTTGACCGGCCACCAATTTTTCATCCATCAGGGGAATGGAGATTCGCTTGGTAATCACCGCCGTCCCCCAAAGAGAGACCGCTACCATCTTTCGCTTGGTCTTGAGATTGGCGTACAGAGCCTTAACAGCATCCGAGATGGCCGCCGGATCTGAAATCTCACCACCGTTTATGGCCCGCGCAGGAGTCGGCATAATCGAAAAGTTCGTAAGCGTTGCCCCTTTACGACTGACATCGAGTTCAGCCATCTTTATATTGGCTGTGCCTATGTCGAGTCCTATGACCTTTTTGGACTGGAAAAACATCGTGTGATCGCCTCTCGACGCGTTAAGCCTTTTTTCCTAATAAAATTAGATCGGACGGCTAATTTCTTGTCAATTGACCGGGTCGATTGGCAGCTGAAACAGACCAATGTACCAGAGACTCAGGACCTCGCCACCGAAAAGGTAGAGAACGGCGGCCAGGGCTAGGTAGGGTCCAAACGGAATTACTGACTTTAGGCCAGTCTGGGCTCGGAAGGCGAGGGCGAGGCCAACTACGCTTCCCACAATACTCGAGACCATAATGACAAAGGGAATAGCCTTCCAACCGAGGATGGCCCCGATCCATCCCAAGAGTTTGATATCTCCACCGCCCATACCTTCTTCTTTTCGAAAAACAAAATAGAGATAAGCGATAGCCCACAAGAATCCCCCGCCCATCAGTGTCCCGTAAAGAGCTGGAAGAAATTCTCTCTCGGGATTTAGCCATCCGCCGAGAAGTCCGAGGACAATGCCCGACAGTGTAAAAACGTCGGGAAGTAACATATGATCCAGGTCGATAAACGAAACGACAACAAGTCCCCAGCAAAAAATCATGTACTCCAGAGTGATCCAATGAAATCCGTAGTACCAATAGGTCGCGGCAAAGAGCCCACCGGTGATCAATTCCACAAGTGGATAGCGGGCTGAGATCGGCTCGCAACAATCACGACAACGACCGCGCAGTAGGCACCAAGATATAACCGGGATATTGTCATACCAGCGAACCATCGTTTGGCATTTTGGGCAGTGGCTGCGTGGTTTTACCACGCTCATCCCCTTGGGCCACCGAACGATAATGACATTACCGAAGCTCCCCCAAAGCAGGCCAAACAGAAAGGCCCAGAGAGTCTCAACCCACATCTTTTTTCCTGAAGATGATGGCCGCCAAACTTATACAGAAGGCGAACCAAGCTAAGGAGTAGCCCACGGCCTGCAGACGAACGCTCGCATCGATGGTCTGGTTATATAGAACGAGGTCTTTCCAATTGACCTTTTCTAAGTCCGGTATGAAACGACTGGTGATCCACTGTGCACCTACGAGCACACCACTGCTTCTTTGCGCAAAGAAGGCCAGGCTTTCTTGCCAGTGACCGATCAGAAAGACACACACACTGAGACTGACGACCAACACAGGGCGCGTGAACATCGAGAAAAACAAAGTGACGCCCAATAAGATCAAGGATTCGCAAAGCAGGCCAACCAAGACCCAAATCAGGCGGGTATCGATCGACATTTCTAAAAAAGCAAACGTCATAACCAAGATCAACGACAGACCAAAAATCATAGTCAAAATGATCAAGGTAAGCCCCAGAGCTTTGCCCAATATAAACTGCAATCGTGAAATCGGCCGCACGAGTATCGTCAAAATCGTCTTTTTCTCGATTTCCTTGTAAACCAAAGTGCTTCCGACAAAAATCGCCAGGACGACCGCACAGAGATGAATGGCGCTAAGACCAAAATTGGCGGAAATGCGAGCCTGCTCGGCAAAACTCAACTGGCCAAGAGCCAAACTCAGACCGATTAGCATTAGGGCAAACAGGACCAGCCCATACAAAATTCGGTCTCGGATAACTTCCTTATAGGTATTGAACGCCAAAATCCAAATGGCTCTCATTTTCGTCCACCTTTGAGAGCCATACGAACAAATACTTCTTCTAACGTGGCCCGAATTCGGCGCATTTCCAGAACAACGGCGCCTTCTTTGACCAAAGTCACCAATCGATCTTGCGCTTGCTCTTGGGTGCCCACTCGTTCGACTTTTTTGTGACCTTGATCAAGAAAAGAGATTTCAAACTCTAACGAGCTCTTCTCCATCAATGTCTCGGTAGTTCCTTCAAAAATGGTAAATCCATCTTTAATAACAACCAGATTTTCGCAAAGCCTTTCCATGTCGTGCAGAAGGTGGCTGCTAAAAAAAATGGCTGTGCCTCGTTTGGCCGTATCTAGGATAATTTCAGACAGGGCCAAACGACCATCGGGATCAAGCCCCGACATGGGCTCATCAAGAATGATAAACTCAGGTTCGTGAATCAGGGCCTGAGCCAACCCTACTTTTTGGAGCATGCCCTTTGAGTAATTTCGAATCTGGCGATCTTGGGCGAAAGATAAATCGACTCTTTCAAAGAGTTCTTCAATCTTGTCCTGCAGTCGCTTGTTGTTGGTGACGCCCGAAAGACCTGCGTAAAATTCCAAAAACTCGCGTCCCGACAGATGTTCATAAAAATACGGGCGCTCTGGCAGAAATCCGACTTTACGCCGCGCTTGTTGATCGAGGGGTTGGCCAAAAAAAAGGACGGTCCCCGAGTCTGGCGAATCCAAGCCCAAAACACACCGCATGGTGGTGGTCTTTCCTGCGCCATTTGCACCCAGAAACCCGGTGATTTTCCCGGCCTGAACAGTGAAGTTCACTCCCTTTAGGACCTCGGTCTTCTTGGGAATGAATCCACGCTTGTATGATTTTCTAAGACTCTCTACTTTTAAAACATTCATAATGCCGTCACAGAGAAGTCGCCTTGCCTTCGTTTTTTTAATGCTAAAACGAAAGCATGAGCGGCGTCACTCTCTGTGATGCAAGGAATCGAATAATCCACGCAGCTGCGCCGGATCCCGAATGAGGCTTCGACCGATTGCCGGCCAGAAGTCGTGTTTATGACAAAGGCCACCTGGCCAGAACGAATTCTATCGACACAATGAGGGCGGCCTTCGTGAACCTTCTTGATCGACTCACAGGGTAGGCCCTGCGAAGCCAAATACTCAGACGTCCCACGCGTCCCGGAAATTCGATAGCCCATGGAAACCAAATCCTTCACGATCGGAAGCAATTCTTCCTTATCCTTATCTCGCAAAGAGAGGAAGACTTCCCCATCCGCAGGGAATTGAAGGTCACAGGCGACCATTGCTTTTAAAAGAGCTTCTGAGTAATCGGGACCTCGCCCCATAGCTTCGCCGGTCGACTTCATTTCTGGACCCAAAATCGAGTCCGACTCAGAGAATTTCTTAAACGGAAAAACGACGCCCTTCACCGCCACCGTCGACAAACGATGCCAGTCATATTGTTCGGGCTTCACTTCGGCCCGCTTTCGGCCCAGGATCCCCAGCACGCCCAAATCGACCAACGGAATTCCCGTTGCCTTCGCAATGAAAGGGACGCTCCTGGAACTCCGAGGATTCGCTTCGAGCATGAAAACTTCATCGTCTTTAATGGCAAGCTGTAAATTCAAAAATCCCAGCACCTGAAGTCGATCCGCCAACTGGCGCGACATGGTTTCAATCCGTTCACAGGTATCTTGGCGCAAACGCTGGGGAGGAATAACACCCATGCTATCCCCGCTGTGAACCCCTGCGGCCTCAATATGCTCGATGATTCCGCCGATCACCGACCAATCCGGGCCTCTGACAATATCGACGTCCACTTCCAGCGCTCGATCTAAGAACTGGTCCATCAGACAAGGTGCTTTGGTGGTAATTACCACTCGGTTTTTCTCAAAATAATGGGCGAGTTCATCTTCGTTTTCGACAATTTCCATTCGCCGTCCACCCAAAACATAACTGGGGCGGCAGATAATGGGGTATCCGATTCGGTCCGCAATCTGCAGGGCATCCTCGAAACTAGTGGCCATACCGGACAGTGGAATCTTAAAGTCCAACTCTGAACAAAGTTTGGCAAAGGCGCCGCGCTCTTCGGCCAAATCTATTCCTTCAATCGACGTCCCTAGCAGGGGAACTTTTGTGTCGACCAAACGGCTGGCCAAATTAATCGGAGTTTGCCCGCCCAGCTGGGCGACAAAGCCTTGCGGCCCTAGATAATGGAAAATTTCAGATACATTTTCATAGGTCAGTGGTTCGAAAAAAAGTTCATCAGATGTGTCATAATCGGTCGAGACAGTCTCCGGATTCGAGTTGATCATGGCCACCTTGTGACCAGCCCTCTGAAAGGCCCTCACACTGCGCACGCAACTGTAATCAAATTCCACGCCCTGCCCGATACGATTGGGGCCACTTCCTAAGAGAGCCACGCATTTATCAGTCGATTCTCGCTTCTCCTGTGGAGAATGGTAGGTCGAGTAGAAATACGGCGTAGCGGAGGCAAACTCGCCCGCACAGGTATCGACTCGCAAAAAAGCAGGCCGGATTGCATGACGGACTCGCATTTCGCGAACTTCCTCAGTCGATAGCCGGCACCAATGAGCAATGGCTGCGTCTGAAAAGCCCAACTTCTTGGCCTCACGCAAAAGCGAGGCCTCCGGCTTCGATGCGGCCAACTTTTTTTCAAATCGAACCAACTGCTCAACCTGTTCCAAGAACCAGGGATGGATCATTGTTTTCGCGAAAATGTCGTCTACCGAAAAACCCTCTCGAAACGCCTGGAAGACCTGATACACGCGCTTACTGTTGGGAAAAGTCAGCAAAGCTTCATCATAGGGCACTTCGAAAAATCCAATTTCGTTTTTTTCTAAAGAAAGAATAGCCTTTTGAAAGGATTCCTTGAGCGTACGTCCGATGCCCATGGCCTCGCCCACACTGCGCATTTGGGTGTTCAATAGATCACGGGTGCCTGGGAACTTCTCGAAAGCAAAGCGAGGGATTTTTGTCACCACATAATCGAGCGCCGGTTCATAACAACAGGGTGTGGTGCCGGTGATGTCATTTCGAAGTTCGGCCAATTCGTAGCCGATGGAGAGTAAGGCCGCAATCTTTGCAATGGGGAAGCCCGTGGCCTTACTGGCCAGAGCCGAGGATCGGGAGACACGGGGATTCATTTCGATCACCAAGCGCTCGCCCGTCTGAGGGTTCACCGCAAACTGAATGTTGGCGCCGCCAGTTTCCACGCCGATGGCTTCGATGATTTTATAGGCTTCATCCCTCATGGCCTGATAGGCTTCGTCCGACAGAGTCTGCTGAGGTGCGACCGTAATACTATCACCGGTGTGAACTCCGCAGGGATCGAAATTTTCAATCGAGCAGATGACGACAAATGTTCCCGCCCGATCCCGCATCACTTCAAGCTCAAACTCCTGCCACCCCAGAATACTCTCTTCCACCAAGACTTCGCTGGTCGGGCTTTCATGTAAGGCTTGGGCCAGCTTGATCTGGTACTCCTCAAGCGAGTAGGCGATGCCGCCGCCGCCGCCGCCAAGCGTGTAGTTGGGGCGCAAAATGAGCGGCAAGCCGAGCTCATCTGACACCTTGTTGCCTTGCTCGAGCGTTCGAACCAAATGGCTCCGTGGGTACTTGGCTCCCACCGAATCCAAAACAGAGCGAAACCGCTCACGATCTTCCGCGGCTCGAATCACATCGGGATTGGCGCCCAGCATACGTATGCCCAGGCGCTGCAGAATTCCTTTTTGATCTAGATCCAAGGCAAGATTAAGGGCCGTCTGTCCACCCAGCGTGGGAATAACGGCATCTGGCTTTTCTCGTTCTAAAATTTTTTCGACAAAGGCGGTCTTAAGCGGCTCAATGTAAACGCGAGTGGCGACCTCGGGATCTGTCATAATCGTGGCCGGGTTGGAATTTATCAAAATAACTTCCAGGCCCTCTTTCATCAAAGCCTTGCACGCCTGAGTTCCGGAATAATCAAACTCACAAGCCTGCCCAATGACAATCGGGCCGCTACCCAAGATCACTACTTTTTTTAGGCCCGCTTCTCTCGGCACGTTAAAATCTCAACTTTGAATCGTTTGAGTAAACTCGGTTAATATCCAAATGCTTATACTGTTCCACTTTGTGTTTCATCTTAAAAAGCCGTGCGATCAGCTCCTCTCGCCCTGTTGACTGCTCTTCCTCGCTCATCTTGTTCACCCGCTTAATTTCTTTAAGAATGTACTTCGCCACGCTGGCCGGATGAAAACTGAATGAGCTTGAGAAAACAAATCCGCCATCATGGGGAATCAAACGGGCTTCGAAATACTCATCGCGATTGAACCCTTGGGTGAGCCGAGATTGGTTCATCACATACTTAAAACCCGTGAAAAGGTCGCGCACATGAACGTCATCCCCCTTCAGCTTTAAGAATTCAAAAAGGCTGTGCCTCGAATTCCGCAGATTTAAATAAATCTCCCGCTCGGAATCTGACATGGCAAAGGTGGGCTCATCTAATACCATCTCAACTGCCACTCGCCCCGTCGAACTCATTTTGCGAGTGAAGATGTACCAATCCGTAAACTGAGCCATCTTGAGTTCAAAATCGGAGCTGCTCTCATCAAAAGTTCCAGCCAAATCAAAAAACTCTTCCTTCGCGGCCTTCACTTCCTGAAGAAATTTTGGATTGGTATAAAACTGCATCAACTTTTCAACGTAGGGCTCGTAATTCATTGGATCTGCCTCAAGAAGTAGTCGAACAAGCCAACCGAATCGTGTGGGCCCGGGCGACTTTCAGGATGAAACTGAACGCTCAACAATTTCAGGCTTGGGTCATGAATACCGGCCACTGTGTTGTCGTTGAGGTTAACATGACTGACTTCAACCGTCTTGGGAAGGCTATCGTTCTCCACAGCGTAGCCATGATTTTGGCTGGTCATGTAGATCTTATTCAAGAGCCGATCTTGAATCGGGTGATTGGATCCACGATGACCGAAGCGCAAGCGATACGTTTTGGCTCCTAAGGCTCGAGCTAAAACTTGGTGTCCCATGCAAATGCCAAAGATAAACCGCCATCCAACGAGTTCTCTAACAGTCTCAGCCGCTGCTTCTACGTTCAGAGGATCTCCCGGGCCGTTAGACAGCAAGATCCCATTTGGATTGTAAGACTTGATTTCTGCCGCCGAAGATCGAGCGGGAAAAACACAAACCTCCTCGCACCGACCGGCCAGCTCACGCAGAGTGTTCTCTTTACAGCCAAAATCCAGAACGGCGATCCTTATGCCGTTGGATTTCTTGCCTTTTATTTTCTCAATAGATTTTCGACTGACCTGATGGACCCAGTCCAAATCTAAGCCCGACTTTTTGTCCTGAATAATTTTCAGGCCCTTTTTAACAGCTTCATCCTGAGATTGAGCCTGAACAAGGGCTCCCCACTCTGTTCCCCTCTCACGTAGGTGTAGAACCAAGCGACGGGTTTCGACGTCTTCAAGAACCGGAACACCAGCCTTTTTTAGTGTCGACAACCAACTGCTCTCGCGAGGGGAGTCCTGCACCTCTACACAAATAAAGCCTTCAATCCAAATTTTTCGAGATTCCCAAACTTTCGCGGAGGCACCGTAGTTGCCTTGCTGAGGCGCCGTCATCACCAAGATTTGATGACAGTACGAAGGATCTGTTGCCATCTCTTCGTAGCCGCTATGACCCGTATTAAAGACGACTTCGCCCGCTCGCCCCTCGGCCGAACCACGCCATTTACCGGAAAAAACTTTCCCGGATTCTAAAACCAAAAATCCATCGTGCTGGTTCACTCCGCCCGAACCTCGGCTCCTAGAATCATTGACATTAAAGCACAGCGAATGAATACCCCGTTTGAAACCTGGTCTAAGACCTTGGTTCGAGGATCCGCTAAGACAAAACTCGAAAACTCAACACCCTTAATCACCGGCCCTGGATGCAATAAAATTCCATCCGGACGCAAGTGCTTGAGCTGATCGCCACCGATACGATACTGCTCTCGGTACTCGGCAAGTGTTTGACCTATACTGGTGTTCTCATGACGTTCTTTTTGCACCCTGAGACCCATAACCACGGTCGCCCACTTCACTCCCTCGTCGAGCTGAGAAAAGCTTTGAATGCCTTTCCATGCCTCGTTCTTGGGCTGCAGTTCTTTGGGAGCACAATAGGCAATTTCAGCACCCATTTTTTTAAGCAGACGCAGATTTGAGTTGGCCACACGACTGTGAAGGACATCCCCCACAATCAAAACCTTTTCACCCTTCACACGACCTCGGAACTCTCGAATTGTGAACGCATCTAAAAGGGCCTGCGTGGGGTGTTCGAAAGTCCCATTGCCACCGTTGATGACCGGGCAAGGAAGCTTATTCAAGACATCATCGGTGTCGTGATCGTTGTTGTAACGAACGATCATCAAATCCGGCAACATGGCCCCAATATTGCGAATGGTATCCTCGAGAGACTCGCCCTTGCTGAGCGAGGCAATCATCGGATTATCTAAGCTCAAGGCGCGAAGCCCCAAACGGCAAGAGGCCATTTGGAAGCTCATTCGGGTGCGAGTACTGGGTTCGGCAAAGACAAGTGCGATTGTCTTCTGCGACCAACCATCTGGTGTTTGCAGAAGATGATCGATGCGACCTTTTTTGGTAAAGACGGATTTAAAAGTCTCGGCCCGGAGGAATAGATCCTCAATGTCTTTCTCGGACAGCTGTTCTGAACTGATAATCGAACGACCCTTTAGCGACATCGGACACCACTATACCGGGATCAAAATTAGAGTCAATTAGCGCTTCGCAAAATCCGCGACCAACGAACTCGGGGCCACTCACGCACCTGTTCTCCATCGAACCAGTCCAAAGAAAACCAAATGGTTTTTGCCTTAGCCGTAATCGTCGGAATCGGCACCGGGCCCCAAAGCCTTGAGTCTTCGCCGATCTCTCGCTTGTCATTGAGCAGAAAAGCGTGACCAGGGGGCACAATAAGGGGGGATAGATCGTCGAGCGGAAGGGGCGACACCCAAATCGTCCATGACTGCCCTTGGACTCGCTCGACCCCCAACTCTTCGGTAAGGCGTTCGGCCATCGTCTCTTGACCATTGATGAAAAGCTTATGATTCGTAATTTCGACCCGATCGCCTGGCAATCCGACCACGCGCTTTAGGCAAGACGAATCCTCGGCCCCTGGGCACTTGATGACGACTATATCCCCTCGATGCACTCGCTCAGGCTTCCACTTGACGGCCACCATAAAGTCACCGGGCCAGACGGAGGGGAGCATACTGGAACCGGCCATGTAAAAAGAGGAAACAAAAAAGGCGCGAATAAGAAGCCCCGGAATGACAATGAGACCCATGGCTTGCAAAGCCGAACGAAGTACGAAGCTCCACTGTTTGCGCTGGGCATCGGTAGCCGACATCAGTTAAGTGTGTGGAAAAAACGTCCCCAACGCAACTTCAATGGATTGCAAAGGAAGGGAAGGAACGGAAGCGTCTCATCACAACTGAGCCAAACGAATAAGGCTTTGCCCAGTAAGTGCTCCCGCGGGAGCGAACCCCAGTATCGAGAATCCTTCGAATTGTCTCGATTGTCTCCCATACAGAAATAATGATCTTCTTCTACTTTGAACGGTCGATCAAAAAACCGAGCTGCATTTTTATTGAGGATAGCCCGATGAGTAACCTCCCCGGTTTTTTCCTCGATAAATTCATACTCATCATAAGTTCCATTGAGGTCCGCCTCAGAAACAGCGTAATAGGGGCTTTGCGACTGGGGTTCGGAGGTGACTGACAAAGGCTTGGCCGGCAACTTTTCGCCATTAACGGAAACATAGCCTTCTGGGTCAATGGTGACCGTATCGCCCGGGAGACCCACCACTCGCTTGATCATGAAAAAACCACTGTCTTCAACAGAGCGAAACACAACGATGTCTCCCCTTTTCGGACCATCTCCCTTGTAAAGCCAAGACTTGGTAAAGGGAAACCGAATTCCGTACGCCGACTTACTCACCAAAATGTGGTCGTGAATTAAGAGTGTGGGAATCATGCTACCGCTGGGAATCACGTAGGGCTCAAAAAGCACCCATCGAAAGGCCAAGATGGCCAGAACCGCAACCGAGAATGACCCAAAACCCTCACCGAATTTCGCCTTTTTGGGGGGAGTGGTTTCAGTCATGGATGAGGCCTTTCTTAATGCACCGTATGGAAAAAGCGCGACCAGCGAAGGGTGAGAGGATTGCATAAAAAGGTCAGAACAGGCAACGTTCTTTCGCAACTCAGCCAGATGAAGGACGCCCGGCCAATCAACAAGTCTCGGGGGATAAAACGCGTCCCTTCTCGCCAGGCCCGACTATCCTGCGAGTTGTCACGATTGTCGCCAAGCACCAGGTAGTGCCCTTCCGGCACGGACACGGGTCCAAAGGTGGAGCCCCCTGTTGATTCCTTACGCAGCAGGATAGAATAGGACCTTTGATCAAGATGCTCTTCCCAATGCACATAAAGCGCTCGACCCCCAATATCTTCATCGCCAGGAAAGTCGGAATCCCGCACCCAGCTCCATTCCTCTCGAAAGTCTTGCGGGATTGTTCTTTCGACTAATTTTTCATTGATATAAAGGTGGCCATTTTCATAAAGAATTCGGTCCCCGGGCAGCCCGACAATGCGCTTTATATAATATTTGTTTTTATCTGCCGGATGTTTGAACACCACGACTTCCCCGCGCGCGGGATGGCGCCATTGAACAAACCAGCTTTCCGTGAAAGGAGCTCGCACCCCGTAGAGAATTTTATTTACGAAAATATGATCATGCACAAGCAGGGTGGGCAACATGCTGGTCGACGGAATCACATAGGCCTCAAACAAGGCCCACCGAACCAATAGCGCCAAGGCCACAGCTAGGACGAACGATCCCGGACCCTCCAACCAAAACCGACGAGAAAAGACGGACACTAGTCTTCCACCTTGAGGATGGCCAAAAAAGCCTCCTGCGGCACTTCCACTTGGCCGATCGCCTTCATGCGCCTCTTTCCCTCTTTCTGCTTTTCGAGAAGTTTTCGCTTTCGGGAAATATCACCACCGTAACACTTAGCCGTAACATCTTTCCGAAGGGCGCCAAGGGTTTCACGCGCCACTACTTTTGCGCCAATGGCCGCCTGGATGGCCACCTGAAATTGTTGTCGCGGAATTAGCTCTTTGAGCTTGGCCGTCAAAGCACGCCCCCGGGTTGTGGCCTTCGACCTGTGTACAATAATCGAAAGGGCGTCGACAGGTTCGCTATTGATCAGGATGTCCATTTTCACTAGATCGCCAGGCTCGAAATCCATGAGTTCATATTCCATGGAAGCATAGCCCTTGGAAATCGACTTCAGCTTATCATAGAAATCCATGACCATCTCATTGAGAGGGAGTTTGTACTCAATGATCACTTTGGTTTCCGTCACGTACTCCATCTTGATTTGGACACCACGTCGATCTTCGCAAAGCTTTAGAATTCCGCCGATGTACTCAGATGGAGTATGCAAGCTCAGCTTGACGTAGGGCTCTTCGACAATTTCAATTTCGGTGGCCGGCGGCAGCTTTGACGGATTCTCCAACTCGATCCACGTCCCGTCTGTTCTTTTGACCTTGTAAACCACCGTTGGAGCCGTCGTGATCAAATTCAGATTGAATTCGCGCTCGAGCCGCTCCTGCACAATTTCCATGTGCAAAAGCCCTAAAAATCCACAGCGAAAGCCAAAACCAAGAGCCGCCGAAGTTTCCGTTTCGTAACTCAGAGAAGAATCATTCAAAGTCAGCTTTTCCAAAGACTCTTTGAGATCTTCAAAATCCTGCGCTTCCACAGGAAAGATTCCAGAGAAAACCATCGGCTTGATTTTTTGAAAGCCTGGGAGTGGTTTTTCGGCCGGCTTTTTGGCGGCGGTGACCGTGTCACCCACCTTCACATCTCGAATGTCTTTGATGCCACAGATGACAAATCCGACTTCACCAGCTTCAAGCCTGTTCAGATTCGTCGCGAAAGGACTAAACACGCCTAACTTCAGGACCTCGTAGTCTTTGTCGGTAGCCATGAACTTGATCTTGTCTCCCACGTTGACCGCACCGTCGACCACACGAACCAGAGTGACAACCCCTTGGTAAGAATCAAACCATGAGTCAAAAATAAGCGCGCGCAAAGTGGCCGAGCGATCCGCCTTCGGCGGAGGGACCTTTTTTACTACAGCCTCAAGAATTTCAGTGATCCCCTTCATTTCCTTGGCACTGGCAAAAATGGCATCAGATGCATCTAACCCTATGGTCTCTTCAATCTGACGCTTCACGCCCTCAGGATCCGCCGATGGAAGATCAATCTTATTCAAAACAGGAATAATTTCTAGGTCGTTGTCGAGAGCCAAATACACGTTGGCCAACGTTTGGGCTTCTACGCCCTGGGAGGCATCCACCACCAGTATGGCGCCCTCACAGGCGGCAAGAGAACGAGAGACTTCGTAAGAGAAGTCCACGTGCCCGGGAGTGTCGATGAGATTCAATTGATAGACTTTACCGTCCGAGGCTTTGTAATTCAGCCGAACGGTTTGGGCTTTAATGGTGATCCCACGCTCACGCTCAAGATCCATGTTGTCGAGGAACTGCTGACGCTTTTCTCGGTCACTAATGGCCTGAGTCGCTGTCAAAAAGCAGTCCGCCAACGTCGATTTACCGTGATCAATGTGCGCGATGATCGAGAAGTTGCGAATCAGCTCTGGTTGCATTTCTCTACTTCTCCGAGGTGCCGTTCCATCCGATCCGACACCTCAGAGTTAAGGCGACTACATACGCTTCAACGTGTTGATGGCGTCACGAAGAGCGTCCACTTTGTCGGTCTTTTCCCAAGTCAGCTCAGGAATATTTCGACCAAAGTGACCGTAGTTACATGTTTTGCGGAATTTCGGCTTCAAAAGGTCCAACTGCTCGATGATCGAAGCTGGCTTCAAGTTCCAAACTTGACGAACGGCTTTAGCCAACACTTCGCCACCGACCTGCGAAGTACCATAGTCATTCACCATGATGCTAACGGGTTCCGCCACACCAATGGCGTAGGCCAACTGAACCAAACACTTTTCAGCCATGCCGGCAGCCACGATGTTTTTTGCCACATGGCGAGCGGCATAGGCCGCCGATCGATCCACTTTTGAGGGGTCTTTACCGGAGAAGGCTCCGCCGCCGTGGGCGCCATGGCCACCGTAAGTATCGACGATAATCTTTCGACCGGTCAGGCCCGCATCACCGTGAGGCCCACCCACTACAAATCGGCCAGTGGGGTTGATGTGAAACTTCGTTTTGGAATCAATCCACTGCGAGGGGATCGACTTCGGAACCACTTCTTCAACCACGAAGTCACGAATTTGGCGCTGATCCACATCTGGAGTGTGCTGGGTCGAAACCACGATGGTGTCGATGCGAGAAACTTTGCCGTCCCGATATTCAGCCGTAACTTGCGACTTGGAATCAGGCCGCAAGAAATGGACTTTCTTCGATTTGCGCATATCGGCCATATCCGACATCAAACGATGGGACATGCTAATGGTGAGGGGCATAAACTCAGGGGTTTCGTTGCAGGCGTATCCAAACATAATTCCTTGGTCACCAGCACCTTGTTCCGCGGCGTCAACGCCCATGGCGATGTCTGGACTCTGTTTACCCAAAGCGACCAAAACGGCGCAGGATTTGTAGTCAAAGCCCATTTCGCTCGAATCATAGCCAACATCTTTAATGACGTCTCGCACAAGTGTCGAGTAATCCAAAACGCCTTTCGATGTGATTTCACCAGCCAGTGTGACAAAGCCTGTCGACACCATGGTCTCACAAGCTACGCGGGATCGAGGATCCTGAGCCAAGTAACCGTCTAGAACCGCGTCACTGATTTGATCCGCCAATTTATCCGGATGTCCCTCGGAGACCGATTCACTCGTGAAAAGATAATTCAACATAGCCATACCCTCTTCCAGTTTTGATGAATTCTAGGGATTTAACTGGCGAAACGAGGACGGTCAACTGACTTTATGGCTTTGGATCTTGGCCTTTTTCTTAGACAATTGGCGGGCGATTTTGTAGAGCGCCTGGTCGACTTCGTGGAAGAAATTGTCGCCTTCGGCATGGGCATGGAGTTCGAGCTGATCGCCTCGAACGTGGATGTCCACTCGGACTCGTTCTTTTTCCTTAGCAAAGGTAAACTCGATTCGAACCGGCTTGAGTTCGTATTTGTCGAGCTGCTGAACCTTCTGATTGACATAGTCTGTCAATTCTTCGGAGTGTTCGGTATGCCTGAACTTGAAATCGATCCGCATGAGGAATTTTTCGGATTGTTTTTGGGTGGGCTTGAGGGGTGTCGCGCAGGTTCTTAAATTAGGACGGCTCGTTTGGATGCGGTGTCTTAATGCGCGGCACGTCGGCAAGATTGCGGCGCATTTGGTCAAGCGGCCCGTGAGAACTAATTACCATTTTTTGCCGAAATTTGACCACTCGCAAAGTCTCTTGTAGGTCTCGTGGTCTTTCGGGAGGAGCGCTGCATGAAATATTCGAGCTTAGCGATTTTGATTTTGGTGGGAAGCCTTGCGAACGCAGGGGACTTGTCGAGATTCAATTCCGAGTACCAAGTGGTTCAAGCCGAAGGCGCAATTGTCGACGAAGCTCACTACCGCAGCTGTTCGTACAAAACGTCTGATGATCATATCGTTCGTCTCGGATGTTCAAAAAATCTGGTCGGAATTGGAAATGCCCTTCTGCTCGACATCTTCGACAAAGACGGTCGGCCGTTGACCCCCAGTGGAACTTCCATAGCGGTCGGAATGGTGCGCCACCAAGTGGCTCGTAAATACTGGATTGGGCCCAACTGCTCGGCCCTAGATTTTTGTGAGATGTTGAACCGTGAACTGCAGCGAAAACCGTTCCATCTCTCCACGCAGTTCTCCGAATCCGGAAAATGGTTCAAAGTTCCGCGAGTCGATCTCGATCTCGACATTTAAAATTGACGCACCGACGGCCCAAAAAGTAGTCCGCTGAATTCAATATTCCAGTGCAACTCCTGGTAATTGAAAAACAGGCCACTCTTGGCCTAAAAACTCATTTACCACAACAAATTTTAAAGGAGTTG
>JBFWON010000090.1:0-17393 GCA_050250515.1 Bdellovibrionales bacterium | reverse complement strand
TCGCCACCCTAGGTCCATCAACTGATCATAACGAAAGCGCGGGAGCGTCCAGCGCACCCAAATGAAAATCCACAAAAACAAAACCACTTTGGCCATAAAGACCACGTGTAAAACAAGCGCTGTAAGTATGCTAGCCGTGGTCGGCGACATTCCTGAAAACCAGCTAAGGACCGTGTCTTCAGTCATAAAAGGATAAAGCGTGTAGCCACCAAAATAAAAAAGCACCATCAACGCCGAAGCCACAAACATGTGGCCGTACTCACCGATAAAGAACATGTTGAATTTAAAACCGGAATACTCGGTGTGATAGCCGGCCACTAACTCACCCTCAGCCTCAGGTAAATCGAAGGGCAAACGATTGGCTTCGGCAAACATCGCGGCAAACAAAATCACGGCACCTAGGGGCTGATAGAAGATGCCCCAGTTCGGCAAGGCTGCGATCTCGACCTTCTTACCAAAGAAAGCAAAGCTCAAAGGTCCAGATTGCGCGGCCACGATTTCACTAAAGTTAAATGAATTGAACAGCAGAATAATGCCGACAATCGATAGACCCATCGCGAGTTCATAACTGATCGTTTGTGCACTGGCACGAAGGGCGCCATACAATGAATATTTGTTGTTGCTCCCGTATCCAGCGAGCAAAAGCGCATAGGCCGCAAGCGACGAAACCCCAAGGACAAATACAATTCCGATGCCAAAATCATAACCTTGGAATTTGAACGTATAGGGCCCCCAGTTCGAGCCCAGCATTGAGAACGCCTCGACATGAATGGGCACGGACAGCGGCAAAGCATTCAGGGCCAAGGTCGCCGGAATCATCGCCACCACGGGAGCCGCATAGTATATAAACGGGTAGCCGCGGGCCGGAACGAAGTCTTCTTTCGTTAGAAACTTAACCGCATCGGCCAAAAGTTGGGTCAGTCCGAGCGGTCCCACACGGTTGGGGCCAAAGCGATTTTGAATGTAAGCGGATCCGCGTCGCTCCACCCAAACCAGAAGCGGAACGATCTGCACCATCATTAAAAAAATGGCGACCATTTTGACAAAGTTCACTGAGATTTCAAAAACATCCATTCCCATTCTTGGCCTCTATTCCCAATCCAGTGCTTTGGCGCGAATTTCCCAAAACAATCCCACAATAAAGACCAGCAGGAAGAACGCCATGGACAAGAAAATATAAGGCCCGTAACCTTGCGCTATAAAGTCGCCGTAAGTGAGCGCCCAGGGGTACATGAAAATAATTTCGATATCGAAGAGAATGAACAAAATGGCGGTCAGATAAAATTTGATCGGAACTTTTGTGGGTCCTGAGGTGTCAGCGGCAATTCCGCACTCGTAAGTTTCACCTTTCACGGCGTTCGGCTTCGCTTTTTCACTGATCAAGTGGGTGAATGCCAACAAGATCGACCCAAAGGCGATGACAAAAAGAGCCAGGGCAAAGACCGGCAATAGTTGCGACATGAAGACTCCGCGGCTAGGATGCGATTTCGTTTTCACTGTTTATAATTGTCCCGCGGTGTAAATCCAAGAACGAAAGGTTGGCGCGACGAGTTATGTTTGAGCATTTACCCTGGAAAGTGGAAAACTCCATCGACCGGTTTTTGCGCAATCGCGAGCCGAATCTTGAGGTCGTCGGCACCGATTCGGCCACATTTTTGGCCGGACTGTTGAATCAATCCAAATTGCTTGAGCAAGATAAGCCCCATTTGGTGATCGTACCTGACCCAGCGGCTGCGACACGCCTATGGCAGTCCTTACGATTTTTCAACCCGCGGGCGGAGGCCCATCTGCTGCCGGCCTTTGACGTCGGATTGTACTCCAACCTGTATCCCAATCGAAGGGTCATCAGCACACGACTCTCTTGGCTCTGGGCCGCGCAAAATGCAAAGCCTGGCGAGATCTTTATCGCGCCCCAGGAAGCCTTGCTTCAACGAACTTTGCCCTACACCGAATTGGCTCGCCGTGTCCTGAAATTGAAGCGCGAAGACACCCTACCTGAGGGTCTTCACCAACGTCTTGAAGATTCGGGCTACGTCAATGTGCCTGTGGTGGAAGACATTGGAACCTTTTCGATTCGTGGGGGCATCGTCGACATTTTCTCGCCGGCTTTGCCTCAACCGGTCCGCCTCGAACTCTTTGGCGACATTATCGAAAGCCTACATAGCTTTGACCCCGACTCGCAACGACGGACCGGGGAATTGAGCGAACTGGCCGTCATTCCAGCCCAAGAGGTTTTGTTTACTGATGACTCACGCCAAAAGGCCGCGCAGTTATTGAAGAGTTCTTTTGAGGGGCGCCCGCTCGATCGTGAAGAGTCCACCGCCATTTTGCACCAGCTGGCCAAGGGTCAACACTTTCATGGCGTGGAATTTTTGAGCAGCTATTTCTATCAAGTCGCCGCTTTGCCCACGGAGCATTTCAACACCCCATTGGTGGTGTGGCGCCTTGATCAGATCGAGGCCATGAGGGCCTACGACAGCTTTCTGGCCGAAGCTAAACGAGATTTCGAAGCTTCAGCGGCGCAGATCATTCGACCGATGATGAACGAGGTCTATGCCGAACCGATTGCACTCGAGTTTCCACCCGACACTCAAGCGATACGGCTCGACAAAGTTCGCGTGCAAGAAGGCCCAAACGATGACGTGGCCGTGCCCATCTTACCCGTGTCGGCCTCTGATATGCGAGAGCTCGCCAAATCAGCCCGTGCGCTAGCAGGACAATCCACCGAGTTAGCCACATTCCTCAATAAAAAATTGCACGAATGGAAGAGTCAGGGCTACGCCATTTTTATCGCGGTGGGCTCGAAAGCTCAGGCGCAAAGACTTCATCTTCTGCTCGAAAAATCGGAATTGCGTGCGGACCTGATTGAAGATGAGGAATCCCATTGGCCCGGATGGGTAGAGGCCCAACACGCCGATAACAACCTCATTCACCTTCTCAATCGCCCACTCGGGGAAAGTCTTCGCTACGCCGACGAGAATTTGATTTTTCTTCGCGAAGAGGACTTGTTCGGAATTAAGCGGACACGACGGGACTACAAACAGTCCGGCAGCCTTGAAAAACGGGCACACGCTTTTAATTTTGGTGATTTAAAGCCGGGCGATCTGATTGTACACAAGCTGCATGGAATCGGTGTGTATGAGGGCCTTAAGGTCATGCCGATTCAGGGCTTGGACGCCGAGTTTATTCAACTCAAGTACAAAGACAACGATCGCCTGTATTTGCCAGTTTATCGCGTCCATCAAATCCAAAAGTACTCGGGTCCGTCTTCTTCCACCATGGTCGACAAGTTGGGCGGCCCTGGTTGGGAAAAAACAAAAACGAAGGTGCGCTCGCATCTGCGCGACGTCGCCGCCGAATTGTTGAAGATCTATGCGGCGCGCGCAGTCGCCCATCGCCCCTCTTATCCCGAACCCGGTGATGAGTACGCGCGCTTTGAAGCGACGTTTCCCTATCAAGAGACCGACGATCAGTTGCGCGCCATTCAGGACGTGCTCAAAGACCTGCAAAAAGACACACCCATGGATCGTTTAGTTTGCGGCGATGTGGGTTTTGGCAAAACCGAGGTCGCTATGCGAGCCGCCTTTCATACCGTGCAAGCGGGTAAACAGGTCGCCATCATTGCGCCGACAACAGTCTTGACCTTTCAACATCTGCAAACCTTTCGAAACCGATTTTCGGATTGGGGTTTGAACATTCAATCGCTCAATCGGTTTGTCTCACCGAAAGAAATCAAGCAAACACTGGCCGGTCTGCGCGATGGGTCCGTCAATATTGTGATTGGAACACACCGACTTTTGAGCCAAGATGTGCAGTTCAAAGACCTGGGCCTTTTGATTATCGACGAGGAACAGCGCTTCGGCGTAAAACACAAAGAAAAGCTTCGTAAGCTTCGCTCAGGTTTGGACACGCTAGCGCTATCTGCCACGCCCATTCCGCGCACACTGAATATGAGTTTGGTCGGCATTCGCGATTTAAGTTTGGTCAACACCGCGCCAGTGGATCGCTTGGCGACAAGAACCTTCGTCACTAAATTTGAAGGCGAGACCATTCGTAAATCTATCTTGAGCGAGGTCAATCGCGGTGGACAGATATACTTTATCCATAACCGCGTACAAAGCATTTATCACTTAGCGGATCAATTGCGCGAAATCGTGCCGGAGGTTCGGGCCAAGGTGGCTCATGGTCAAATGGAAGAAGGCGAATTAGAAAAGGCCATGATTGCTTTCTTCCAGCATGAAATTGACATGTTGATTTGTACCACTATTGTAGAGTCTGGCATGGATGTGCCGAGCGCCAACACGATGTTTATCGACAACGCCCAACAGCTGGGCTTGGCGCAGATTTATCAATTACGCGGTCGGGTCGGGCGAAGTAAAGAGCGCGCCTATTGCTACTTGCTGGTGCCAAGCACTCGCACCATCGACAAAGAGGCCCAGGAGCGTTTGCGAATTATTCAAGAAAACACGGCCCTTGGTTCGGGAATTCGAATTGCGCAATATGATTTAGAACTTCGCGGCGCGGGCGATATTTTGGGTGAGGAACAGGCAGGGCACGTGAACGCCGTGGGCTACGAACTCTATCTTGAGCTTTTGGAAGAAGCCGTTCGCCACGCCAAGGGCGATGCTCCGTTGGCCAGCGACGTGGAACCCGACATCAATGTACGAATTCCAGCGCTCATACCGGATTCTTATATTCCCGACTTGCGCATTCGTTTGGCTTACTACAAATCTCTGTCTGAAATTGAGAGCCCAGATGATATTGACCGAATCGAAGATGAATTGCGCGACCAATTCGGCAAACCGCCCGATCAGGTTTTAAATTTGATGGGGCTTATGCTGATTCGAAAGTCCTGCAAAGATTTAAGTGTGCGCGATCTTTCGAGCGGAGAAGCCACTATCACCTTGGCCTTTACGGACCAAACGAAGCTGTCGCCGCAAAAGATTGTGGAGCTCACGTCTCGCAGCAACAAAAAATACTCGATCACACCGGATTCGCGCCTTCGCATCCGCGTGAACCAAATCACGTGGCCCCGGATTCACGATGAGCTGGAGTATCTGAAAAGCTTGTTATAGGGTGCCTGCTAACTTTTAGCAGGCACCGTACGGAGAATGTAATGAACGATATAGTCCGCCAGGAATTCAGTCTGAAAAGCGCGTACCTCAACTCTGCCTACCTTGGGCCCACACCCAAGCGCGCGCGAAAAAAAATACAAGAGTCTCTGGAGCGTACCAGCGATCCGAGTTATTTTCCCTATCCGCAGTGGTTCAGAATTTCAGATCAGCTGCGCAATCAGTTTGGCGATTTGATGGGAGTGCCCGGCGAACAAGTGGCGCTTAGCACTTCAGTTTCCGAAACTGTAAGCCTGGTGGCCAACGGGGCCGGTCTAACTGAGAAAGACGAGGTATTATTACTGGAGGGCGATTATCCCTCCATGGTTTTGCCGTGGATGTTGATGGCCGAGCGTAAAGGGATTCAGGTCCGCCGCTTGCCCCTTGAAACTTATTTATCGCCAAAGAAATTGCTGACTGAAATTTCATCCAAGACCAAATGGGTATGTGGCTCCCACGTGATGTTCAACACGGGGTTTCGCTTGCCATGGGAAGAAATTTCGGAGGCCTGTGCGGGCTGTGATGTTTTAACTCTAGTTGATGTCTCGCAGTCGTTTGGCGGGAGGCCCGTGCCTGAATCGATTTTGCGTCATGCTGATGTTATCACCGGCGTTGGTTACAAATGGCTTATGGGACCCTACGGATCGGCCTTCGGATATTTTTCCAAGCGCGCGCTCGAAGCTGTCCAACACACCCATGCGTCTTGGTTAGTGAGTCCCAACTCAATGTCCACCGACGATCTACTTCGCTACACGACTGAAACTTTAGCCGGCGCTCGTAAATACGACCGTGGGCAGTCGCCCTCATTTTTGATTAGTGCTGGATTGGAAGGATCGCTCGGCTTACTGCAAGAGTGTGGCTTGCAAAATGTGGCTCGTCATAATTCCGAGTTGGTGGAATACTTTCTCGCCAATGTGCCTTCGAGCTTTCGGCCCAACACTTCCAAAGAACTTCGTTCCAACATTCAATGTTTAAAAGTTTCAGGCGATCCGCAAGTACTCAAGGCCAAACTGGCCAGCGCCGGCGTCGATGTCTCTGTCCGCCAAGGCAGCTTGCGGGTTTCTTTTCACGTGTTCAATACCGTCGAGGATGTGGATCGGTTGCTTGACGCTTTAGAAGGTGCTGAGAGGTAGCTGTTTTAGGTACGGAGTATTGGTACCGGCGCCAAAATATCCCAGCTATTTTGATTAGATAAAGGCACTACTAAAGCCAGCTCCAAGAACGTAAACAATCGGGCCATCGGACTCACTAATCATGGCAGATGGTAGTACAGTATCAAGTTTGTGTCTAACGTTGATAAAGTAAATTTGCATCCGAAGTTCGGAATCTACTGGGCCCGGGCCCAGCGCCGTCCGGATTTCGAACTGCTATCAGTACGGTAGGACCGCGATTTCTAAAACTCGAGCTTCATCCCACCGGCATATGAGAAAGAAGAGAAATCCTCATCCGACTGCGCGCTTGAAATCATATAAGATTGCGCTTCGACATAGATAAACGAACTTTGAATGCCGGATTCACGATAAGAAATGGTAGCGGCGGCACGATCGATCCAATCTAACTGAAACGCGATGCCCGCATGAATGTAGGGCGCCGCTTGCGTGCTGCCATTGCTCGCTTCGGAATCGAGTTCTTCACGAAATTGCATCACATAGGCGCCACCGCCGATGTAAGGCGCCAGCACGGGCTCCTTACCCATCGTATCTAAGTAATAATTCAACATCACTTTGATCGGGATAATTCGCAAAAACGAATCGCCGTAGTCCTTATCCGCCGTGGCGTTTTGGGTCATGCCCGCGCCGATTTCTAAACCGATGGCTCCCATCGCTAGATTTCGCTTAATGGTAAATGCCAATTCTATCAGCGGCATATCCGCGCCACCATAGACTTCGTAAAAAGAAGTTCCGGCTGGGGCGTAAGCAGGTTCGTAATTCAGAGGTTCGTAGCTGCTGTAACCGAGGCTCGCCATAAAGCCCCACTTGGACCGACGTTCAGGATAGGGGAGCAATCGATACTCGCCTTTTTCTTCAGTAGTGATCACATTGAGCGGTTCAACTATCACCAAGCCCTTTTTTTCGGCGAGATCTTCCGCATCCTCGTCTTCTGCATAGGCAAGTCCGCTCCATATTATGCCGATAACGAAGATGAGGAGATTTAGCCTGTGCATGGCTTGATTATACTGAAAACCAGAGGGGCAAGAGAGTGGCGAGAGAAAATCTCCTCCTTCGTCGCGGCGCTTGTAATACTGGCCTTTGGTCTTTCCGCAGAAGCCGAGACCTCTTCAGAGAAGCTCGCCAAGATGACAACCGCACAGAAGGTGGGCCAGCTCATGATTTGGAGCTTTGCCGGCACCGAAGCCTCGCCTGAACTCGAGCGCCTTTTGTCCAGGTACCAACCGGGTGCGCTAATTCTTTTTCGGCGCAACATTCGCGACACTCGCCAACTGGCTAGACTCAACGGAAGGATACATGAAATCTCCCGACGCAAGAGTTTTGCGCCGATTTTTATCATGGTCGACCAAGAGGGGGGCGTTGTGACTCGGGTTCAGATTCGAACTCCCATTCCGAGCGCACTTGCCCTTGGCAAAATGGACGATCCCGCCTTCGTTCAGTCTTTTGCAAAAACACAGGGCGAGTTATTAGAGTCCCTCGGATTCAATGTGAATTTGGCCCCGGTGGTGGATATTTCCAGTTCCACCTCGGATACTTTTATCGGCAATCGCACCTTTGGTGACGACCCGGACAAGGTTTCTTCCCTCGGCGTGGCCTATTCAAAAGGGCTTTGGGACGCAGGTATGATTCCCACGGCCAAACACTTCCCCGGCCACGGGGGAACCAAGCAAGACAGTCATCACATGGTCGCCAAGAAAAATTCGACGATGGAACAACTCGAAGAGCGCGACTTGATTCCATTTCAGGATTTCGTCGATTCCAATTTTCCAAGAACCATTATGGTGGCTCACCTTTCGCTACCCAACGTAGATCCATCCGGTCTGCCTGCGACCTACTCTCCCAAGCTCCTGCAAGAGAGACTGCGGGGAAAAATGGGTTACACAGGGGTCATCATCACCGATGACCTTGAGATGAGTGGCGCCAAGGTCACCCGTGATCCCGGCGAGCGGGCGATTCGTGCCTTTTTAGCTGGAAACGATATGCTGATGTTTGCCGGAGCGCCCAGCCACCAACGCCAGGCTTTTCAGGCTATGGTTAAGGCTGTTGAGGATGAACGGATTTCGGAAGCTCGATTGAACGAGAGTGTTTTGCGTATCCTCGAGTTGAAAAAGAATTTGAAGCCCGAGGCCACAAGATCCAACGAAGCCAAGGCCTTCGCCGCCATTCAAAAGCTGCGCGAACTCTCCCGATCCGTAATGAAGAAAAATTTTGAATTCGCTGTGGAGGAGCAAACAAAACCCTGGCCCGAGGTGAACAAATCGACCCGCACTGTGGTTTTTAGTTCCTCTCTGGGATTTGGTTATCGGTTCGCGAATCATTTCAAGGGTCGCACCAAGTTTATCAAGCTGTCGCCCGATACTTTGTCCACGGTCAGTGAGGAACTCGCCAAAGAAGGCGTGAAGTTCGGGGTCTTTTACGCCAGCGGAATTAAAACCGCCCACTGGCTAAGCAATCTAGCGCCACAGTTGAAGGCCAAGTTGATTGTGATCAATTGCAATCACACCGGAGCCGTTGAAGATCAAGACGCCTTTATGCAGGTATTAAATCTAAACTCCCACAGCTACGAAGCCGGGGAGTGGTTGGCGAAAACTCTATCTGAGCCGCCGCCACCCAAGGTGGAGCCACCCCCACCTGATGAGCCTACTGAAGAAATTCGAACACCCGCCGGCGATGGTCCGTCTGTCGACGAAGCTTCCCCGTCTGCTTTAGAAAGTGAACCCAAGCGCGCCGTCGATCAAGTTTCTCCCGCGGACTCAGACTCGGATGCTACGTTGATTTTACCCTCGGAAGAAAGATCCGACGATAAAGCCGCCGATCCCTAAATGACGCACCGACGGCCCAAAAAGTAGTCCGAACCTTTTTTAAGCGTCGAGGCGGGCTTGGGCGCGGGCGAGCTTGCGCTGGAGGACTTCGATTTGATCGGGCTCGAGGATCGGTTCCATCAAGCGGGCTTGGGCTTTCTTCAAAGCTTCTTCCGCCCGTTGTTTATCAATCTCGGCCGTCGATTCGGCGGTCTCGGCCAAAACGGTCACGCCGTTGGGATTCACTTCGCAGTATCCCCAGCTGACGACGACCGTTTGGAATTTGTCCGTACCCTTCAATCGATACTGCAAAGAGCCAGTCGACAGCGTGGTCATGAGCGGCGCATGGCCAGGGAGGATATCGAGTTGTCCTCGATACCCCGGCACAATCACTTCTTCGACTTCAGAATCCGTGACTAAGCGTTTTTCCGGCGTGACCAGATTGAGTACGAACATGAAAGCTCCTAGTTAAATCGCCAACTTCTTGGCTTTTTCGAGCACGTCTTCAATTGTGCCCACCATGTAGAACGCTTGCTCGGGAACCGCATCGTGTTTTCCATCAAGAATTTCGCGGAAACCACGAACCGTGTCCTTAATATCCACATACTTACCGGGCATACCGGTGAACTGTTCGGCCACAAACATCGGCTGCGACAAGAATCGCTCAGCTTTACGAGCGCGATTCACCACTTGCTTATCGTCTTCAGACAACTCGTCCATACCCAAGATCGCGATGATATCCTGAAGTTCGCGATAACGCTGGAGGAGCGCCTGTACATCACGTGCTGTACGATAATGCTCTTCACCGACGATATCAGGATCTAAAATTCGAGATGTCGAGTTCAACGGATGCACCGCTGGAAAAATCGCCTTTGCGGCGATATCACGATCCAAGTTAGTGGTCGCATCCAAGTGAGTGAATGTAGTCGCCGGAGCTGGATCCGTATAGTCATCCGCCGGAACGTAAACCGCTTGCACCGATGTAATCGAACCCTTCTTGGTCGAAGTGATTCGCTCTTGCAAGTTACCCATCTCAGTACCGAGTGTCGGCTGATATCCCACCGCAGAAGGAATACGACCCAAGAGGGCCGACACTTCCGCACCCGCTTGAGTAAATCGGAAGATGTTATCCACGAAGAGCAAAACGTCTTGTCCTTCGCGATCACGGAAATACTCAGCCATTGTCAAACCAGTCAATGCCACGCGAGCACGGGCGCCCGGGGGCTCATTCATCTGACCGAACACCAGCGCCGTTTTGTCGATAACGCCGGACTCACTCATCTCCATGAACAAGTCGTTACCTTCACGAGAACGCTCGCCCACACCCGCAAACACGGAGTAACCACCATGCTCGGTGGCGATGTTTCGGATCAGTTCCTGAATCAAAACGGTCTTGCCCACACCGGCACCACCGAACAGACCAATCTTTCCACCCTTCGCGTAAGGAGCGAGAAGATCCACAACTTTAATTCCAGTCATCAACATTTCGGCTTGAGTCGATTGGTCCTCAAACTTCGGGGCGGCACGGTGAATACCCCAATACTCCTTGGCTTGAACGCGGGGTTTTTCGTCCACCGGTTCGCCGATCACGTTCAAAATTCGACCCAGGACTTCTTTTCCAACAGGCGTCTTAATGGTATCGCCGGTATTTAGGACTTTATCGCCTCGGACCAGTCCATCCGTCGAATCCATCGCAATGGTTCGAACGACTCGGTCACCCAAATGCTGAGCGACTTCCAAAACCAAATTGTCGGCTTCATCACCGATTGTTTTATTGGTCGCCTTAAGGGCATTGTAGATTTCTGGCATTTCGCCATCGGGGAACTCCACGTCAACAACGGGACCCATCACCTGTCTGATATATCCGGATTGAAGTTGCATCTCTTTCTCCTTAGCCTTTCAGGGCTTCCGCGCCGCTTGTGATCTCGATCAGTTCGGTCGTAATCGAAGCCTGTCGCAATTTATTGTAAGTCAATGTCATCGAGCGAATCATTTCACCCGCATTTTTTGTGGCACTTTCCATGGCTGCCATACGGGCACCATGCTCGGCCGCCACGCTCTCACACATCGAACGATAAACCTGCACACCAAAGTGCTTCTTTAGCAAATCGTCGATGATCTGTTCGGGTTCGGGTTCAAAAATCAAATCCTTCGAGAAGGGAACCTTAGCATCCTCTTGGCCCAAATTCGCCTTTGAGAGGTTAACTGGAAGCAAAGTTTCACATATCACTTCTTGCGAAATGGCAGACTTAAACTCGTTGTAGATTAACAAAACAGAGTCATAGCCACCCGTGGTGAAGGCCTCCATCAAACGATCGGCCACACCCGCGGCCATCCCGTAGGAAATTTCGCGAGCGAGGTTGGTGATCGTGTCGATGCCTTGAACTTTTCGGTTTCGAAAAAAGTCAGAGCCCTTTCGGCCGATAAACAGAAAATCCAGGGTTTCGTATTTGCCCTGGTTGTCCTGCCAGAATTTGTAGGCGTATCGATTGATGTTGTTGTTGAACCCGCCGGCGAGTCCTCGATCTGAGGTCAAAACCACAGCCAGAACTTTCTTGGCCTCGACAGTTGTACTCAACAGAGGATGTTGCACGCGATGCGTACTGGCCACGTCCGCAATCACACCCAAAATCTGATTCGCGTAAGGGCGCAGATTCTGAATGTTGTGTTGCGCTCGACGCAGCTTCGCCGCCGACACCATTTTCATGGCGCGCGTGATCTGCTGAGTGTTCTTCACGCTTTGTATTCGATTGCGAATATCTCTTAAATTGGCCATGGTCCTTTACTTTTTCTGCGAAGGTTTGAAGATGGCCTTAAATTCTTCAGCCACCGTCTTGAGCTCCCGCTTCAAATCATCATCAAGAGCTTTCTTCTCGCGAATGGCCGTGAGAATTCGCGCGTACTTGTTTTCCAAGAACTCGACAAATTCCTTTTCAAATCGGCGCACATCACTCTCAGGGATCCAATCCACAAACCCATTTGTAGCCGCCCAAATCACGGCCACCTGTTTTTCAACCGAGTAGGGTGAGTACTGAGATTGCTTCAACAGCTCCACCAGGCGACGTCCGCGGGCCAGCTGGGCTTGCGTCGCTTTATCCAAATCGGATGCAAACGCGGCAAAGGCCTCAAGTTCGCGGAACTGAGCCAGTTCCAGTTTCAAAGTACCAGCCACCTGTTTCATCGCTTTAATTTGAGCGTTACCACCCACACGAGACACAGACTTACCCACATCAACCGCGGGTCGGATACCCTTATAGAACAAGTCACTCACGAGGAAGATCTGACCATCCGTAATCGAAATTACGTTGGTCGGAATGTAGGCCGAAATATCACCAGCTTGGGTTTCAATAATCGGCAGCGCCGTCAGAGAACCCCCGCCCATTTTATCCGACATTTTCGCCGCACGCTCGAGCAAGCGAGAGTGAACGTAGAACACGTCACCAGGATAAGCCTCGCGACCAGGAGGTCGTCGCAGCAACAAAGACAGTTGACGATAGGCCTGAGCTTGCTTGGTTAAATCATCATAAATAATCAAAGCGTGTCGGCCGGTATCGCGAAAGTATTCGGCCATGGTGCACCCAGCATAAGGTGCCAAAAATTGTAGGGGCGCGGGATCTGCAGCCGTCGCTGCGATCACGGTTGTGTATTCCATCGCGCCGGCATTTCGCAGTTTTTCCACCACTTGAGCCACGGTCGATTTCTTTTGTCCGATGGCGACGTAAAAACAATGAACGTTTTGGCCTTTTTGATTGATGATCGTGTCGATCGCAATCGCCGTCTTACCAGTCTGACGGTCACCAATGATCAATTCCCGCTGACCCCGACCAATCGGAATCATCGAGTCGATAGCTTTGATACCGGTTTGCATGGGCTCATGCACCGATTTACGAGCCAAAATTCCAGGTGCTTTTAACTCCACGATTCGCGAGTGCTTCGAGTTAATCTCGCCGCGACCATCAATGGCCTGACCAAGAACGTTGACCACACGACCGAGGAGTTCTTCACCCACCGGCACTTGTACGATTTTTTTGGTTCGCTTAACCGTGTCGCCTTCTCGGATATCGCGGTCATCGCCGAAGATCACCACACCGACCGAGTCGGTCTCAAGGTTTAAAACCATTCCAGAAATTTGATTGGGGAACTCAACGAGTTCACCAGCCATGGCTTTTTCCAGTCCATAAACCCGGGCCACACCGTCACCAACCGAAAGAACGCTACCGGTTTCGCTGACTTCAATGGTCTTGTTGTAGTTCTTAATCTGTTCTTTTAGAACCCGACTGATTTCGTCGGCGCGAATTGTGGTTTCCATCTTAGTGGGCACTCCTATTTAATTGCTCGTTGATCCGAATCAAGTGGGACTTTAGCGAATCGTCGAAAGTGAAACTTCCGACTTCCGCCACCAACCCCCCCAACAAAGTGGGGTCTTCTTTGTAGTTTAAAATGACCTGCTTTTTGGTGGCGCGGCTCACCAGCTCTTCAATCTGGCGACGGGCCTCCGGGTCTAATACGGCGGCGGATCGAACCACACCACGAGTCACTCCGTGAGCTTCGTCGGCGAAGGTCTGATACGCGGTCACGATGTCGCCGAAAATCCCAAGTCGATTTTTTTTGGCCAATACCAACAAAAAGTGCTTAAGCGTGGCTGACAGCGAGATTTTTTCGACAACGCCTTTAAGGGCTTTTTCTTTCTCCGAAGGTCGAACCACTGGAGATTCTACAAAGCCCTGGATTTCGGGATCTAAAGCAAAGGCATCCTGCACGACCCGCATTTGTTCAAATACGACGTCTTGTTCCCCGGCTTCACGGGCTAAATTATAGAGGGCCTTCGCATATCGGCTGGCAAGCAATACGTTCTTCATCCGCTGACCACCTGAATTTTATCGGCAAATTCTTTTTGCAATCGTTTTTGTTCATTGGGGTTGAGGTGCTGCTTAAAGCTTTCGCCTGTGGCCGCCAAGGCTTCTGCTAAAATTTCGGAGCGTAGCTGCGCTTTCGCCTTTTCAATTTCCAATTCGACCGTTCTTTGGGCTTCAATCCGCAACTTTTCTGAAAGACTGTTGGCTTCGCTGAGCATTCGTCCGCGGAGCTCCTCGGCTTCGCTTTGCGCCTGCGCCAAACCTTTTTCAGCACCCGACTCAAGTTTAGAGAGTCGATCCTGAATTTCGCGCCGACCTTTCTCCGCTTCGTTTCTAGCATTTTCCGCCCGGGCAACGAGTTGCTTGTATTCCTTCGCGCGATTGTCGAAGTGAGCGCGGACCGTCTTACGGAGTAAGACGCCTAGAACAACAAGTAGAAGAGTAAAGTTGAAGAATTGAACCCACAATGAGCTCCATGGAATGGCATCATGGCCTTGAGCCGCGGCATGTTCACCATGTCCACCTTCTGCCCATGCCTGTGCGAGAAGCAATATCCAATACGTCATGCACCAATATCCTTACCAATTAATTTCTGTGTAATCAGACGAGTGACGCCCGGAATTTCTTTGCGCAATTCGCCTTGCGCCTGACCGACCTGGGCCTGAATTTTGAGCCGCGCGTTTTCGATCAGATTTTTGGCTTCGCTTCGGGCGTTGTTAACTTGTTTATCATATTCCCGCATCGCCTCGCCACGCGATTGATCATACACATATTTGTATCGCTCATTCAGCTGTTGAGCTGCAGAAGCAAACTTCTCTTCAAGTTGCTTGGTTTCTTCGATGTAACGTTCCGCCAATTCCGTTTGACCGACAGTGGCCTCGGCGCGCTTATTGAACGCCTTAAAGTAGGGCTCAAAAAGCACATACTTTAGGATCGCGTAAACCATGAGAAAAAGGCCAAGCTGTATGGCCAAGGTCTGGTTGACCCCAAGGGAAATTAAAAGACCCATGAGTTTTTGTTTCCTTAATCAGTTGTTAAAACCGGTTTGTATATATGCGACGAAGCCCGCCGTGTAAATTAATTCTTGGGCATATATGAAGCGCCCTCGAAGAGGACACCTTCGTCGATCCGGAGGGAGGGCGTTGTAACCGTGCCTTGAAAGATGGCCGGGGGGTGCATGACCACCCGTCGACGCGCAAAGATATTTCCCTTAACAGCACCCGAGATAATGACCGTTTCGGCTTCGATCTGGGCTTCCACTTGGGCGCCTGGATTAATTACAAGAGTGTCGTTGGTGAAAATTTCGCCACGAAAATGGCCGCCTATGCGCACCGTACCCTCAAAAGTGAGGCGTCCATCAAAGGAAGCCCCTTTCTCAAGAAGCGCTGTAACCGAGGATTGTAGTGCTAGCTCCGCCATGAATCCCTCAAAGTGTCGACTATCTGATTCAACTCCCCATCGGAGTAAAAGTGAATGGTGATTTTGCCTTTACCGCCCGTATAGTCCAGGCCCACTTTGGAACCGATCAGTCTCTGCAGCTCTTCTCGTACCTGGGCGGCCTCACGTTCACGGTCCGTAGGCGTAGGGGAGGCGGTGACGGTTTTTCCGTCTTTGGATTGCTGCACCAATTTTTCAAGCGCGCGAACGGTGAGCTGTTCCTGATGGGCACGATTGGCCAACTTTAGCTGCATTGCATTGTCGGGCACAGAAAGCAGGACTTTCGCTTGTCCGAGGGAAAGGGTCCCTTGCGTGATCATATCGCGAACAATCGGCTGCAGGTTGAGAATCCTCAGCACATTGGCCACAGTGGCGCGATCCTTGCCGACTTTCTTGGCGAGGTCGCCCTGACTTAGGCCGTAGCGGTCGATCAAATATTCGTAGGCTTCTGCTTCTTCGATCGGATTCAGATTTTCACGCTGAATGTTTTCAATTAAGGCGAGTTCGAGGACCTCTTGCTCTTCCGTTTCACGGATGATGGCCGGGACTTCTTTGAGGCCAGCAAGTTGAGCGGCCCGCCACCGTCTTTCTCCCGCGATGATTTCAAATTGATCGTCTTTGGTTCGTCGAACCAAAATGGGTTGAATGATTCCCTTTTCTGCAATGGACTGAGAGAGCTCTTGCAAGGCTTCCTTCGAAAAGATCTTTCGTGGCTGTTTTGGATTGGCGCCAATTTTTTCGATAGCGATTTTCCAGATCCGCGCGTTCTCAGGAATCTGAGGCTCTTTTTTTGTCTCGACAAATCCTTCTTTAATCGCTGGCTCAGCTCGACTTTCGAGTTTTTCAGTCAGCCGTTCAAGAGCCCCTTCTGTAATGGAGGTAGACTTCGAAAACGCCCCTTCGTTGGTCGGGCCCAATAGGCTACCAAGACCTCGGCCCAGTCCTTTCGCTTTTGGCGTGGATTTTGTCGTGGAGGGGTTGGAGTCAGACATGGGCTTCTCCTTCAGGACGATCTGAGGTTTCCACTTCTACATCTAGATCCGGGTTGGTTTCCACCAGGACCTCTGTCTCGGGCGCTGCCTCGGCGGCGGGCCGAGCGGCCTCAATAGTTTCGGCAATCACTGGTGATTCAGATATCTTAGTCCCATTGACTCGCTGATCGAGTTCGATGGCCAACTCTTTGTATCTCTTGGCGCCAATCGATTTGGGGTCGTATTGGAAAATGGTTTGACCATGGCTTGGGGCCTCGCTCAGTCGAACATTGCGTGGAATGATCGCCTGGAAAACTTTATCGCCGAAATGGGACTGGATTTCAGAGACTACTTGATGGGACAAGTTGTTGCGGGCGTCGAACATCGTCAGAACAATTCCTTCGATTCGAAGTTCCTGATTTAAGCTCTTTTTTATCAAACCCGCGGTGTTCAGAAGTTGTGATAGGCCTTCTAATGCAAAGTACTCGCATTGGAGAGGAACCAAAAAGGTCTCGGCCGCCGAGAGAGAGTTCACCGTTAGGAGACCCAGACTCGGTGGACAGTCTATTAATATATAGTCATATTTGTCGCCCACCTGGTGGAGAGCATCTCTCAATCGATACTCACGATTGGGCATGTCGACCAACTCAATTTCAGCGCCCACAAGGTCCGGATTGGCTGGGACAATGTTGAGATTATTCACTTGAGTACTCTGAGTAGCCTCGTGAATAGTCCGCTCTCCAATCAGAACCTGATAGATATTGTTTTCTTGATTTTCATATCTCTTGACGCCAAGCCCACTTGACGCGTTGCCCTGTGGATCCATGTCTACAATGAGTACTCGCCTGGGTATGTCCGTAAGCGCTGCGGCAAGGTTGACGGAGGTCGTGGTTTTGCCTACTCCGCCCTTTTGATTAGCCACGCAAATGATTCTAGCCATATGTTCCCCGCTGTTTTTCTTCATTTCGTGTGGAGATTTGCCGATTGTTCCATGTAGAACCACTGGAGTCCAGACAAAATGGTGAGAATTTTACACGCCCTAATTTTG
>JBFWON010000089.1:0-17600 GCA_050250515.1 Bdellovibrionales bacterium | reverse complement strand
AAGGCCGGTCGAGCCAAAGGTGACGGGACCAGAACCCACCGCCCCAATCCCGCCCAGAGTTAAAATTTCGCCACCGCCAGAGGTCTCGTTACCTAAGGAAGAACTACCCCTTCGCCAGCAGTTGGCCCTGAAAATACTGATTGATCTAGGGGCCACAGGACTCTCAGAAAATATCTCTTTAAGCAAAATTAAGAAGAACTACCGACAGCTAGCCAAGCGCTACCACCCAGATCAAGCCTCGGGGGAACCTGGCTCGATAGACACCATGTCATTCATTCGCCTTCAGCAGGCCTATGAATCCCTGGAAGGTCACTTACGAGAACTAAATGACCAAAGTGGTCAGAAATCCGCCGCCTAGGTAAAACTCCTAGGCGACTCGGCTTTAACGACTGATTTTTCGATAGTGAATGCGCTTGGGCTCCAACGTGTCCACACCCAAACGTTTCTTGAGGTCGGCCTCATATTCAGAATAGTTGCCGGTAAAAAACTCCACCTTGCTGTCCCCTTCAAAGGCCAGAATGTGAGTGCAGATTCTGTCTAAGAACCAACGATCATGGGAGATAATCAAGGCGGAACCACCGAACTCCAACAGAGCCTCTTCCAAGGCCCGCATGGTGTTGACATCCAAATCATTGGTGGGCTCGTCAAGTAAGAGAACGTTGCCACCCTCTTTGAGCATCTTCGCCATATAAAGACGATTGCGCTCACCACCCGAGAGGTCCTTAATGCGCTTTTGCTGGGAATCTCCGCTGAAGGCGAACCAGGACGCATAGGCGCGCGAGCTGACCTCTCTCATTCCAAGCTTAATCATATCCTCACCGCCCGAGATTTCATCCCAGACCGTCTTATTCGGGTCCACATGCGAGCGCGACTGGTCGAGGTAGGACAATTTAACCGTTTCACCCACTTTGAAGGTCCCGGCGTCAGGCTTTTCTTGCCCCGTGATCATGCGAAACAGAGTGGTTTTACCTGCGCCGTTGGGTCCAATGATCCCGACGATGGCTCCCCGTGGAATGGTGAAGCTTATATTTTCATAAAGGAGCTTGTCGTCGAAGGCCTTGGAGATGTCCTTGGCCTCAATCACCACCTCACCCAGGCGAGGACCAGGGGGAATGTAAATCTGTAGTTCCTGAAGCTTTTCTTGCGTAGGCTCTTTCAAAAGGTTCTCATAAGCCGACAAACGGGCCTTAGACTTACTCTGACGGGCCCGAGGGGACATTCGAACCCACTCGAGCTCACGCTCTAGAGTTTTCGAGCGCTTCTGATCGGATTTTTGCTCCTGCTGAAGGCGCGTTTCTTTTTGCTCAAGCCAAGATGTGTAATTGCCCTTCCAGGGAATTCCCTCGCCTCGATCGAGCTCCAGAATCCATCCCGCCACATTGTCGAGAAAATATCGATCATGGGTCACGGCGATGACCGTGCCTGGGAACTTGTGAAGGTAGTTTTCGAGCCAACCCACGGACTCTGCATCCAAATGGTTGGTCGGCTCATCCAGAAGCAAGATATCGGGATTGGATAGAAGAAGTCGGGTCAAAGCGACGCGACGGCGTTCGCCTCCTGAGAGATTGGCGACACTAGCCTCCCCAGGGGGACAGCGCAAAGCCTCCATGGCCTGATCCACTTTCTGATCAATCTCCCAACCATCTTTTGCTTCGATCTTCTCTTGGATCGCCCCTTGCTGCTCAATCAGCTTTTCCATTTTGTCGGGATCCAAGTCGGGGTCTCCGAGCTGCTCCGAGATCTTGTGAAACTCCAGAAGCAGATTATTGAGCTCACCGAGTCCCTCCATGACGATTTCTTTTGCCGTCTTGCTATCGTCAAGCTTGGGTTCTTGCTCCAGGTAGCCCACTTTGAAGTCACGCGCCGGGAAAGCTTCGCCTAAGAAATCAGCATCTGCGCCTGCCATAATTCGAAGCAAAGAGGATTTTCCCGCACCATTGAGGCCCAGCACACCAATCTTAGCTCCGTAAAAGTACGACAGGTAGATGTCCTTCAATACATACCGATTCGGAGGATAGACTTTGCTTACGCCCTTCATTGTATAAATGATTTCATTTGCCATATGGCTCAGTCGTAATGGACACATTCGCCCTTGTCAAAGGACTAGGGGCTCCGTATCCTGAATAGCAATGAAGACGAACATCGATCGCCATACAGGCGTGCAAGAGCTCTGTCAGCGTCTTAAAGATCAGCTTGAAGCCCTTAATGAAATCATGGCGAAGCCCGATTCCGACCTGGAAAACCGCCAACGGCACTCCGAACTGATGGAAAAACTGAAGCGCCAGCTTGAAGAATTGTCGGGGCCCTAGGGTATTTAGCCGGTGTAGAGGCTTGTCGTCGGATGAGCCAAGGGCTTTTTGAACTCGGACAAATTGTAATACTGGTAATACGTAGCATTGGCCCCGTTCGGCGCCACTATGTGGGGGCCAGGGGACCCGTATCCACCAATGTTGGTTAAATTCTGATTTTGCACGCCCATGTCCCCGCGGCCTGCAAAAAACTGCCAAAGACGAGGATCTTCGTAATCGGAGGGCTGAAGACCCATCGCTTGGGCCATGGTCACAAAAATACGATTGAAGATCTCACCTATCCACATCTCCCCTGAAGGGGATCCAGGGGCGTCGTACTCGTCATTGTTCTGAAAGTAACCTGGCCGACGATTGAGGGTTCGATTCGAATAATCCAAATAGTAGCCCGTGTTAAGTCCACCACCGCCGTTGCCCGCCACAAGCACAGGTCGGCAAGCCCCGTGGTGAGAACCGGGACCAAACTCCATCGAGTAGTACACAAGCGTGTTGTAAAGATAATTCTTGCCGTTGGCCGGATCGATCGAGGAGCTCAGATTACCCAAAAGACGCCCAAGGAAGGCGCGAATTCGCGGTCCAAGGTGATTTGCCATCTGTTGGTCGTAGAGCACCGGGCGGTGCTGCCAAACTTGGTGAAAGTTGTTCCCATTTTCAACGCCTGGAGTATGACTGAAGTTCAAGGTGCTAATCGCCTCGCACATAATCCCTGCCGAAATGATGTCGGCAGTTGTTCGCATCTGGCTTTCGATAATCCCATTATAATAGTAGTCAAGGGTGTCAGGAGACAGATTTCGATGCCGGCAAATACCCTTTGTAGAACTGCTTCCTGCAAGACCCCGTTCGACATCACTGAAGGCGTCCGTCGCATCACTGAGTGCCCGCCGATCTCCGGCACTCAAGCTGGGATGATTCATTACCCGGCGCCAATCGTCCAAAACAGATGTCAGCAAGCCTCGTCGTGGATGATCAACTGAAGTCACTGTTTGCCCGCTGGTCTCCGGCACATTCCCGCCGTTCACTCCAAAGATTGCATTGTAAAGCTGCAGATTGGTACGACCAACTTCGGGTGCGAAGCTATAGCCACCCGAAGAATCCACAACCACACTGCATTTGAAATCAAAGTGTCCGAAATTTCGGTGCGCCAGGGCCTTTGGATTGAATCGACGGTTTCGATTGAGCAGGTTATCAAAACTCATACTGGCCGGAGTCGTGGGAAACTGAGTGCCGTAGTCGCCGAGACCAAATCCACCAGTCCCTAGATTTCCTAGGTAATTCGCATTGTGTAGGCCGACGTAGGGCGTATCTAGGCCTTTATAAAGATTAATTTGATTTAAATAGGGATTAAGAGCGCTACCGAAGATAGGGCTAAGGCTGGTTTGTGTGGAAGCAACGAAGGACGAAAGTGCCTCATAGTGAACATCTGGGAGTCCCGCACCTTGCGAAAGCACTCGACCCACCTTGGTCATACTGAATCGATTGCCTGAGAGATTAGGAAAAAAATTGGATGGATGACCTAAGCCCGAATCATGAACAAATGAAACAAATCGCCGGGGCGGCACTCCGGTGGATTGGGCCCAAGCGGCTCGTGGCAATAAAGAGCTTAAGAATGGAATGGGTAACAAAGCACCACCCGCACCCTGCAAGAACATCCGTCGCGACACTCGATTGTATTTCACCTTATGACCCCTTTATTATTTCTCAAAAGAACGAAAACCAAAATCATAACCAAGAATCGGCGCTGTTAGCATATCCAGGAGCTTCCCATTAGAACCAGCCTGATAAACTTCGGCGACCTGGCAAGATTCGCTTTGATCCGGCTGATTGGCCTGGGCCGAACCGAACCAGTGAATGTACTCAGATAAACATCGTTGAAAATCAGGAGATCTAGCCGCCGCC
This sequence comes from Bdellovibrionales bacterium, assembly GCA_050250515.1. GTDB lineage: Bacteria > Bdellovibrionota > Bdellovibrionia > Bdellovibrionales > UBA1609 > JALHOQ01. The sequence goes on along the minus strand of JBFWON010000089.1, from coordinate 13,398 downwards.
GCGCTCAACTCCACCCCATCCTTCACCGGTCGGGGGACGCCATCCCGAAAAAGTCCCAATACCACCGCCTGAGAATCAATTGGCAAGTCAGCCACTTTTTGATTATTTGAAAAAATCGGTTCTACGTCTCGCGTTTGACCGAACGGACCATAGTGGCCAAAGGCAAATCCCACCGGATTGATCAAACTGTGGCAACCCGCGCACGACCCCACTTGTGTTAGGTTTTCTACGGCACGGCGAGTGGTCAGTGTTTCGTTTTGCTCAATCACCCCAGCCGCTGCCATAGCCTCTGGAGGAGGGGGAGGCATGGGCTGACAGAAAAATTTTTTTCGGATGGTAACGGATCGGTGGGCCGGCTTGTCGATTGTGGTGCCCGAAAAGAGCAGTGCCGCTCGAGTGAGTAGTCCAACCCTCTCCCCGTCTGGAAAGCGAACCGCATTCAAGTCCGTCACCACCGTCGGGGCTGGCGTCTCCTGACCGTAAATCTTCATCAAAGACGGACTACGTGCAAAGGAAATGTTAGAGGTCAAAAGCTCACTATGACCTTTATTCTGAAGGGCGACGTACTGAAACAAATCGGAAACTTCCTGTGACATCTCTTGCAACAAAGCCTGGTTGACCTGAATTCCAGGGGTCAGATAGGACAACTTCGCTGAAGGGCTGGGCAACGGGGGTAGCGTGTTTAAATCCAGCCATCCGCGCACAAAGAGATCGAGGGTCGCCTGAATTTTGTCTGGCCGGGCCGTTAGAAGATGCTGAACCGCTTCGGCCAAGTCTGATTTAGAAAACGGATTTCGCGCAGCCAGTGAAAGAAGCTTTTCGTCAGGCATATCGCGCCAAAGAAGATAGCTCGCCCGCGAGATCACACCGTAGCTTGACAGTCGAGCTAACGCCGGACTCGAAGTCGCCGCCTGATCCAACTGAAGATGCATAAGAAACTGCGGCTGCAGCAGAGTGGAAACAATGAGAGACTCTAATACAGTTGGAACATCTCCACCGCTTCCCATGGCGGCCTGAAACGAAGCCGACATCTCCACCGCGGGGTCCAACGGACGGCGAAAGGCGCGTAGGGTCCACCCGCGCACGAAGGCCTGGCGACAGTTCACGGATAAATTGCTGAGCAGAGCCCCCTGACAATTCGCTTGATCTAAGGTCGCATAGGCGCGAACTACTTTTTCCAAATAACCACGGGTTCGAAGGGAGTTTCCGACTCGATCCGCGACTTCGAACGCACCTTGTGCAAAAGTACTGTCAAAGGGCATCGGTCGATCAACAAACTTGGAAGGTCCGTCCTCTGGAATTCGCGAGCTCACTTCCGCGTCCGCGAGAACCAGTTGGCTCTCAGAATTCGACAAAGCCCTCGTGAGCAATGATGTGAGTGTGTTGATGTATTGGGCTTTAGACAAGCGCGAGGCGTCGAACTTTCCCACCTTCCACTTCGAGACATCACACTTCAAACCGGCTTCTTGTATATCGCCTATAATGGGAGGCGCCTCGGGAGCCAGCGAGGGTTCGCTCGCCTTCCGGCTGGACATGGGCGAGCATCCGAGTACTCCCGCATAGATCAATCCGAACGCGACTAGGTTTAAAACGAATACTCTTGTTAAATTCTGCATATCTGGGAACCCCTATAACCCTACTTGACCTTCTCAGGTTACCGGGATGAACGAGCCCCTGACCGTTATCAATTTGTCGACAATCGACCCAAAACGAGACAATGGCACCCATTCTGCATTGTCCTCACTCTGGAGGTATGAAATGCATCTGAAGAGAATAGCGCTGTTAGCTTTTGTACAGCTGTTGGTAGGTTCGATCACTTCTTACGCCGGACAATGCGATCCTCGGGAACATGAATTCAATAAGAAGTGCTACTACGCGGAACTCGACTTCCTCCACACTCGCCATGCCTGCGCGGCCGATCCGAAGAAGCCCTCTTTGATAAAATCCGTTTGCCTAGAATACCAAGGCAAGGTTTCCATTCGCTGCGATGGAATTCAAATGAAGATAGGTGAGGCACAAGTGGCCCAGCTTGAAAAGGAGCTACTCGAGCATTACCTGAAGCGGATGGAAAGAACGGGCTGTCTACTCGACGGTTTGGTCAAACCCGAGCCCGAGCCCACAGGTTCAGCCTCTGAAAAACTGCAGTAGCTGATTTACCAACGACCTTCTTTTTTACCACCACCCAAACATTCAGGCGATTCGGGGGCGGATTCTTTGCGCGCCCGCCATTCTTCGGGTGTGTAGGCATGAACAGACAAAGCATGAATCTGGGCTTTGAGCTCTTCACTTAAAACCTCATGGACCAGTCGATGCCGCTCAATCCGATTTTGATCTCGAAAAGTCTCCGAGACGAGGACCACGCGAAAATGCTTTTCCGCCTCACGCGGGAGACCATGATCCGGGCTCTCATTCAAAATATCCATGTGGCTCGGCATAAAAATACCCGAGAGCTTTTCACGCATGATTTTTTCGGTTGGTCCGGCCTTAAGCAATCTAAACCTCCAAATCCACTTGTACACCAAAGTGGTCCGACGGAGCCAATCCCTCCGCATCAGGGGCACCGAGTAGCTGGGCACCCTTTACCTTCACTCGTCCATTTCGTGATCGAACCCAGACATAATCAATTCGACGGGGCCGATTCTCTTGCTCCCGCGCTAAATTCATCAAGCCGGCTTTAACTTCAGATGAAAAAGTTAAATCTTCAATCATTAAGCTAATGGGGAAGCGGGACTGCAGCAGATGATTGGCTTCGTTTTTCAATCGATCAAAGGTGTAACCTGGGTCCTGTGGATGGGCGATTTCCCATGAGTCCTGAAAACCGATCTCACGCAAGGCATGAAACAACTCGGAACCTGGCGTGGAATTCAAATCTCCGCAAAGAACGACGGCCGAATATCTTTTTTCATGCTCGGCAATGGTTCGCAAAATAAACGCCATCTCATTCATTCGCCTCGCGTCGGCCTTTCGAATGCGCTCCTTCAATTCTGAAGTGAAGGTCGAATTGAGCTCTTGCGAGGCTGTCCATTCGTCGATCCTTTTTTCGAACTCCGGATCTGATTCCAAACCATGATGAAGATGGGTGTTGATCAGCAGAATTCGGCCGACGTCGGGAACTAGGGACTCACAAAGTAGGGCAAAGCGTTCCTCACGTAGTTGCCAGCTTCCCCATTTTCGAACCCAGTTAAATCCGGGCCGCGAAAGAGAGATCGCCTGAACCCGCTTAAGACCGTGACCATGACCCGCCCCGATCACCAGACCGGAATTCAGATTCAGCGGCAAGCCGATACCAAAGACTTTCACTCCGACTAAATCCGGCTGATACTCAGTGGATAAATTCAAGGCTTGACCTAGTTCTTGCACTCGATCCGAAACCGGATTCACCTCTTGTAAAAAAACGAAGTCGGGAGAGGCTTCCTTAAGAACTCGAACCTGTTCGGACTCTCGAAGTTTTCTGCGAGTGGTCGGTTCAAGCGCCTCAAAGGCCAGGGGGTTAGACGGACTTAGGCCATGCCATAAATTGAAAGTGACGATTCTCATTGGCACCTAGCGGGGCTCACGAATTAGCCCCGATTATGAACCAGCGAACGCTCTTCGTCTTCGAAGACAACCTGAATGGCTTGTCCATTGGAGGAAATGACGAAGCCCAAGCCAAACTTCGGGTGCTCCACGGCCACACCCGTTTCGAATAAATTCTTCATGTTGTAAGGTTCAGGCTTATCGGTCGCCGAATCTCTCAACTGGGTCCATTTGGCCACATGGGCCGCAGCCCGATTGGAGCTCGCCTTTTTCGATTTTTTTGGTACGGCAGAACGGGATTTTTTAGGCTCTTCCACGGTGAAAATATTCTTGGTCTTACAGACTTCGCACTCGAGACGAGCGGTCTTCAGACTGGTGTGAGCTAGTACCACCTGGTATCGGTCTGTTTCACACTTCTTACAGGGATAAAAGACTTTTTTCGCCACAGTGGGCATGGTCATATTTGTCATTCGGTCACCTTATCATCTAAGTTGGTATACTTTTAGCGGGACATCAAGGTCCTGTGTGCGAATTTGCGTGGCGTTGAGGTAATAACGCGTACTTCCCTCCTCGAGCCGGCGCTGAAATCCAATAAGGCTCTTCTCATCCTTTGGATCCACTTCAAATCCGGACTCTTGGTATTTGTCACCAAAGGCCGTGGACTGGGTCTGGGTAAAAAATCTTTGCCATTCCCCTGCGTCCGTCACCATTCGGTAGGTCAGTGTCGTAGCGTGGGAATGAATGGGCGTATAGGCTGTCAAGACCTCAAAATCGCCATAGTGAGTATGAAGCCGCATGGCAGGACTTGTCCATTGGGTAATCCCACAAAGCACATCCACATTGGCGTACCAAAGTCCAAAGGCTTTGGTGAGAAATCCAAGACCATAAAATCCCTGCTCGCGCGGGATCAAAGAGTTGATCGAACAAAGATTGTGGGCCACCCACTCTTTTTCTGCCATCGTGGGAATCATAATAAAAAGCGAAACGGGCAGCCAATCTTGGCCCACTTCCGGCTGCAAAATCTTGAGCATTTCGGGCGTGGCGCTTTCGCGCCGAATGGCATATCCAGCCACGAACCCAGGCACGATCGCACAGTCGTAAAAAACCCATCGAGGCATAGGCATTCCCGAGGACGTGAACGCTGCGGTCTCGAGACGCAATATCTGATCCGCAAAGCCGACCTCTTTCATTTGTAACGGATTCTTATAAAGCGGTGCGCGCTCAAACCAATTGATGGCAAAACGATGGCCCGGTTGGGCGATACGATTTTCGGGTCGGACAAACACATAGGGGCGTATCGAATCTTCCTTAAACCATTGAAGTCGTGGACGCGAGGCCAGATCAAACGTCATGACGAATGATCCTCATCAATTCTTCCGGAGTCTCTACCACGTCCATAAGTTCATCGAGCGGCTGCTTAATCATGCGAGATTGAAACAAGATCTCGAGAGCCTCCAAAACCGGTGTCCAAGCATCTAAGAAATTGTAGAACACCACGGGGCGATCCAAGCTCCCAATCGATTTGAGCGCCAAAACCTCAAAGGCCTCATCCAGGGTGCCAATTCCACCTGGGAAAATGACAAAAGCATCCGACAATTCCACCAATCGCGTTTTACGATGGGACAAAGTGGTGACCACATGGCTTTCCGTCAACTCCATTTGGACCAAACCATCGGGCAAATCAATCTCGGGAATCACGCCGATCAAAGCACCTTTTTGCCCCACCACACCCTGGGCCAGGGCCCCCATACAACCGCTCTTCATGCCCCCGTAGACCACCGAATGCCCCGCCCGTGCTAGGTGGGCACCTAACTGCTCGGCCTCAGCCAAAAACATAGGGCTGACCTGTGGACTCGAGCTTAAAAAAACGGCTACACGCATCGCTTAAGCCTCTGGCCCTATCATTTTTTCAGGACGAACTACGGCATCAAATTGGGCGGCATCCAACAGCCCCAGTCGTAAAGCTTCTTCTTTCAGAGTGGTTCCACGCTCCCAGGCTGACTTAGCAATCTTCGCGGCATTGTCGTAACCGATATGCGGGTTCAATGCCGTGACTAACATCAAACTATTTTCCAGATGCTTCTTGATCTGATCGCGATTGGCCTTCGTCCCTTCCACACAATGTTCACGGAAAGAATGACAAGCATCCCCGAGCAGACGAATCGAGTTCAATACGTTAAAGACAATCACCGGTTTAAAAACATTCAATTCAAAATGCCCGGTGGAACCCCCCACCGCGACAGCCATATCGTTACCGATCACCTGCGCGCAGACCATAGTCATCGCCTCGCTTTGGGTGGGATTCACTTTGCCAGGCATAATAGAACTACCGGGCTCATTGGCCGGCAAAATCAGCTCGCCAATCCCGCAGCGAGGACCACTTCCGAGCAGGCGAAAATCATTCGCAATCTTCATCAGGCTACATGCCAAAGTCTTGAGGGTGCCTGAAAACTGCACCAAGGCATCATGGGCGGCCAGAGCCTCAAACTTGTTCGGCGCACTGACAAAAGGTATACCGGTTTCTTCCGCAATCATCTGGGCCGCGGTCTCAGCAAACTTTGGGTGGGTGTTCAGACCCGTGCCCACGGCCGTTCCGCCTAAGGCTAACTGCAAAACATGCTTGAGGTTCGTCTCGACTCTTTCGATCCCATGCTCAAGCTGGGTCACATAGCCTGAAAATTCCTGACCCAAAGTCAAAGGCGTGGCGTCCATCAAATGGGTTCGACCAATCTTAACGATGTCCTGAAATTCTTTTTGTTTTACTTTTAGAGAATCGGCCAATTGTCGAAGCGCCGGCACCAAGTGATGGCGGGCCCGCTCGCCAACAGCGATATGCATCGCCGTGGGAAAAGTGTCATTGGAAGACTGAGCTTTATTGACGTCGTCGTTGGGATGAATGCTTTTATCGCCGGGTTGACCACCGGCCAATTGAGCCGCGCGATTGGCAATGACTTCGTTCGAATTCATATTGGTTTGCGTGCCTGATCCGGTCTGCCAAACCACCAGGGGAAATTCGCCATCCCATTGACCTTTGATCACTTCATCGGCCGCTTGAATAATGGGTTTGGCTTTTTCTGCTTTGAGAAGGCCCAACTTTTCATTGGCCCGGGCCGCACTCTTCTTCAAAATCCCGAGGGCCCGAATCATCTCACGCGGAAATCGATCGCCACCAATTTTAAAATTCTCGATGGACCGTTGCGTTTGGGCGCCCCATAGACGCTCCGCTGGAACCTGAATTTCGCCCATGCTGTCTTTTTCGGTTCGAAACGCCACCGCCTGGCCTCCCTCAGTTTTTCATTTGAAGAGTGAAAATATCGTGATTTCATCACTTTGGGCATCGTTAAAGTTGCGCTGTCGCAGTGCCATAAGCTAAGCTGCCTCCCTTATGCGCTATTGGTTGATGAAATCCGAACCCGATGTCTTTTCCATCGATGATTTGGCGAAAAAGGGGACCTCTCTTTGGGACGGGGTTCGCAACTACCAGGCCCGCAATTTCATGATGAAAGAGATGAAGGTGGGCGATACGGTTCTATTTTACCACTCCAATGCCGAGCCACCTGGTGTGGCCGGCCTCGCAAAGGTAGCAAGTCCTGCAGTCCCGGACCCCACGCAGTTTGACAAAAAGTCGGAGTACTTCGAGCCGAGAGCCACCAAAGAAAAGCCTGTGTGGCACTGCGTGAAAGTCGAATTTGTCGAAAAATTCCCCCGCTTGGTCTCCTTGGCGGAGATTCGAACCGAGCGCCAATTAGCCAAAATGCTATTGCTGAGGCCAGGTCAGCGTCTTTCCATCCAACCGGTTGAGGAGCGCGAGTTTAAATGCCTTCGCAGTCTGGCCCACCGTTAATTCAACTCGCCCCTATGGAGGGCGTGCTCGACCCCATCTTGCGAGAGCTCTTAAGTCAGGTGGGTGGCGTCGATCGAATGGTGACCGAGTTTATCCGGGTGACGGATCAACTCCTACCCGCGCACGTCTTCTTTCGCTACAGTCCGGAACTGAAGAATTCCGGTTCGACCTCGAACGGCACCCCCGTCTTTGTTCAGCTGCTGGGCGGGCAACCGACTCCGATGGCAGAGAATGCCGCCCAAGTCGTGGAGCTCGGCGCTCCCGGAGTTGACCTCAACTTTGGCTGTCCGGCGCCCACGGTCAATCGTCATGACGGCGGCGCCACACTTTTGAAAAACCCCGAAAGAGTGGCGGCGGTCGTCGGCGCTGTACGCCGTGCGGTTCCCTCTCAAATTCCCGTCACAGCGAAGGTTCGTCTCGGATTTTCGGATAAATCTCTGTGCCGCGAGATCGCACAGGCGGCTGAATCTGGTGGAGCCGCCCATCTGGTGGTGCATGCTCGCACTAAACTCGAAATGTATAAGCCTCCGGCCCATTGGCACTTCATTCGTGAAATGCAAGGCTCAGTGAAAATTCCGGTACTCGCTAACGGGGACATTTGGACCGTCGAAGACTACCATAGCTGCGTAAGAGAATCAGGAACCTCGCGCGTGGCTCTGGGACGCGGCTTGGTTGCGAGGCCCACTCTCGCCAATGAAATTCGTCGTTCGCTGGGTCTACCTATTGAATCCGATTCCTTCTGCTATTTGCAGTTTCTAAAAGCGTTTTTTGAATCTTGCCATCGTCAGAAAAATGGCGCCTTCGCCCTGGGGCGCGTGAAACAATTGCTCCGTTATTGGAGCCGAGATCCCGAAATCAGTCCTTGGTTTGAACGAGTGAAGACATTGGAGCAAGCCATCCAAGTTGAAGAGTTCTTCGCGGTGAATGAAGGTTTCTACAAACCGTCGAAGGTAAAGCCAATTTCCATAGAAAATAGCTTATCTCGCTGACCGGCTTCCAAAGCATTCAAGGTTTGTGCGATCCGCTGATCCCCTGGAGCCAGGCGGTGAGCCTCACGCAGATTCGCGAGCGCCGCCTCGCGCTGACCAGAATCATGCTCTTGCCAAGCTTGATAGTAATACGCCAAACCACTCTCGGGATTTCGCTGCAAGTAATCCTGAATCGCCTGGGGATTCCCTCTTCGCTTTTCACTATACAAAAGAACTTCGGTGACTTGTGGCTCTCCTGGGGCCAGCTCGAGCGCGGCCTCCGCGGCCTTGTGCACAGATTCATAGTAGGACTCGTTGGTTTCGTCAGACCCTAGCTCCGCGGCCACTAGGGCTTTGCGGGCCTGGAGTGAATCCGGTTTTCTTTCGATCAACTCATGAATCAATCCCAATAACTCCGCGTGTGACTGTGGGGATGGCATGGAAGTCCAAATTTTAGCCATAATTTTGTTGGCGAGAAGAGACAAACTCATCGCCCTTGGATCCTTGACATCGGCCGACAGCCGATCGATCCAAATCGAGCGGTAAGACCCCACACTCATCAAACACTGTTCTTCGTTCTTAAGCACTCCCCGTTTCGCATCGAACTCACAATTTTGATAGAGCGCTTGGACCATAGCACTTTTGTCATCAAACACCCGGCAGCGGGGATCGATTCTAAAAAATCCCTTTCTGATATCGCCGAAAGCCTGATCCAGAGAAAACCGGGCGAGGTTCTCCCACTGATCCCGACAGAACTGCGGGGCTTTCGGTGCCTCTTCTCGAACAAACTTTTGTGAGACTTCATCTGGCTGAACCGGATCTGCACTCAAGGCTTTTTGCATGGCTGAGGCCCGGCTTTTGTGGGCGACAGGGGCGATTTTAGGTCTGACTCGCGCCACCCATGGCTTTAAGAAGATCCCTATGATTATGAGTCCAAAGATAAAAAGAACGGCCTTCTTCATCCCTACGTCATAGACGTGAGCCGCACGGTTTTCAATCTCGAAGGCAGACCCATGAATCTATGAAAATTAAACAGCTAGCGCAGTACGTACTGCTTATACCAGCGGACAATTTGGTCGGGCATATAGGAGCCGGCTTCGGGATCTAGAGCGATATAAGCGCCCATTTCGGCAAAGGTCTCCATCGGTCCACCTAGCACACTGTAGATCGACGGATAACCATACATCTTCATTTGATTTCGCGCTTGAAGGTAAACGAACCAAGGACCGTGGGTGTTAAGATAGGGGCTCAATTGATTTTTCAGACGAGCGAGTTCCGAGCCCAGAATCCAAAGATTGCTTAAACCGGTGGATGGGTCTTTGAATCGATCCTTTGAAATGCGGCCTAGGGACTTCCAGCCTAGCCAAGGATATATCTTTTCAAAGACCGCATTATTTTCATCGTACGCATGGAGTAGCTCATGCAGAAGCGAAACCTCCGCCACTGAAAACGGCAGGGCCCTCAAATGCTCGCTGGCCTGTACGACCGTGAAAAAATCTTGGTAGATCACGATTAGCTTTTGTACCCGAATGGTCTCAGCCAAAACCGCGCCGCCGGTCTCACCTGGCTTTGGTCCTCGCACATGAATATAGCGGTATCCATTTTGGCGAACTCGCGCCATCAGTTGCGGAAACCGAGCCGATAGACTTCCGACGCTTTTTTCTAACGGCGAAATGTCCCGAACCTGCGCACTTCCCTCCAAACCCACGCAAAAGCCAGCGACGGGCCGATAAGCGGCACTGCCACACGGGTTTTGGCCAAACGAGGGCCAAGTAAATGCCATCAGAATGAATAGAGCGATTCTTTTAGTCATTCTACTTTTCGTACCTCGTGGCCATGTGATGCAGATAATCCGAAAGGGCTCGGATTTCAGCAGGCTTAAATTTAACATCCAAAATATCTTTCATCCCATCGGGCGGATTTCGAATGACCGTCGACAGATATTCAAAGGCGCTGTTGGGATCTTGATCTTTGAAAAGTCCGAGCAAATCAACACGCGCTTTATCGCCCCCAACACCGTTGACCTTGTGACAGATGATACATTTTCCACGAAACTGATCATAACCCAGTTCGGAAGCCGCAGGCTTTAGTTTATCGAGCATCTCTTGGTAATCCCGCTTGCGAATCAGGCGCATGCTTTTGAGCTGAAAAGGCCAACCGCGCCAATCGACCAAATCCGGCCGAGCCCAAACCAAATAAAAGGGACCGGGCGAGGTCAATCCCCACGGGGCTTGAACCATTTCCCAAAGACCATCGGGTGAAATTTTAGCTCCCTTGGAAGTCACCTGGCGAAAGGCCACCAGGGCATCGACCGATTTCATTTTAGATAAAATCTCTTGATCCATCACCGGATCAAAACCATCAAGGCAGGTGGCTGAAAGAACATAGTCCTCAAGGCTTTGACCTTTGGGCAAAAGTGATGTCAAAAGGTCGGACAGTCGGATGCCGATAAAGCGCTCTTTTGAACCCTTCTTGTCCTTGTCCGTTGGAGGGCGGGTAACTACCAGTGATTGCACAGAAAAGCGACGTTTCAATTGGGCTAAATCTAACGATTCAATTTTGTCGCCAAGGCCGATTTGTAAGACGGATTTTTCGCATTTCTTCGTATATTCAGAGTGATATTCGCCGAGCTTGCAAAGAGGCTTGGCGAGCACTTGGTCGAGGCTCAAACTCAGCACAAAAAGGACCAATAGGCGCACATTCATTCCATTCGCTCCCGAGGGTATTCCTAAACCCAATTTGCAAGGGGTGTTCCCCATCGAAGGCCTGGTCCAGACTTGCTGCTCGCCGCAGCCTTAGCGATCCTATTAGGAAGCGAGGTGCCTATGCGATTTTCTCAGAAACTCTTCTCAATGGCGATTCTTCTCTCGTCACTTGTCCCGCTGACGAGCTTTGGTGTCCCCACCGAAACGATCGAGCCTCGCACGGACTGCCAATCCGCCCGCGAGTACATAACTGCGCACGGTTTTCTAAAGAGTCACGCCGACCTCGGAATCAACCCGGACCAACAGCGCCAGATTGCCAGTCGCGTGGCCTCTGGTTGCACCGGCGCAGCTGGAAGATTTATTTCGGTGTTCGAAACCCTGCAGCGCCTGGAATTGGGCGGCCACGATTCCTTAACCCATGCGGAAAAAATAGCCCATCTAAGCGACGCTCACGCCAAAACATTTCTCTACGTTTTAAGAACCGCCTACTTGAAAGAGTATTTGGACCTGGACCTGGCCACATCACTGAAGTGGGCCAAGGAACTCTCCAATGACTACAAAGGAAACGTAAAAAACGCTGAACAGGACTTTCGCGACCTTGTGGAATTTTGCCAAGATCGTCGTGGCCTTTCACTCTCCCCTGCGCAATGTGGACCTATCGCAGGCCGAATCACCAAAGCCAACGAAGAATTTACCACGCCCGTGGCGCCAGCCTTCAAGAAGCTATTCACTTTTTTGCGAACCGAATCGAGTCTCAATATGACCGTGGAAAAAGCTCTCGAGCAGGCCGAAAAAATCGCCCGCATCTCGCCCTCAGCGCCAGACAATTTTATCTTGGCGTACCAATACGGCATTCGCGGACGAGGATTGGATTTAGCGGCGAGCGATGGCCTAACCTTCGCCAGTCAGATCGCTCAAAAAACTGTCGAATCAACCAACGAAGCGAAGCGTAAACCAGCGCAAGAAAAACCCTAAAAGGTCACAGCCCAACCCAAACCCGGAAGCAGACGGCCGGTGTCGGCTTCGGGCAAAACCGTAGCAAACGCAATGGGTCCATAGATCTTCTTTTTGTAATGCTCATGGGTCCAAGCCACTTGCTGCCAGCGATATTTAAAGAACATCGGAGCCAGCGCTAAGCCCGAGGCCACGATGGCCGGCAATTTGGCATTTTCGTTCACGTTCGACACCAAATTGATTCCAGCACCCAAGTTACTCAAAACAGAAAGCCACTGTAGCTTCCAAGCTAGACTCGATGGACGATGCAAGTACTCTTCGGCCAATCTCTCACGAGTCAAATTTTGACGAGGGGTTGAAGTCGGCTGCCCTTGAACCTCTGACCAGCCATCTTGATAGGGGCGATAGGCAATGGCTAAATAGGCCGTGACACCTAACCAAACAGCTCCCACTCCCGTCGAAATCGCGGCGGCATTCTCCGTGTTGTCGCGACTTTTACTAGTGGCATCGGACTTGTACTCGTCGCGCGAAGCGAGGCCTGACCACAATGTGGCGACGGCGGAGAGTTGGATTGGCAGGTGCGTGCGAAAGTCATAGCCGCGCGCTTCCCGCTCGCTCTCCATTCGCAAGCGTTCAGACGCTCGAGGCGTGACCTCGAGTTCGGGATAAGAAAGCGATTTCTCCTGGGCCAAGGCCGGGAGTGAAACCGAAAGACCAAGTATAAGACGTAAAATGCGCTGAATCATAGATGCCCTCGCTTGTCGATCAACGTATAATTTTCTTAATCGTAAGTGAGGAGAACTGTGAAAACAATCTTGGCGTTTCTTTTTTTAGCGGGATCAATGGCCTCTGCCAGCCAACAAGCCTCCATCGTCGCCGCAAAAGGTAACACCCAAATTCTTACTTTAACTCCTTCGACACCTTCCTCCGCCCGGGTAAAGTTCGAAGACAAAGTTTACTACGTCCAAAAAGCCCGTATTGGCGCCAAACTCAAAGGTCAGGATATCGTGCACACGGGCCCCGACGGGCAATTAAAAGCTATCTATCCAAGTGGCGAGTTGATTTTTGTCGGCCCGGGATCCGCCTTCGCCATGCCCACCGTGGCCGATCAAGGTTCCACCACGAAGGGCGGCACGGCCAATTTGATTTATGGCAAAATTCGATCCCTCGTTACGAAGCAGGGATCACTTAAGCACTTCGAAGTGAAGACTCCAGCCGCCGTCGCGGGCGTGCGTGGAACCGACTTCTTTGTCGGATACAATGGTATTACGGGTTCGACCGTCACTGTTTTGCGTGGCGAAGTGGAAGTGAAGACAACCTCGACCGCGAATGTGGCGAAATCTGAACCGCAAGTCGCCACCGTAAAGCCAGGCTTCACTGCGGCAGTTCCTGTCGCGCCCAAGACGGAAGA
>JBFWON010000088.1:0-17616 GCA_050250515.1 Bdellovibrionales bacterium | reverse complement strand
TCTTACTACCGTCGTTCAATGTATCGCAGAGAAGCGGAGATATTTAAGAAGTCCATGATCAGGGAAACGGGTTTTTTTATTAACGAGAACGGAGAGATTTTGTTGCACTAAACTATTGAAGTTTGGATGAATCCTATTTTCAGCTGGAGCGCTCAAATGACGGTGGGACCACGTTCTCGGCCGTCGGCATTGCTTTGGCGGGAACCGTCGCACTGACTGATATCAACTTACAGTCGGCAAGTTCTTATCAGTACCGTGTGAAGGCTAGTAATTCCGTGGGTGATTCCGCTTACTCCAACACCATTGCGATTAATACTCCTGCGGCCGGCAATACGGCGAGCTACGCTTACATCAGCGCCAATATCATCGGCCCCAATTGCGTCGACTGCCATGGCCCGGGTTTACAAGCGGCGGGATATAACTTTTCGACCTACGCCACACTTTCAGCCAATCGCAATGCGGCGATCAATTCCATCAAAGCGGGGAGAATGCCGCCCGGCGCACCCTTAAGTGCGCAACAGATTGGAATTCTGGATTCCTGGCTCGGAATCGGCGCTCCGAACAACTGAACTTGACTTCACCCCACGCGCTGTCGATAACGGCGGCATAGGGGGGAATTCATGATCTTTTTTAGACTTGTGTTAGCATTTCAACTTTGGGCTGCGCCCAAGGCGATTGACTACCCGAAATTCGAAAAATTTGTTCAGGATATGATGACTGAGTTTCATGTTCCTGGGATGGCCATCGGGGTCGTAAATAAGAACGGGCCGGTCTATATGAAGGGTTTTGGCGTTCGTGCCGCCCATCAAGTGATGCCTGTCACCGAACATACTTTGTTCGCCATTGGCTCCACCACAAAAGCCTTTACCGCCACGAGCCTCGGTATCTTGGTTGATCGCGGTTTGCTGGGTTGGGATCAACCGATTGTTGAAAAGTATTTGTCTGAATTTTCTCTTTTAGATCCTCTCGCTACACAAATGATAACGACTCGAGATCTTCTGACTCATCGAAGTGGTTTGCCGCGCCATGATCTGGTTTGGTATGGCAGCCCCGACTCGCGCGTCGAGCTGATTCGGCGCATTCGCTACCTTCAGCCGACCGCGGGTCTTCGAGAAAAAACGCAGTACCAAAACGGCATGTTTATGGTGGCGGGCTACCTCGCGGGGCAAGTGGCGGGCACCTCTTGGGAAGATTTCGTAAGTCGAGAGATTCTACAGAAGATTGGAATGTCCTCCACTCTGTTGAGCGTGAATGGAATTGAGAAGTCTTTGGACTACGCCGTTCCCCATCGGTATGTAAATGGCGAGATCCAAGAAATTCCATTTCGAAACATCGATGCGGTTGCCCCTGCGGGCGCGATGAATTCAAGTGTGGAAGATATGGGACGCTGGTTACGTCTGCAACTGAATGAAGGCGAACTCGAAGGGCAAAGAATCATTTCAAAGGCGACTTTGGCTGAGATTCATAAGCCGCAAATGCTCTCTGATATGTTGGGATTCAATAAAATATTTCCCGAGTTTGGCCTTGAGACCTATGGAATGGGCTGGTTTGTCGATCAGTTTTACGGCAAAAAGCTGATCCACCATGGTGGAGGCATTGACGGATTTATTACATTTGTTGGTTTTATGCCGGAGCTCGACCTAGGCATTGTGGCCTTCGCCAATGCGGAAAGCCTCGCCCCTTACATGGCCGCTCTTGCTTACCTTGATATGTCAATGAACGAAACTCCCGCTCCTTGGCTAGAGCGATTGCGAACGGTGTCCAAGCCCCATCCCAAGGATCTGGCCGATGTAACTCCTACGGTTCATCCATTGACGGCCTATGTGGGAACTTACTCGCATCCTGCCTATGGGGAAATGTCAGTCACTGTATTGCCGGGCGGCGATGGACTTGAACTCAATCATCACGCGGGCAAAATGGCCGTGGCCCACTACGCCGATGAGGCCTTCTACGGAAAAGAGGAAGGTGGCAAAGTGGACCGCAAGACTCCTCCTGCCGTTTTTCAGTTTGGGGATAAAAATGCGCCAGATAGTTTGACCTTCAAGGCCGATGAAGTTGCTGATCCAGTGAAGTTTGTTAGGGTACCTGGCGCGGTTCGACCCAATGCCAAAGCGGGAGTCCTCCCCACGAATCGAGCGCCCTCGACATGGCTCGAAAGGGTATTAGACCTAAAGTAAGCCTTCTCCTGGGCACCTGATGGTGCCCAGGACTTCAAGGCCTTAAAATCGCCTGACAGCTGTCTCATATTTAGACGGTTTTCCCCCTCAGATGTTACAGAATGAGACGGAGGGCGGGCACAGCATTCGCTATAGCCTAGGACATCAAAGGAAGGCATAGAGATGAAAGCTTTATTCACGTTGGGTCTGATTTTTGGAATGGTCACCGGTGTGGCCCATGCTTCGGGCACCAAGAATGCCGAGTGCACCAAAATTCAAAACTCGAGCCGCGACAAAGTCGATCAGCAGAAAACGGCAGAAGCACTTCGCGTGTTTGATGGAGCTCGATCGAATTCCCGTTCCACTCCGACTCGCGCGGTTCGTGAAGGTCGTCGCGGCGGTTAGAACGATCGTTCCCTAATCTTTTGTTTGATCTTCTGCTTGGCCTCGTGCAGAAGCTTCGAGGCTCCTTTGGCCACGCCATTCAATGGCTCTACGACATTAGAACTTCTCACCCAGGCTTGCGCTCTTTGTTCGATCGAATGATCACCGACTTGAATCTGCATTAAAAGCACCAATCCGATCGTAAAAACCAAAATTCTTAAGAAAAAAAGGACATCGCTCATGGATCGACCTCCTGCTTGGAATTTTCACCACCGGCTTTGCGGACGGCAGCCAAAACGTCTTTCGCCTTAAACGGCTTGGTAATGAAATTACAACATCCAGCCTCGAGCGCGCGCTTCACCATGCCCTCTTGGTCCACGGTCGTACACGCGACGATCTTGGTTGAAGGATGTTTTTCAATGATTTCTCGAGCGGCTTCGATGCCACTCTTTTTCGGCATTACGATGTCCATCAACACAACGTCGGGCCGCACCTGGTCGACCAGTGCCACTGCGGCTTCGCCGTCTCTTGCTTCTCCGACAATCTCGACTTCACTGAGCTCAAAAACGTGCCGAAGAACTTCAAGGATGAACGGGGCGTCATCAACAATTACTAGTTTGATTCCCATTTGCCCTATTATAGTGTCCTTGCGTAATTCCCCCAAAGGGTTTCTGGTCGGTCAAGTATGACGTCGTGGAAAGAATCAATAATAGTAACTCTCTCGCAGCTCGAAGGACCTACGGCCTACTCTGCTATCGTCGGGTTACTCCTCATCTGTGGTCTGGGTGTCCCCCTACCTGAGGATATTACTTTGATCGCGGCCGGAATTTTATCTGCCCTGGGTTCGATTACCTTGCCGGGAGCCATGGCGGCTGGATTCTTTGGAGTGATGGCGGGCGATGCATTCCTCTACACGGTGGGGCGGATTTATGGACGTCGAGCCTTTAAGCTACCTTTGATTCGCACGGTGATGACGCCTCGGCGGGTCGCGATGGCGGAGCGAAAGATTCTTCGCAATTCGATGTTCATTTGTTTTACCGCTCGCTTTTTGCCGGGACTTCGTTCACCCGTGTTTCTTATGTCGGGAATCATGGGAGTTCGCCCGCTTGTGTTTTACGGGCTGGATGGTTTTGCCGCTCTGATTAGTGTACCGGTTTGGGTTTTAGTCGGCCATTTTGTCGGCGAAAATTTAGACGAAGCCTTTCGCTATGCCGAGAAAATTCAGTTGTCCGTAGCACTTGTCGTGGGCGCTGCAGTGGCCACCTATTTTATCTATCGAAGAATTCGCAAGCGTCGTCGTGCGGTTCGGCTCCGCGACCATATGCGGGTCAAGACCCCCATTGAAAGCCAAAATAGAATATAATTTTGCTGTCGGTGACGTTGACCCCGGTAGGCGTTTGATCGTTGTGTGGGTCTTGCGTGGTGGCTTGGCCATCAAAGAGATTGCGCTCCACTAAATACTGAGCTTTCCAAAACACTTGGTTGTTTCGATCCATGATCCACTGACCGCCATAGGCAAAACCTAAGGCGTTTGTTTCGTTTTTTGTACCTGACTTAGCCTCAACGCCTGTATTGGATTCCGAGTGTTTCAGTCGCGGCCGAATATCAAGCTGAATGGTCTGCGCATAAGTGTTGGATGTGGGGATCTGAGCCTCAAGCACTAAGCTTAGACCAGAGGATTTGCGGCCGATGGCCGTGGTCGCATCCGTGGAAATTTTAGTTATGGAATCATGGTAGTCCAAACCTAATGACAGCTGTTTGGATTTGCGCGAATAGCCAAAATGTTTTCGAAATCTAAGACCGGCTTCAAAATTCTGCAGGTCCACGGGGACAAAGTTGACCCCACCACTTCTTTGACTAGCGGAAACACTGGAGAAGAATTTAGACTGCAATCCGAAGAATGGCGT
The DNA here is from genome assembly GCA_050250515.1 of Bdellovibrionales bacterium. Classification (GTDB taxonomy): domain Bacteria; phylum Bdellovibrionota; class Bdellovibrionia; order Bdellovibrionales; family UBA1609; genus JALHOQ01. Next base: position 13,169 of record JBFWON010000088.1, on the reverse strand, counting down.
GATCCAAACATTCATTCCGAGGCCAAGACCGGGACCGGCCGAATGAAAGCGGCGGAAGGAGTAATTTGAGTCAGAACCGTTGTAGTAATAAGCCGGTGCAAGAGAAACGCTAATCACATTGGCCCGAGGATCTTCGGGGTGAAGGCTTTTTCGATAGTCCTCGATATCGTCATCGGATCCACCCAAAATCATTTCCTTTACTTGCACGGTGACGGGAGGAGGAGGTGTGGCTTCTGGGTTAGCGGCGGCCGGCACAGTTTCCTTAGGAATAATGGGCGCTGTTTCGGGGGTGGCCTCTGGATTGACCTTCTTAACTGGACTTTTGATGGTGGTCTTACCGCCTTGTCGTGGGGTGACAGGGGAGGCTATGTAAGTTCCCTCGCGTTCCTCGATGTCGTCATCTTTGCGGGATTCAGGAGTGCGGATGCGGTACTTGGAACTATCGAGATTCTGCGACTGCTGAGACTTTCCTCCCGAGCGCAGGAGCACTGAAGTGGTGTCCAATTGGGCTTGGGCGGATGTTGAAATAAGCAGCATCAAGATCTTAAGCATGACTAAAGTACCATCGGCTTTCGCCCGGCCAGACTTTAAGCCAATTGACCATCAGGAGACGACGCCAGACACTATATTGGGGAATCATGGTGAACTGGCGAAACGCTCGACAAAATACAATCGCTTTACTCATCGCGTTAGCGAGCGTCCTCTTTTCATACAGGACCTTCGCCCAGGAGGATACACCCACGCGGGCCTTCAAGAGCGAAGTCGATGAGCTGATGACTGTCCAGAAAATTTCGGTTCTACCTTTTACCGACAATCTACAAGGCATTTACTCTCGACCGCTCGAAGCCTATTTCATTTCTTTGGTCGAAAAAATGCATCGCTGGGATTACATACCAGCGCAAAATACCGGGCCGCTCCTGTCACCAGAAGAGTTTGAAGCTTCGCCTGAGAAAGTAAAATCAGCAGCACAAGGCTTGAACGTGGATGCGTTCTTCTCGGCTCGAGTGGTCAAGGGTCCTAATGGCGTGATGATTCACCTCAGCCTGTTTTTGACCAAGGATGGGAAGCTCCTCGCACAGGCCATTCTCAAGGACTATAAGCAATTCGGCATTGAGAGTTTAAAAGAACAGACACAAACACTTTTAAAAGAAATTGTGGCGCGCATTCCCTATGCCGGTCGAGTGTTGAGTCGTGAATCCAATCGCGTCACGGTTAACCTTGGTTCCCGTGACGGGATTCAAGCGGGTCATGTCCTAAGTGTGGTGCAAATTATCCAAGCGCAGCGTCATCCGAAGTTCAATTTTCTAATCAAAACCGAAAAAGAGATTGTCGGCAAAATCCGCGTGCTGAAGGTCGATGACACTCTCAGTTTTGGGATGATCGTGACTGAGAAGGAACGTGGCGCGATTCAAAAGAATTCGAAAATCGGCGCCATTGATTTTATCGTTTATAACAATCAGATGAGCTTGAATCTTACACCCACACCTGAGGAAGAGCTGACCCAGCGTGAAGACAGCGGAATTGCGTTTGGCAAAGATGCTAAGCCGTGGCAACCCGTGCGCCCACCAAGTATTGGAGCGATCGGTGGACAATTTGGACTTGGACAGTTCAACGGCAACAGGCAGTCATCCACTCTCGGCGCGCTCGAGGGCAAAAACAGCATTGTGCCGAGCATTGCATTGATGGCGGAGCTTTGGATCACGCAAGAGTGGACAATTCATGCCCGATTGAAGCAGGCCATCTTGCCGGTGAGCAATCCGTCCAGTAGCTCGAGCCCCTCAACCCTCAATCAGTCGATGACTTATTACGAGGGCGGAGCTGGTTACACCATGCGCTTTGGCCCCCATGTTTGGTCGCCTGTGATTGAGCCTTACTTTGGATTTTTCTACTACCGACTTTATGTTGACGACTCGTCGCCCCGGGCTTTCACCACAGTGAGTGTCTCAGGAACCAAGTTTGGTTTGCGCGGAAGTACACCCGTTGGAGACAGCGGCAAATACGGGGTGGGTGGCGATTTCTCCATGACGCCGATAAGACCATCAGTGAGTGAGTCTCCGTCGGCCTCGGGAGCTTCGGCGAAAGGGAGCGCGGTTCAGTTTGGAATTTTCGGATATCAGCGGATGGGCGAGCGCTTGCGCCTCCAGGCCAATTTGGATTTCGAGATGTATTCGGCGAGTTTCTCAAATACGAGCAGCAGCGCCAATCCGGCGACCAGTGTGAGCCATCGGCACCTGACTTTGTCGGGTGGCCTCCTTTATATGTTCTAAACAATAAATGTTTCATAATGAGAATTCGATCGCTTTCTCAAATCGAGACGTATACGAATCCCTCAACAAGTGTCGGTCTTGTCGACAGCCCAACTCCAATTGGATTGCGTCTTAAATTAAAACTCAAGTCTTTCCAAAGAGTTAGAAGTTGGTCGGGGAGTTGCTCTATTCACTGGTGTGGGGAACTCAAAACGATACGTCATTCATTTTATGTCCGCGCTGGTTTTAACGCCTCTGGCCTTTACTGGTGCGCGCGTTCAAACGTTCGAGCGACCACTGGCGGCGCAGGATCTGCCCCAGGTCGACACCAAGGCTATGCAGGTTCATGCTTTGGAATTAGCTCCTCAAGGAGCAGAATATTCGACTATTCAGGCCGGTGCAGAACTCGCTTCTCATGATTTGCGCAAGGGTATCTACAAGATTGTTCACATGGGCTTACCTGCAAAGTTCAAAAAACATGCATTCGAAATTGCCCATGCGGTGATTAACGAAGCCAGCCACCACAAAATGGACCCGTTTTTCTTGCTCGCGGTAATTAAAACTGAGAGCCACTTTCGCATCGACGCCCGCGGAACATCTGGCGAAATCGGTCTGATGCAGGTTCGTCCGCAAACGGCCAAGTGGTTAGCCGCTCAAGCTGGTTTATCGCCCGAAAAAATCAATCTTTATGATCCAGCCACCAACATTCGAATAGGCGCCACCTACGTGAGCTCGCTACGAAAGACATTTGCCGGCTACAGTTCTCGTTACATTGCCGCTTACAACATGGGTCCCGGCAATGTGCAAAAATTGGTGGCGCAAGCCATCGAGCCCGACATCTATCCAAGCCGCGTGATAAAGAATTATCATCACTTTTATCGTTCGGTGGCTGCGGCTAAAGATAAAGCGCAGGCAGTTGCTCGAGCTCGCTCGCAAGCGCGAGATGCCAAACAAGCCAAGTTGGCCAAACCTTCTTCGGACAAGCTGGCCGATCGGACCGACCGTCGTCCAGCCATGGACTCGCTGCCCTCAATCAAGCTTGAGACCCGAAGTGTTGCACCCAAATGCCGAACCAGCTTTTGCCCCAATTGGCGGCACAACTCGGTTATGCCCAACTGGACTTCCACATGAGCCTAGAAGCTGCGATTTTTATCGGATTCCTAGTCCTTTTGCCGATCATTCTGATCTAAGCGTTGTCTTAACTTCCATTTGGATTTTCAATAGTTCATTATGCGCTGGCGGCAGTTTATCTTTGTCTTTTTCCCTGTGGTGTTGATTCTATTTTGTTGGGGATTTTTCATCGAGCCCTCACTACTAAAGCAGCGGCATGAAGCTTTGGATAGCTGGTCTGGGCCGCCGATGCGAATTGCCTTTCTTTCGGATCTTCATGCCGGGGCCCCTTTCATTAAATCCGACTACATCCGTTCGCTGGTGGAAAGAATCAATGCCTTCAATCCGGATTTGATTCTAATGGGCGGTGATTACGTGATCACCAATGTGGTGGGCGGTCACCCCATGCCGGCCAAGGAAATGGCGGATCTTTTGGCGGGCTTGCACGCCAGGTACGGCAAGTATGCGGTACTTGGGAACCATGATTGGTGGTTCGGTGGGGAAGAGGTTCAGGCCGCGCTGGAAGGGGCTGGCTTTCGTATTGTCACCAACCAGGGGGTGAAGCTTGAGCCCGTTTCAGGCAAACCCTTCTGGTTGGTCGGAGTGGGGGATGATTTCACCCGGCGCGCGGACCTGACGGCTTCATTCTCTGGCGTTAATACGGAGGATCCTCGAATTGTTTTTATGCACGATCCGGGAATCTTCACAGAGCAAAAGGGTTCACCTTTCTTTGTTGCATTGGCTGGGCACACGCACGGCGGACAAGTGTATTTGCCCGTCGTGGGGGCACCCATTGTCACCGGCCGCACGCCAAGAGCATGGGCCAAGGGTTGGATACCGCTTGAAATGGGTCGATTGTTTGTTACCACGGGCATTGGGACGACGATTTTACCCGTGCGATTCAATTCTCCACCTGAATTTTTGATTTTAGATCTAAAGCCGTAAAGGTTTTGTGTGTTCGTGTTGGATCCGCTTAGCGAATCACGTCGCCGCCACCGCCACCGGTGCTAGCAGGCCCGCGGGGTGTGGTCTCTTCTGCGCCACCGCTGATGACGGGCTTATCCTGAAGCTTGGGGGCTGAGCCGCCGAGTGAACTTGTGTCGTAGCCACCTTTTTTCAGTTCGCCTTTTAGCTTTTCTTGATCGAGGCTGCTGATTTGAATGGCGCCGGGTAGGCCACCACTGCCTATGGTGCTCAGGTTGGTGCCGGATTTAAGAGCCTGCTGAACAGCTGGAGCCACGATATGCGGGTTGGCCATTGAGGCTGCAACGATTCCTCTTGGGCATTGTCCAGTCGGATCCATTAAGCATTTGTTCAGTTCGGCCTCATTCTTCTTCTTGTCATTGCTGCAACCGAGTAAGAGCGACGCAGCCATTAACACCAATAAGGGAAGCACGCGGGGTTTCATACAGACTCCTATTCACCTTATTGACGGAGCAAGCCATATACCGGCTGATCTGCGCTCTCGCCCACTTGAGCGCTTATGCGTTTTACAGGTGCCTGCTAACTTATCTCCGGCCGCCGTGTCATTTGTCCGGATTCCGGCCGTCTCATTTTGAGAATTCAGATGAAAACAGGTCCACGCCATTTTCTCCGAGCGTTTCGATCGCTTCCTTTATGGGATAGTCGGGAAGCTTTAAATGCTCGGACAAGGCATCTGAGAGTTCGCGTGCGGACCTGAGCTCACGAACATCGTGTTCCGTGCCGCGAGCAAAATAAAATTTATTATTCCAGATCCCAACATCCTGGTCTCCAAAACCGCGGTGAATGGCGAGCACTTTCATAAACATGGACGAGTCATTGTAGGAGTCTTGAATAGCCTGGGCGTGCGCCTGATTATCGAGTGGGGTGGATGTGGATTTGTAGGCTCGAATCACTTGGCCACCTCTAAAAATCTCCAAGGCCCAGTTCTCTTGGTCAGGCAATGGCATGAAGACGAACCGTTGATTGCCAATGATTTGTTCGACTCTTTGTTCGCCTCCCAACAAGAAAGGCCCTGCGAAAGACGACATCAGGCCTACATCTATGCAGTAGTTCTTTTCTTCCAAGCGCACACGAATTCCAACGTGGGAAGGAGGTCCTTTGGGCACGGCGCTTACTAAGGTAGCGTCGAACCCAAGATAACTGAGCAAATGAACGAGGTGTTGATTCTGTGCGTGGCAGGTTCCACCAAACTGGCGATTGGTAAGCCCTTCTACATAATCTGAAAAAGAGGGAAGGGTGGGATGGCCGGATTGTTTTCGTAGTAACTTTGAAACGTTCTCCCAAGGGGCCGTGCGCAGGTGGGCTTCGACGACTTCGCGCAAGAATGGGAGCTCAGGTTTGCGGGGCTTAAGACCCAATAGATTGAGGAATTTTTCTTCGGTGTTCATTCTGTAGCAGAGATAGCACACTCAAGCCTTGGCGGTAATATAAACTCCCGGCTCCAAAGGAAGGCATTGCATGTGCAGTTCGAGGAGTTGTCCCAAGCGGCTCAGACCGAGGTTTTGAATCGAGAATCCGGCATTCGGATTCTACTGGGCCCGGGCCCAGTGGTTTCCGGATTGCGGACGGCTCTAATGATGAGAGGCTAAACTGCGGTGCCGTGGGAAAGAAGGATCTGCGCCGAGAGCAAAAATGTGTCAACTGCCCGCCACAACCACCGTTCGCACTCTGCTATCCACCGAAGTGGGGGCCGTCTTCTGAATCTACGCACTCGATTGTGGTGGCGTGAGCCCAAATGTCAGTTTCCATGTCGTCACGCTTTGCTCGACACTGATCCACCATATCGACATTGGCCTCTCGGAGAGCGAAACCGAGAAGCGCATTCAACTGATTCAGCGCATACGTTTGGCAGGAGTAATACTCGGCGCAAGATTTCACAGTGTCACGATCACAAATTTTTGCTTTGGCATCGCAAGCGGAAAAGTCGACGGCGGCAAATGCCTGATCTAGAGATATTAATCCAAAAACAAGAATCAATGCTTTCATGGCAAATCCCCCTTTGGTTAAGAGGAAGCCTACCTGAGGCACATAAAGTCGCCCATTGTGGTGTGGGACTTAAAATTATTTCTATCTGCTATAGGCACGGCAGGTCCGACAAAAGGAAATTTTTCATTTGTACTAGGGAACATCGGCGGGCGCCTCCCGTGGGACGTCCGCGGAATTTTTAAGCTAAAAACAAAAAACCCGGGGCCAGCCCGGGTTTTCAGTTTCGATTGAGATCGAAATTTGCGACTGGTGAAAAAGTGTCCGTACCTTCGGTCAGCGAGCCTATGACGCGCCGACGGTGGAAAAGGGGCGGACTCCTTTTTACATCATGTCCATGCCGCCCATTCCGCCCATGCCGCCGCCGCCCATGCCACCGCCACCGCCGCCTTTGTCATCCTTCTTAGGAGCTTCGGCGATCATGGTTTCGGTAGTGAGCATAAGAGACGCCACAGAAGCCGCGTTCTCAAGAGCGCAACGAACAACCTTAACAGGATCGATCACACCGTCTTTCAATAGGTCAGTGTACTCTTCTGTCAAAGCGTTGAAGCCCCAAGCTGGATTCTTATCAGCCAAAACGCGATCGAGAACGATGGCGCCATCCAAACCGGCGTTACCGGCGATTTGTCGGATAGGCTCTTCGCAAGCGCGACGGATGATGTTCACACCAGCGCGCAGTTCGTCGTTGGCGACCTTCAAATTCTCGAGGACGCGCGAAGCACGTAGAACAGCAGTACCACCGCCGGCCACGATACCTTCTTCAACGGCCGCGCGAGTGGCGTTCAATGCGTCTTCTACGCGAGCTTTCTTCTCTTTCATTTCAACTTCAGAGGGTGCACCAACGTGGATCACGGCAACGCCGCCAGCCAACTTGGCCAAACGCTCTTTCAGTTTCTCTTTGTCGTAATCGCTTGTGGTCTCTTCGATTTGAGCTTTGATTTGACCAACACGAGCTTGGATCGCTTTCTTCTCGCCAGCACCATCGATAACAGTGGTGTTGTCTTTGTCGATCACGATACGCTTCGCAGTACCAAGATCTTTGATCGTGGCTTGCTCAAGCTTTTGACCAGTCTCTTCCGAGATCATTTGACCACCAGTGAGAGTGGCAATGTCCTCAAGCATCGACTTACGACGATCGCCGAAGCCAGGGGCTTTTACGGCGCAAACGTGGAGAGTACCGCGGAGCTTGTTCACCACGAGCGTGGCAAGAGCTTCGCCTTCAACATCTTCAGCAATGATCAAGAGCGGACGACCCGATTTGGCCACGCCTTCGAGGATACCGATCATGTCTTTCATCGAGCTGATCTTCTTGTCATAGATCAAAACGAACGCGTTTTCGAGGATGGCTTCCATTCTCTCGGCGTTCGTTACGAAGTAGGGAGACAGGTAACCACGGTCAAACTGCATACCTTCCACAACTTCAAGCTCAGTCAAAGCGGTTTTGCTCTCTTCAACTGTGATCACACCTTCACGACCGACTTTTTCCATCGCTTGCGCGAGCATTTCGCCGATTTCTTTATCGTTGTTAGCGGAGATCGTACCAACTTGAGCGATTTCTTTTTCGCCTTTAATCGGCTTGGCAATCTTTTTAAGCTCTTCCACCACAGTGGCCACAGCTTTGTCGATACCGCGCTTCACTTCGGTGGGGTTGTGACCAGCGGCTACAATCTTAGCACCTTCGCGGAAAACCGCTTGGGCCAAGACAGTGGCGGTGGTGGTTCCATCACCGGCGTCATCGTTGGTTTTAGACGCAACGTCTTTAACCAATTGAGCGCCCATGTTTTCAAATTTATTTTCGAGTTCGATTTCCTTAGCAACGGTGACACCGTCTTTGGTGATCAAGGGAGCACCGAAGGATTTTTCGATCACGACGTTACGGCCTTTGGGGCCGAGAGTGACTTTTACGGCGTTGGCCAGGATGTTCACACCGCGCAAAATCGAATTGCGGGCGTCTTCACTGAATCGTAGTTCTTTACTCATTTTTATTACCTCTTTAAAAAATTAATTCATGATTCCGAGAATATCTTCTTCCTTCATCATCAAGTATTCGCCGCCATTGAGCTTGAGCTCAGTGCCCGCATACTTGCCGAAAAGGATCTTATCGCCGACCTTCACATCAAGAGGCGTGACTTTGCCTTCTTCTGTGATGCGGCCTTTACCTGTAGCGACGATTTCCCCACGCTGAGGCTTTTCTTTAGCCGTGTCGGGGATGATGATTCCGCCTGCCGTTTTCTCTTCTTCCGGCATGCGACGAACCAGAACGCGATCATGCAGAGGACGTACTCCAATCTCTGCTTTTGCCATAACTTTACCTCCTATAGACATGTAAGTAAGGCTTAAACCAAATTTGAATTGAGACAGAGGCCAATATGGACGCCTGATTGGAGGTGTCAAGGCGGTGTATAAAATTTTAGTTCAGAGTCTTACGGGGCAGCACGAGTCCGCCCATCAAAGCATCTTGATGCTTTGCATTATCGGACTTAGGTTGGTTGAGGAGCAGTTGAAGGATGAGGGCCATGTCATCGGGGGACAGTTTTTTGATCAACTGCTGCTGGACGGCGGGCTGACCCGATAGCGTGGGTAAATAAATCGAGACATAGTCCGAGATCTCTAGGCCCCGTGCGGCTTCCAAGCTCTCCCGCGCACGACGGACATCTTTTTCGGCCATGGTCAGGTCGGCGGGGGCGGGACGGACGCGGTTATATTTATTAGAAAGAGGCTTTTCGGCAGGATCCGCCGATTCGCCCCGTTTGGCCCGTAGCTGGCTAAATCGTGTGGTCATTTTAAGCAATTGATTGGTGGCATCGGTGATATGCTTTTCCTTCCAGGTGGCGAAGGTGTAAGGCTGATCGGTCTCCACGACGTCAGTGTTCGGTGCCTCGGTCGCGTCCGTGGCGGCATGCACAGAGCTTAAGCAAAACATCAATAAAAGAAGAGCTATTCGTCTTCCCACAACTGGTCCAAAGATCAAGGAATGTGCCATTGGCCCGTTCGATTTTACGCACCATTGACCACTGAAGATGACCTGGAAAGGGCTCAAATTGAGCCTCGAAGCCTTGCAAAAATTTCCAGGTCCACCTACTGTTCGCGTATGGAAATTTCGATTTATTGGCTCACGGGTGCGGTCGTATTTTCGGCCATTTCAGTCATTTTATGGATGGGGCGGGAGAATGCCCGGCTTCGCCAGGAGCTCAAAGGAATTGCCTCCTCAGCGCTTGAATCCACCCTCGATCATTTCCTAAAGGTGGCGGATTCGAGCTTTGCCAAATCGAGCGAAATTCAAAATATGGCGGCCGAACACCGGCAAAAGTCGATGGAGGAGTTGGTGCGGCCCATGCGCGAGGCCCTGACTCAGTATCAAGAGCAACTCGCATTGGTCGAAAAGGATCGCATTCGAACCTATCAAAGTCTGGACTCTGAACTGAAAAGAGTGGGTGAATCCCATGCGCAATTGGCCAAGGCGACGACGGCATTAAAAGATGCCTTAAAGCGCCCCCATGTTCGTGGGCGATGGGGTGAGCTCCAATTGCGAAATTGTGTTGAGCTGGCCGGCATGTCTGAGCACTCGGATGTCAGCTTTCAAGATTTCACCGAGGACGCCGACGGTGGTCGCCATATTCCCGATATGGTGGTGCGCATGCCCGGTGGCCGGCGAGTGATTGTCGATGCCAAAACACCTTTGGAAGCTTTTCTCAATTATCTCGAAGCCGTCAATGAGGAGACCAAGCGCGCCGAACTTTTGCGCCATGGTCGCCAGCTCAAAGATCATGTCAAAAAGCTCGCCAAAAAAGATTACGCCGACGTGGTCGGCGAGTCGGCGGACTTCACGGTTTTATTTTTACCGAACGAGAGTTTTCTTTACGCTGCGCTCGAAGCCGAACCGGATGTGGTAGAGTTTGCGCTACAGAAAAAAGTCCTAATCGCAACCCCGCCCACCTTGATTGGTTTATTAAAAGTCATCCGCTTCGGTTGGTCGGAGCAAAAGCTCGCCGAGAACGCACAAAAAATTTCAGAACTGGGGCAGGAGTTGCACAAACGGCTTTGTGATTTCGTCGACACCTACATGGCGGTGGGCAAACATATCGACAAGGCGAAAGACGAATTCGAAAAAGGAAAGGCGCGTTTAGAAAGTCGTGTGTTGGTTCAGGCCCGTCGGTTTGAGGCCTTAGGTGCCAAGTCCAATCGAGCTTTGATTGAACCTGCGGCGGAGCTCCCGCAACAAGATCTTTAAAACTCGCGATTTTTTTCCTGGGCTTCTCTCAACATTTTTTCATAATCTTGTCGGGCGACGTAGCGAGCGCCCCATTTTCGTGCCAGGCCCAAGACCATTTGGGTGTCGATAAATTCATGGCCAGAGTCAGTGAGGCGTTCAATCAAGGCTTGAAACGCGAGTTTCGTGGCGTTCGGCTCTAAGAAGAACATGCTTTCCCCGGTGAAAACTCCGTGGATAAAAACACCATAGAGTCCGCCGACAAGTTCTTCACCACGCCAGACCTCCACACTGTGGGCAAGGCCTAGACGGTGCATTTCGCTGTAGATCTCAATAAATTTCGGACTGATCCAAGGCTCGTCAGGAACTTTGATTCCTCCCGGCTGCGTTTGAAATCGGGGAACAGCGGCACAAAGACGCATGACCCGTTCAAAAGCCTGATCAAAGGTCACCCTTAGCTCACCCAGGGCCTGCTGCTGCCGAAGGTATTTTCTATCCGATCGCCCGATGTCGACCTCATCTAGAAATAAAACCCCACGGAGCGGTGGCCGATGCCAGCGAGCATTGCCGCCGTGAGCTTCCCCCCAAGGGAAAATCCCTTGCTCATAGGCGCGGACCAAAGAGTTCACGTTTAAAGGCACTCGCGTGCTAATGAGTCCGTTACGAAAGTCGTTAGGTGGACGTCGAAACTCTTGTACGAGCAGTTCCTCACATGAAGTTGAGGTCTCTCGGGCCTCGGCAAGGACCGGAAGAATAGAGAATAGGAGAAGAAGGGAGAGTTTCATGGCCCCTTATTAACTCTGTCTAGCCTAAGGCTCTATGAAAACCCCTTTCGAGAAAATGCGTTTTTTCGGGTCAAGACTATTTTGATTGCTTGAAGCGAGAGCGATCTTTTGCGTATATATTTTTTTAGGGGACAATCGTGAATAAAGAAAAATGGTCAATTTACCTAACCATACTCATTTCGGCACTAGGCTACTTCGTCGACATATATGACCTCCTGTTATTTGGCATCGTTCGAGTCCCGAGTTTAAGGGCGCTAGGCGTGCCGGAAGATCAGATGCTTGCCAAAGGAATCATGCTGTTGAACGCGCAAATGGCCGGCCTTTTGGTTGGCGGAATCATCTGGGGAGTTTTGGGCGATCGCCGTGGCCGCAAGAGCGTGTTGTTTGGCTCCATCTTACTTTATTCGTTGGCCAACATTGCCAACGCATTTGTTCCTAACCCTGAGGTTTACGCGATTTTACGTTTTGTCGCTGGCATTGGATTGGCCGGAGAACTCGGCGCGGCCATCACGCTTGTTTCCGAAATTATGAGCAAGGAATCCCGTGGCTACGGCACGACCATCGTGGCGAGTGTGGGAATTTTAGGCGCGGTGGCCGGCTCAATGATTGGTGACTATTTTGATTGGAAGATCGCCTATCTGGTCGGTGGCTTTATGGGACTCTCGCTCTTGGCCTTGCGGGCGGGCTTGCTTGAGTCGGGCATGTTTGATTCCATGCGAAGCCAAGAGGTCGCGCGCGGGCACTTTCATCAGCTATTTTTAAATCCCCAGCGTCTGGGCCGCTACCTCTGTTGCATTCTGATCGGTGTGCCGATTTGGTATGTGATCGGCATTCTGATCACGTTTGCGCCAGAACTTTCCCGTGAGCTTGGAGTCGATGGAATTCCAACCGGAAGCAAGTCCATTATGTGGAGCTACATAGGTCTTTCGCTAGGAGATCTCTCCTCAGGTCTCCTAAGCCAGTGGCTTAAGAGTCGGCGCCAATCGGTATTGGTGTTCCTCACTTTGATGTCGTTACTCATTGTGGTTTACGTACGTCAGAGTGGTTGGAGCGTGAATGAGTTCTACGCTTTGTGTGCGGCAATTGGATTTTCGGCGGGCTATTGGGCCGTCTTTGTCACCATCGGGGCCGAACAGTTTGGCACTAACATCCGCGCGACGGTTGCGACCACAGTTCCCAATTTTGTTCGGGGTTCGGTTGTGCCGGTGACCTTGTCTTTTAAAGCGCTACAAGGACCGCTGGGCACAATCACAGCCGTTTGGGTTGTTGGGGCCGGCGTGATGGTGATTGCCTTCACCGCACTGTACTTCTTGCGAGAAACCTACGGCGAAGATCTCGATTATTTTGAAACCATTTGACGGATTGCGCGGTCCTGGTCGTTCCTGGCCCATGATTTGCTGAATCGAGATCTTATTCGATTCAGTTTCAATTAGGGTGGTCTAGAAATGGTTTGGCGTCTTGGATTGCGAATAATTTTTGCTCTCTCTTTGTGGAATGTTCAAGCAGAGGAGCCTAAGAGCGCGCTTTGTGAAAATTGGCTGACTGAGATCAATCGTGAGTTTTATCTGAGATCCGATAAAGCCTTCAGTCACGATGACGAAGTGGTGCGCTTAGTGACCGAGAAAGACCGCCTGACCAACCATCGCCATATGCCCGTCGCACCCACATTGGTTAAGGGTCGAGTGGATTTTGAGCGCATGCTGTTTTTTCTCCAACAAGGCAATGCAGAGAGCATTGTTCCCTTGATTCGGCCGGCCGCCGTTATGGCTCAGCTGGCATTTAAAAAATTGGTGCGACTTTCGGTTGAGATTGCCAAGCTTCGAGAAAAATTCAAAGAGGACCCGACTTCGC
>JBFWON010000087.1:0-17687 GCA_050250515.1 Bdellovibrionales bacterium | reverse complement strand
AGGCAAAAGCCACAATACCGTATCGACTTACGCGTCCATACGTGGGCTTCATTCCGACAATTCCGCAAAACGAAGCCGGCTGGCGAATTGATCCACCCGTATCGGTCCCGATGGCAGCCGGGGCCATGCGCGCCGCCACGGCGACCGCCGATCCACCACTCGATCCACCGGCTACGCAGTCCTGGTTCCACGGATTGCGCGAAACTCCAAAAGCCGAGTTTTCGGTACTTGAGCCCATGGCGAATTCATCTTGATTGGCCTTACCAATGGTAATGGCCCCCGCTTTTTCCAATCTCTCGACAACCGTGGCCGAGTAGGGCGGGACAAAGTTTTCTAAAATCTTAGAGGACGCCGTGGTCGTAAGACCTTTTGTGCAAAGCATGTCTTTGATGGCCACGGGGATTCCACCTAGTGGTCCCACGTCTTGTCCCGCAGCGATTTTCTTGTCAACCTGACGAGCCTGTTCGAGCGCCCGGTCGTTGAGCCGCACGAAAGCATTCAGCTTCGGATTTAATTTCTCGGCCTGGCCAAGGTACGCTTTCATGACTTCTTCGGCCGATGTTTTCTTAGAGCGGATGGCGTCCCGAAGTCCCGTGATGGTTTGATGGATGATGTCCATTAGCCCACCACCGGTGGAACGCGAAATAAGTTGCCCATGGTCTCTGGGGCATTCGCCAGAGCCGCCTCGGTATTCGCCCAGTTTTCGACTTTGTCTTCTCGCCATACGGCCACCATATCGGTGGCTGTTACCAAGGGCTCTACACCCTCAGTAGGGACCGACTTGATCTGCTCAAAATTATGCAAGACGGAAGAGAGCTGGGCGGCGAGCTCCTTGGCTTCGGCCTCTGTCAGGGTGATGCGAGCTAAGTGGGCCACGCGCTGAACTTCGGCTTCTGAAATCATTTGGAATCCTTGGAAAATTTGTCTTCTTCTAACCGGAAAGCCGCGCCGCAGGCAAGCATCAGTTAGCCAGCTCCGCGTGCGAATGCTAATTTCCTGCCTATGGCCGCACCCAAAGAAGTCATCCGTCGACTCCAGCAGCTCCGCGAGCAAGTTCGGGAGCATGATTTTTCCTATTTCGTATTGAACCAGCCCGTCATTTCGGATTTCGAATACGATAAGCTGTTCCGCGAGATTCAAGACCTCGAAGCTCAATATCCAGAGCTCCTATCGCCTGAATCCCCCAGCCAAAGAGTGGGTGGGGCCCCTCAAGACGAATTCACCAAGGCGGCACACCGAAAGCCCATGTTGTCCTTGTCGAACACTTACTCGCTCGACGAGCTTCGGCAATTCGATGAGCGTGTGAAAAAATTTTTAGAATCCGACAAAACCATAGAGTATTTTTGTGAACTTAAGTTCGATGGCTTAGCCGTAGAGCTTATCTACGAAAAAGGCCAACTGGTCGGCGCTCTGACCCGGGGCGATGGAACTGTTGGCGAAAACGTTTTAGCCAATATCCGAACCGTTCGCTCGGTTCCCTTGCAGTTGAAGGGCAAAGCGCCCCAGTTGCTCGAAGTTCGGGGTGAAGTCTTAATGCTTAAAAAAGACTTTGCCAATCTGAATGACCGACAACAGGAGGACGGCGAAGCGACATTTGCCAATCCTCGGAATGCGGCGGCCGGATCCATTCGTCAGTTGGATCCCAAGATCACGGCTTCGCGCCCGCTTCGAATTTTTTGTTATGCCCCTGGCGTGTTAGAGGGTCTCAAACCCGCCACACAAGAAGAGTGGTTTGAACAGCTGCAAGAGTTGGGCTTGCCCTGCTTGCACGTTGGAAAATGGAATCAAATCAAATCCAAGCTGGGCGCTAAAAACCTATCCAATCTGCGTCTTGCGGCCATTTGCAACGGCATCGACGAAGCCTTGGAGTACTACGAAGTCATTCAACAGATTCGACATGAGCTTCCATTTGATATCGATGGTGTGGTCATCAAGGTCAACTCGTTCGCTACCCAAGATCAGTTGGGAACTGTCGCGCGAAGTCCCCGCTGGGCCACGGCCGCGAAATTTCCACCTGAACAGGCTCGAACTGTGATCGAAAAAATTATCGTGCAGGTGGGGCGTACCGGCGCATTGACTCCTGTCGCGGTGATGACACCCGTTAAGGTGGGCGGGGTTCAAGTCACCCACGCGACTCTGCATAATCAGTCTGAAATCGAGCGCAAAGACGTGCGCCCAGGCGACACAGTTGTTGTCCAGCGGGCCGGCGATGTCATCCCCGAAGTGGTTTCCGTCGATCTTTCAAAAAGGCCTAAGTCCGCCAAAAAATTTAGGATGCCCACCCATTGCCCGGTGTGTGGAGAGCCCGTGGTTCACCCGGTCGAGGAGATCGTCGCTCGTTGTGTGAATGCGTTTTGCCCGGCGATTTTAGATGAATCCCTTAAACACTTTGCCTCCCGGCGGGCCATGAACATAGAAAAACTCGGGGACAAGATCATCGAACAACTGACCGCAGCTGGGTTGGTCAAATCCTTCTCGGACCTCTACAAACTGACGCAAGAAAAAATCCTCACTCTCCCCCGGCAAGGTGAGCGGTCCTCCCAAATATTGATCGAAAGCCTAGAGGCCAGTCGCAACACTTCGCTCGCTCGATTTATCTATGCACTCGGAATTCGCTATGTCGGCGAACAAACGGCCAAGTCTTTGGCCAGTCACTTCGGGACCATTGAAAAGTTCCTAGAGGCCGGAGAGGAAGAACTTCTTGGGATTGAAGACATTGGTCCCAAAGTGGCCGAGTCGATCGTCAGCAAACTCAAAGAAAAGAGTTTTCACAGCGAAGTGAAGAAGCTCATTCAAAACGGTGTATCGATAGCCAAGCCAGCGCGGGCCGGTGGTCCTCAGCCGTTAAAGGGGCTCAACATTGTCATCACGGGGACCCTCCCGCGCTCTCGAGACGAAATCAAAGACTTAATTACCCAGTTGGGCGGGAAAAGTGCGGGTTCCGTGAGCAAGCAAACTCACTACGTTCTGGCCGGGGCCGAGGCCGGATCGAAATTAGAAAAAGCGGAAGCCCTTGGGGTTAAAATTCTTGATTGGGAAGAATTCCTAAAACTGATTGGATCTTAGCGACGCGAACGCCGACTGTTCGCCACAGTTCTTTTGCGCTTCTTTGTGGAGGGCCGCTTGGCCTTGCTGCTTTTGCCACTCGCCTTTGATGAAATCCGATAAGGTGATTGGTGTTTCGAGTCCAAATCATCTATCGAAACTGGTTTTGGATATTCGCGCTCGGGCTCTGGCGTTGGGCCGGCGGAGAAGGATCCACGATCCTCGAATTCACTGGGATCCGCTTCCATATGGCTGTCGAAACCGGAGCGACCACTCTCTTCCATTCCACTATGTTGGGCCGCCGAACTCTCGCCGGCAAAATCCTCAAAAATTTCCTGCATGTCGTAATCGGTTAGAGAACCAGATTCGGCGTGGACCTGATGTGAAAATGTAAATGCCAAAACGGCCAACGTGATGACGTACAAGGCTATCCCCCAAAAAAGAACGGATTTAGGTGACCCTACGTACTAGCAACGAATCGGCTGGGCTACTGTTCTAAACCTATCATAACCCGGCCCCGTCCGGCGCAGAGAACTTGCGCCTCGCTTCAAATTGAAACAAAAAAGGGAGACCACTTCGGCTCCCTCTTTCGGCCCAAAATTTGAGATTAAGGCTACTATAAGTGATCGATGACGATATCGCGGGCCATAACGGTTTTGCGACCGTCAGCCTTCGCGCTATCCACACCTTTTTGACATAGGCGCTCAACGGCCTTACTCAAAACGTCAATAGTTTCAGCTGAGGTGTTGCATCCGCCTTTATCTTTAATGAATTTCTTAACTTTGCTTGTGACAACCAGAACGTCTGACATGTGCTCCTCCACTCCGAGTCCAGGAATTCGGGATCAAGGATAAACTCATCTCAAAATAAAAGGGAAGCCATATCCGATTAGACACCACGTCCTACCAGGGACCGGTGACAAAAAAGGCCCCCGGTTAGACAGGATAATTAAGCGAAATCATTGATTTTACCCGCAAATGCATGGCCTCAAATTTGCTGCACTGAGGCACGTGTTTATATTTCAGCTTCGAGCGCATTTTAACCTCTTCCTGGTCGCCAGTTTGCTTGTCAGCTGGTCATCATTTGCCTTTGAGAGCTTTCCTCTCACCCAGTTGCCGGAAATTGAGCCTCCCTTATCAGCCCCAAGAAGCCAGCCACCCACACCCGAGGAGCGGCACCGACGAGCCGTTCGAAAACAAATGGTGCTAACGGACGCCCAGGACCGCATTTCAGAGGAATTCAGTGTGCCGCCGCTCCTAGCTGAGCGCGTGAGCTTCTGGTTCGATATCTACACGGTCTACGGTGAGGCCCACCACATCATTCATCACGCCCGCTACCCGTGGCTAATCTACCGCGTGTACGATGCCCGCGCGATCATCAACAACGGGAAGGGTCCCCTTTGGTTGAGGCGAAAGCGGGCTACCGACGGAGCTAATCGCGAAATGGCCAAAATTCGCCGGGCACTCCTTCGTCTATCCAAGCGAAAATCCTTTCGGCACATGAACAACATGGAAGTGGCGCTCAACAAATTATTGAGCGTGGTGCCGGGGCGAAGACAGAAAGTCTTTCGCGAGGCGGCTGAAAACATTCGCAGTCAGTTGGGTCAAAAGGATTTCTTTGTGAGTGGATTGCAAGTTTCAACCCGCTATTTGCCACACATGGAGTCTGAGTTTAGGGCCCGGCAACTTCCGACGGAATTAACTCGACTTCCTTTTGTGGAGAGCAGCTTTAATACGAAGGCCTATTCCAAAGTGGGCGCCAGTGGGATTTGGCAAATTATGCCGGAAACCGGAAAATCCTATCTACGGGTGGATTCCGATGTCGACGAACGCAATTCGCCCTTGAAAGCCACGGCGGCCGCCGCCCGTATCCTTCGCTCTTATGCCCGCCAGTTTGGTTCTTGGCCGTTGGCGGTCACAGCCTACAACAACGGCAGTGGAAATCTGCAAAAGGCTCTCAAAGCCGCACAATCTCGCGACCTAGGGGTGGTTATCGAACGCTATCATCGGGGAGAATTTAAGTTTGCCTCGAGCAACTTTTTCGCCTGCTTTCTCGCGGCCTTGCACGCCGAAAAATATCAGGATGCGCTTTTCCCAAACCTCTTGCGCGAACCCAAGCAACGTCACGAGATGATTCGTCTAGGACGCAGCATGCGGGCGGCGCGAGTCGTTAAAATGTCCAATGTAGATCGATCCACTCTGCTCGATTTTAACCCCGATCTAAATCGGGCGGTCCGTAAAAATGTTCGATTGCCGCGGGGATTGAAGATTTACGTACCTGATAAAAATCGGGATCAATCCGTTGGCGAAAGGCTCTTGGCGCCAAGTAAAAGCTCAGTCCGTCGCCGCGGATGAGTGAACAACAACGTGAACATATTCCGGTTCGGCCACCACGACCTGGCTCAGTACCTGTTGTCCTCCACGCGGATGGATAAACAACGTTTGTAGGCCTACGGGCGCATTGACAATTATAAATCCGCCGCCGACCACTCCCGTTTTTGACGGAACGATCTCACCATTGGCGTCGAAGTAAAAGATCTGGTTTCTCTCATCGCGCTGGTAACCCGTCATCTCGACGTCATAGCCACCTTCGTCGACGTACCCGACAACAAATCCACGACCCGGTAGAATCAAAAGATTATTCTTCGTGATTAGGTTGGCCAACCAAGTCCGTCGCACGAGAGGAACAGCCACATCGTGCGGATGTCCGACCAAAGTCATGCGACTGACTTCGTAATCAAATCCCGCTTCGACTTCGACCATAAAAGGATTGGCACCATTCGCATATTCTAAGAGCGAGTCAGGATCGACCGAGGCGAACTCCTCGCTCCCCAACATGCGGATGCGAGCCGCAGGTGCCTGCTCGCGAGTTAAGGCATCTACCACATCGAATCGGGTGACTAGGTTTTCGGCCAGATCCATTTCAACGTAACTAATATGTCCATTTTCCGTTGGGAAAATTTGGGCCGGATAGGTCTTGCCTTCAATCTTTGGCCGAACCGCCTGCACGCCAGCCTTCACTCTTAAGAAAGCAAAAAGACCCGTGGTCGAAGTTGAAGTGAGATTCATATCGGGGATGTAATTATCATTTATATAGATCGGCTTATAGGCACCGGCCATTTGAACTTGCACACCCGCAACTTCTTTCCCCTCACGGGTGACTCGTCCCCAAACGATCGCCATCTCCTCCGATTCACGACGGTCCATCTTGGCCTCGTTCGTCAGATTGATGAGCGCCTGTATCATATCTTTGGAATAAAGCCTGACGTCTTGCGCTCTCGCGGCTTGCGCGACCGAAAGGCTTGGCCAGTGCCCCGGGGCTTCGGCTTGCACAACAAAGCTTGAATCACGACGCAAACTGGAATCCGCGACAACTCCCTCGTCATTTACTTTTTGCGCGTCGGTGTATCCTTCCACCGATACCTTGGCCGTTGGGACCGGCATCATTCTTTGTCCATAAGAGTAGCCCGAAACCGCCCGAATGGCCGCGCCTTCAGTTGTGGGTCTTAAAGAGATTCGCAAATCCTCAACTCGATTGCCCTTCGAAGGAATGTCTTTCAGTTGGACCAAGTTGTACTCACCACGCCCAATGATTCGACCTTCCGTGGATTCAAGCTCGGCGAGTAGAACTCCTTCCGCACTCTTCACATAGATTTCAAAACGACCTTCCGTGATCCAGATCTGACCTTTTTCATGAGTTTCGCCACGGTGAATGCGGCGAAGTCTCAATCGAGTTTGATGGCCCACCCAAGCGAGGCCACCCGTCATTTCCACTTGCCCGGTCAACCAGAGTGGACGAAGTTGCTCCGGATTTGATTTGACGGCCGAAAGGTTGGCCACCTCCGTGGTCGGCGAAGGTTGTTCGGCCTCAGGAGATGGGGGGGCCGGTGGTGTTTGGCCGGCGACTAAAATGGACTGCCCCGTATGGGTTGGGATTCGTCGCTCATCCGCGCCTTGAGTCGGTGCGGCCACAAGTTCCGAGCGCACCAGTTTCTCAGCCAAGGCCGCCGGACTCGCGGAAAGGATCTTGATCCCTTCCTCCTCATATTGGCGACGCAATACTTCTTTGCGAACGGACATCGGCAGCAGTTGTCCGTTGGCCATAATTGAAACCGGTTTCATTTGTCGAACCGGGGATTCTCCGGCCACACGGAAAGGTCGAGGTTCATCGGGACGAGCCGATCGAACCACCAAACCTTCGAGACTGATTATGCGAACGCGAGACTCATCCAGTTGAACGTTGCTAACAGTACCGGCCGCTAATTTTATATATCCACTCTTGGGCTCCGGCGATGCCGACGTGTCGTAATTGTTTCGGATATCTTCAAGTGCTGCATAGGCCGGCGAGGACTTGTAGGCGCCAAGCGACAGGCCTTTATCAAACACGGCGCGAAAATCAATTTTATGAAGAGAGGCGGGAGCGAGAATAACAAATGCAGCCGCGAGCCTTGGACTCCAATAATAGGAAGATCTTTTCGTCGCCAACCTGGCCGTCATTCTCTTCATCCTTGAAGGTGAGCAGTCATGAATAGTCTAGTTAGAATACTCTAAAATCGTCAATGATGTTGCGATCTTCGCGACGTTTGGTGAGCTCTTCTTGAAATCGACGCTCCAGTTCTTTGGCTTGAAGCATGTCGTAATAATCCACGACGTAGGTAAAGCTTTCGCCTCTCAGCACGCGCTTTTCATGCACTACAACGATCTGAACTTCATAGGGACGCCGGTCCCCTAGAATCGAAAACTGGGCGTAGTATCTTTGAACCGCATCTGCGGCATTTCGATACTGATCTCCTGCCGGCAAAAAATGTTTGGAAAGAATGACCCGACCATTCGCACTCACCGACCTTTGTCCAATCGGAATGGCTGACATGACAGCCGCGCGAATCTGATTGAGCGAGCCTTGTACATCGGGGATTCGAACGGATTCACGTGGCGCGGTGATGGAGGCGCAGCCACCCAGTAAAACAAATCCCAGTGTCCAAATAAAACGGGAAATCATCCCGTTATTTTGGCACGTTCTGGGCGTCTTTCAAGAATTGTGCGATTCCTTTGTCGGTCAAAGGATGATTGACGATCTGCTGCAGGACTTTGTACGGGACCGTGACGATATCCGCCGCCGTCATTGCGGCATCCAAAATGTGAATCGGGTGACGAACACTGGCCACCAGAACCTGAGTACTCAGTGAGTAGTTCTGAAAAATCTGAGTAATCTGACTAATCAAAGCCATTCCATCGTTGGATATATCATCTAAACGCCCAACAAAAGGACTGACCAGGGTGGCGCCCGCTTTTGCAACTAACAGGGCTTGGAGAGGAGAAAAGACCAACGTGACGTTGGTCTTGATTCCGTCGGAAGCGAGCCGGCGAACGGCGATCAGTCCCTCTTCGCACATGGGGATTTTCACCACCACATTGTCGGCGATCTTGGCGAGTTCCAGACCCTCTCGAACCATTTCGTCTGCTTGCAAACTCAGCACTTCGGCCGATACCAGACCCGAAACCTCATTGCAGATATCTTTGATCACTTCTTCGTGTCGTCGACCCGTCTTAGCAACCAAAGTGGGATTGGTCGTAACGCCGTCCACCCAACCTCGACGATTGGCTTGGCGAATTTCTTCAATATCAGCTGAGTCTATATAGAACTGCATAGCCGCTAGGCTCCTTCATTTCGTTTGGTAGAGGTCGGATAAGTCATAGAGTCCAGGTTTACCTTTGTCAATTAGCCAGCGGGCCGCATGGACCGCTCCAGAGGCGAAAATCCGGCGCTTCTTTGCCGTATGGTTAAGGCTGATGGACTCATCTGGACTGGCGGCCAAAAGCGTATGAATACCAACCACATCCCCTTTTCGATAGCTGACGATTTGACTCGGTTTGCGGCCTGTGGCCGATTGAAGCTGTTCGGCTAAAAGCAAAGCGGTGCCGCTCGGTTTGTCCTTCTTTCGCTTATGGTGGATTTCGGAAATTTCAAAGCGCCAACTGGCGAGGGGACCCAAGCTTCTTATCATTTGATTTAACGCCGCTATTCCTAAACTCATATTGGCTGAATAGAGCACGGGAACACGCTTTGCGACTCGCCGCAACTTACGCCTAAGCGAAGGACTGAGGCCCGTCGTTCCGGAAACCAAGGGTCTCTTATACTTGAGGCACCAATCCAAAGCCTGATTGAGTCCCTCCGGCAAAGAAAAATCGATCACGACATCAATGCCCTGCGGGCGGAGCTGGTCCCAGTCGGAGGGGTCATTGGCCCGAGCCACGACTTTGACCCCGCGAAGTCTGGACACTTCGCGCCCCATTCGACCTTTCGAGCCGACGAGCAAAATTTTTAAAGTAGACCGTGCGCGCTTAGACATTTTTTTAGTTCCAGGTGCAGATTTTCATCAAGGGGCATCAAGGGCAGGCGCATTTCGTCTGTCTTGAATACGCCTTGAAAATGAAGCGCGGCCTTCAGTGGAATTGGATTGGCCTCGCAGTACAAACCTGACAAGAGATCGGCATATTTTGTTTGAAACCCTTTGGCGGATTCCAAGTCGCCCTTCTTTGCCGACTGCCAAATCTTAACCATGGGTTCGGCCAGAAGATGAGAGATCACTGAGATTACGCCTTGGCCTCCCTCAGCCACAAATTCCCCCCAGGTCGCATCATCACCCGAGAGCAAGACGAAATCCTTTAACTGGGCGGCCACCAATTGACGAACCAAATTCAAGTCGCCGCTGGCCTCTTTTATGCCGACGATATTGGGGTGTTCGGCAAGTTTTAGAATGGTCTCAAGCTCCAACGCTGTGATTGTTCGTCCGGGCACGTTGTATAAAACAATCGGAATCGGAGATGCATCGGCCACCGACATAAAATGACTGTAGAGTCCTCTTTGCGGCGGTTTATTATAATAGGGGACGACCACTAGCGCCCCGCGCGCACCCCATTCGGCCGCATGCCGAGTGGTTTGAACCGTCTTCGTTGTACTATTCGATCCAGTACCCACCAAAATCGACAAATCGCTGCCCGCTAAATTTCGAGTTCGCTCGAATAACTGCTGAATCTCTATCTCGGTCAACGTGGGACTCTCGGCCGTGGTGCCACCCACCACAAATCCATGCACGCCCGCATCCACTTGCGTCGCGACCAATTTGTCAAAGGAACCAAAATCCACTTCCTGATTTAAAAACGGAGTCGCTAAGGCCGTAACGATTCCCTCAATCCTCATCTGACTCCCGTTCTTCTTCGTCTGTGTCCGTTTCGTCTTCATCTTCTTGGTAACGGCGACGCTTCACTTCGATGCTTTCCGTCGCACGTTTATAGGTCGGGCGACCGCGGCCGAGCTCGGCTGGTTTTTCTGGCGGCAACGGGTCACCCTTGACACCACAGCCTCCCACCCAGAACAGACTAATAATCGCGAGCAACAGACGCCAACTCATCGTCCACTTCCTTCATATGTTCGCAAAGGTGAGGTTCGTAGGAAAACTTCTTTTTCTCTCTTAGGGTCACGCCCTTACAAAGAATCGAATATTTCTGCATGTAGGGAACCGCATCTTTCTCCAGTTCCTGACTCGCGCGCGCCAAATAATAGAAAGCCTCAGGAAAGGCCGGGAACTCCTCAGTGACCTTCATCAAAATCTCATAGGCCTTGTGAGAAGCCTTATTGCGAAGAGAATCTTGCGCACTCAAATAGTTGCCAAAAGCTTGATCCCATTTGTCGCTTGACTGCATCACTTTCAACTTATCGCGGAAAATTTCAAAACGTTTGGCACAGTAAAGCGCTCGAAGCTCGAGCAAACTGGGCTCGTTAGCAAACGGATTCAAAGTACGAGCCATCTCTAAGGTAACCAGAGCCGTGTCACAATCTTTCTTCACGATCTGGGCGCGGGCCATTTGAGAGAGCACCAAGATGTTCTCGTCTTCAAGTGATTGGGCCTCACGCAACTGGTTCAGCGCCATATCTGGATTGTCAAATACCTGAACCTGCCCCGCCTCGTACAGTCGCTGACCCTTGTCCGTGAAAAAAACCTGCGAGATTCGTTGAAGACTATCGACTATTTTTTGTCGGCTATGGTTTTGGCTTGGGGTTGTTTTCCAGGTGCGATTCAAAAGCGCACAGGCTTCGCGGCGATTTTTCTTAAGGGCCATTTTTTGCGCTTGCTGAATGGCATTGGTGACCGAGTCCATCCCGTATGACACGCCCAACACCATGGAGAGAATCCACCACATATGAATTGAGTATCGTCTTTCGAGGCAAAGCGTCAATAACGCGACGCTGTTCCTGCTTAAGTCACTTCAGGCTCGAAATCAAAACCTGACGAGGCTTTGAGCCATTGGCCGGGCCGACGACGCCTTCGGATTCGAAAATTTCAATCATACGGGCCGCGCGAGGGTAGCCGAGACGGAATTTGCGCTGAAGCAACGAAGCACTGACCTCTTTTTGCTCCGCCGCCCATGCGAGGACTTCGTCATAGCGATCATCTTTATCCGCCGCATCTCCATCCATAAAGTCGCCACCTTCATCCACATCGCCATCAAACGCAATCCCGCCACCCGAACCTTCAATCGCACGCATAGCGACCGGATTGTACTCGGGCTCCCCTTGTCTGCGCCAACTGCCCACCACCTGATTGATTTCATACTCCGTTAAGAACGGGCCATGATGCCGTTCCGGCTTGGCCACTCCGGGCGCTAAGAACAGCATATCCCCGCGAGCGAGCAGTCGTTCCGCTCCGCCTTCGTCCAAAATAATTCGAGAATCCATTTTGCTCGCCACTTTAAAGCTGATTCGCCCTGGAATGTTGGTTTTGATCAGTCCCGTGACCACGTCTTTACGTGGCGACTGCATCGCGAGCACAAGATGAATGCCGCAAGCGCGGGCCATTTGCGCCAATCGCACCACAGCTTGTTCGACATTCACTTTGTCGACCGCCATCAAATCGCCGAACTCTTCCACCACAATTACGATGTAGGGCAATGGTTCAAAATAGTAGCTCTCTGGGTGATAGGCGTGTTCGAAGGCCGTGTTGATGTCCTGATGCTCCTGGCGTTTGTCGCTTTCCAAACCTTCCATCATTTCATTGTAGGACTCCAGGCCACGGGCGCCGAACTTCGACATGGATCGATAGCGCTTTTCCATTTCTTTAATAGCCCAGCGCAAAGCGCCCACAGCCTTCTTGGCCTCCCGAATCGGTGGCATAATAAGATGAGGAAGATCGTTGAAGGCCGCCAGATCCACTTGCTTCGGGTCGACTAAGATCAATTTTAAGGTTTTAGGGGAGTGACGAAACAACAATCCGGTGATCATCGACACCACAAAAACGGATTTTCCTGAGCCCGTGGTGCCAGCCACCAATAGATGCGGCATTTTTCTTAAATCCACAATTCGTGGTTCGCCGTCGGCTTTTCGACCAAGAGGAACAGGCAGACGCATGTCCTCCTGCCAGAAAGAATCCTGCCCAATCAAATCTTTAAGATAAACGGATTCTCGCTGCGAGTTGGACGTTTCAATTCCCACCACATCACGGCCCGGAATAGGAGCAATGATCCGCACCGATTCAGAACTCAGCGCCAAGGACAAATCATCCGCCAGCTCGGTGATCTTACTGATTTTCACATCTGGGGCCGGCTTGTACTCAAACATAGTTACCGCCGGGCCGGGTTTAATGCCTACCACCTCTCCTCGCACTGAAAACTGCGCCAACTTTTCGGCTAAAAGGCGAGCCTTCAATTTAATTTCGCGCTCATCGAGGCGAGCGCGCGACTCGGGAGGGTCCTCCAAAAGCGTCATCTTCGGTAGCTCCCAATTGGCCACCCGGCGCGCCACCTTGGGCATTCGGACTTTCGGGGACTGGGTGATTCGGGCCTTGATTTGGTCGGTGAAAAATCCGGTCAACGGCGCCGCCAAACCTTCGTCTTCTTTTGTCGGAGTTGGGGGAGGAGCCTCTGGTGCAGCCAGTTTGAAAATTTTCTGAACGGGGTCGGTCGGCGTTTCCTTGATTTTGGGAGCCGTCGGCTTGACCACTTTGGGTGAGGGCGTGCTCAAAGCTTTCCACGTGGAAAGTGCCCGTGCGTTGAACCAGCGCCCAAGGCCAACGATGCGCGAGACCGGCTCGTACAAAATCTCAGACCATGTTCGGTCTAAGTAAAAGATCGTGAGTCCAGCAAATAGACTCCACAGCACTATTCCGAGACCGATTGGATTCATCGCCCTTAAAAGGGCCTCCGTTAAAATCTGTCCGATCCAACCTGAAAGCTTAAGATGACCTCCAAAAAATTCGATTTTGCCCAAGTGAAGGCGCAAAAGGCACGACAGGTTGAGGATCAAAACCAAATCCAACCACCATCTCGAAAAATCTCTGGGCAATAATGCCCCTCGAAAGGCAAAGAACGACTGGCGGGCGGCGCCGACCACCAGAATCCAGGCCGCAATCCCCAAGCCCTGATAAAGCAGGTCGGCCAAAAAGGCTCCCACATACCCGCACCAGTTGCCGGGCTTGACCCCTTGTACGAAGGAATTAAAGGATGGGTCACGCGGAGAATAGCTGGCTAAGGCGCAGGCGACAAAGACCGCCAAAGCCAACCACGCCAGACCTCGCAGGTCGCCTCTGTGTCGGTCGAATAAACGTTTCATTACAGCAGTTTAACAACTTCACATAAGAGCAGAAAGTCTGGATTTGCCCGAATGTCTATAGTAACAGTCTCGACCTAGGTATGAGTTTAGAACGAAATGACGCCATTAAGATCAATGAAATCTTCCACAGCATCCAAGGAGAGTCTTCTTTCACAGGCTTTCCAACCGTGTTTGTACGCACCAGTGGCTGCCATTTGCGTTGCACGTATTGTGACACCCAATACGCCTACCATGAAGGCGATTGGTGGGCGCCCCAAGACCTACTGAAAAAGGTTTTAAGCTACAGCACCCGGCACGTTTGTGTGACCGGCGGCGAGCCGTTGCTTCAACCGCTCATTCCGACCTTTTTAAAATCTTTGTGCGATCATGAACTTGTTGTTTCGCTTGAGACCAGCGGCGATCGCGACTGTGAGGCCGTCGATCCGCGTGTGCGAAAAATCATTGATGTGAAAACTCCAGATAGCGGGGAGCCCGATCGTTTTTGTCGCGGAAACCTTCGTTACGCAAACTGGGAGACCGAATTCAAATTTGTCATCTGTTCGGAAAAAGATTTTGGGTGGGCAGAGAATTTCGCAAAAGAAAATAAACTTTTTGAAAAAACCAACGTTTTATACAGCCCATCATTCAAAAAAATTAGTGAACGCTGGCTGGCGGAAAAGATATTGAGCCAGCGGTCTTCCGCGCGATTGCAAGTCCAACTTCATAAATATATTTGGCCAGAAACTGAGCGCGGGGTTTGACCGCTTTCGGATTTTACTTTAGAACCATTTGTCTCGAAGAAATGGGAGCCAGCTAAAGATGATGCCTACTGCAAACAATCCCGACAGTCTTTTGGTCGCGAATCTGCAAACCGTCAGTTTGGAAAAATTGGTGCGTAGTAAGTTGGAAGTTCTTTTTCAACAGCAGCAGGAGGCCCAGGTCGAATTGGACGGTTTGCACAAAATCGTTTTAGAACAGGTGGAGAAGCCCCTTATCGAGCTTGCGCTGAGAGTCTATAATGGCAATCAGGTCAAAACAGCTAGGATGCTTGGTATCAACCGCAACACCCTCAAGAAAAAGATTGATAGTTACCGAATTCGAGTGAGAAATAGAGTCTAGCTGCCACTGTTACGACATCGGCGGGCCATCTAGTGAATCACCTCGTATCGAGCCCGCTTAACTTTTAGGGTGCAATGGAAAATCGGTTACCTCCTCAGAATATTGACGCTGAGAAGTCTATTCTTGGCGGACTCATGCTTGAGCACGATGCGTGGGACGAAGTCGCCGAGTATCTGACGGAAGACGATTTCTATAAACCTGCTCACCGCAAAATTTATGCGGCCATTCGCGAACTCCGCCGACGAGAAATGCCGGCCGACTTAGTGACAGTCTCTAATTTTCTAATGGAAAAAGGTGAGCTTGAAACTTTGGGCGGCCCCGCTTACTTAGCCGAACTGATTGACCAAACTCCTTCCACCGCCAACATCACAACTTACTCCAAAATCGTGCAGGAAAAATCTTTGTTACGAAAAGTGATTTTGGCGAGCCAAGAGTTTGCGGACAAAGCCTACACGCAAGAGTTTGAAAACGTGGATGCCTTCCTCGACTCCATGGAAGCCAAAGTGTTTCAATTGGCGGAAACTAAGGTTTCTACCGGGTTGGTCGACGCCACAGAATTGGTCAAACTCAGCTTAGAAAAAATCGAAAGCCTGTACACAAACAAACTCTCCGTCACGGGGGTTCCTTCCGGGTTTTTGGAACTCGATGAACTCTTGGCTGGTTTCCACCCCGGGGAATTGACCATTCTGGCCGCTCGTCCTTCCATGGGTAAGACGGCGCTGTCTCTCAATATCGCCTTGCACGCGGCTCTCAATGAAAAGAAAAAGGTGGCCTATTTTTCGGTTGAGATGGGTAAAGAGCAAGTGATGGTTCGTTTGCTCGCCAGTGCTTCTAAGATTCGGCTGGGTGATTTGCGGATTGGAAAAATCGAGGATCAGGCCTGGCCTCGCCTAATTAACACGGCGGCGTCTATTAGCGACACCGGCCTTTTTATCGATGACACCTCTGGTGTTTCGCCCTTCGATATTCGCTCAAAAGTCCGCCGAATGAAGGCTAAATATGGCCTCGACATGATCATGATCGATTACTTGCAGTTGATGTCGATGAAGCAAAAATATGAAAGCCGGGAGCGCGAGGTCTCGGAAATTTCTAAGCTTCTGAAGTCCATTGCAAAGGAAATGGGTGTCCCTGTCATTGCCCTCGCTCAGCTCAATCGTGGTGTGGAAGGCCGCTCAGACCGTCGCCCCATGCTTTCAGATCTTCGTGAGTCGGGGTCGATCGAACAAGATGCGGACGTCATTATGATGATTTATCGCGAGGACTATTACGATCGCGACAATCCCGAGATTAAAGGCATCGCCGAGGTCATCGTCGCCAAACAGCGTAACGGACCTACTGACACCGTAAAGCTCCGATGGACACCTGAATACGGTGTGTTCGAGAACTTAGTGCGTGGCCCCAATGCCCCCATGCCAGATGCTCCTCCCTCTAATCCGGCAAAAAAGAGACACCCCGGGGCCAAACCCATGAACTTCGCTCCTGGCGCGGGCGGCGTGTAGTCTTTCGACGCCCGACCTAAGACCACCCAGCCTTTACAATTTACTCCGTATTTACTTTGATAGGGTTATCACACACCACCCATGGAGGGGCGGATGCACGGCCTAGAGCTGATCAAAACCATTTTAGAGACGACCGGCTTACCCAAAGAATCCCTCGAAGCCGAACTCCAGCGTGTGATCAAAGAGCATGGCTTTAGCGCGGAGACTCTATCGCTCGCCCAAGCGCGCGAAGTACTCGAAACTTACCTACACGAAGTTCTACCCGCTGCAAAAGCCGCGGGTGCGTGATTATGCTTTTAAAGCCTGAAACCAATCACCGCAAATTAGGTAGGCTTCGCGTGATTAGACCAATTAGCTTTTGAATCGACTGGCCGGTCGGATCTTTGCTCGGCATGAACTCGGAAACCTCCAAGTACCTAACCCGAGAATCCATCAAAATCGTAGATAGCATTTCTTCAACCTCTGTTAGATTAAACCCTTCGTCTCTCGGTGCGTAAGCGGCCGGCATTTCCGCTGCCGAAAGTAGGTCCACGTCGAAATGCACAAGAATCGATGTTTCGGCGGGAATTGAAGCCAGGACCTCATTCACCTTCCGATGGATACTTGAGCACCTGAGTTCGGCCAGAGACACAAACGGAATACCTAAATCTGTATCGGGAGCCTTTTTATTTCCGAGAACAGTGATCTGTGATGGGGAAAGCTGGGCGCCGTCCCAATAGGTTGATTTTTGAGTGAGAAACCAAAGCCCCATTCCCGCGCTTCCCATGCACTTTTCGGGGTCTGGAGCGATGGAATCAACATCGCCATCCAAATAAAGAAGATGAACATTGCCCTTGAAGACCTTTGCAGCAGACGAGGTCGTTCCGACGACCATACTGCAATCTCCGCCGAGGCCCAAAATCAGACTCAGTGACTGAGCCAGAAAAGGTTTTTCTAGGAAAGTCTCCGACCTTCGCCATACTTCTTGCGAGAGTGGGAAATTACGAATCGGAGGTTGATTGTGTCGTGGCTCAACGGGAATCTCGACACGACCCAGATCCTCGACTTCATACCCCCGCTGAACCAAACGATCGATAAGTCCATTTTCTCTGAAGTGACTCGGAAGGTTTTCTGTCCCCAATTCGAGGCAACCCGCATTGGTGGGAAGATCGAACAGCCTAATTTTTGGAACCATCGCCATGAAAAGAAGGACCTCACACTAGAACTGCCAGCCGTACCAGGGTTTTAAGCCGGTCCAACAAGGACCGGGCCCAGTTGGTTCCGAAAATCGGACGGTGAAAGATCCCCAGATCACTTCCCTTCGATCGCCGCCGATGACGCACCGACGGCCCAAAAAGTAGTCCGCTGAATTCAATATTCCAGTGCAACTCCTGGTAATTGAAAAACAGGCCACTCTTGGCCTAAAAACTCATTTACCACAACAAATTTTAAAGGAGTTGC